>DATLAN010000185.1:0-22123 GCA_035527455.1 Thermoguttaceae bacterium
CGAGTCCCCGGGGTGGGCCAGAACCCAGAGATCCAGCACGTCGACCGGGAGGTTCGGTGTTTGAAGCAACCGCGCGATGTAGAGCATGCCGTCTCTGTCGGCAAGTCCCGGTGTGGATATGCCACCGAACTCCACGCGCCAAGTGTTGCCTTCCTTGCCGAAGAAGGGCCTCTCGGCGTCGGACAATCCTGACTTGGCATCGGCCACCTCCAGCCTTTCCCACTCATCCGCCCGTCGCTCCACTTCGTCGGGAAAAGAAACGTTGCCGAGATCGTTCCGCAAGTGACAGTAGTCGGCGAGGTCGAGTTCGAAGGTCCGTCTGGCGAAGAGCTCGTCGAGCGTCACGAAGGCGATGTCTTCAACGCTGAGCGTGTCGGCGAGCGTCTTGTCCAGGGACTTGCTTCGTGGGGTCAGCACGATCAGGCTATCGCACTGCAGGCGGCCCTTGAGTGCCGGTAGAACAGTCGGCGCCTCTTTCTCATTCAGGTTCGCTGTGTAGATGGCCAAGGCACTCTTGCCCCCCATTCGGCCCATTGCCACAGGGTGGAAAGCCTGGCCCAAGTCCAGATCATCGCTGCAGGGGGTCAGACCATTGTCTGTCGCGAATTCCGTGCGGAACGCCGGAAAGTCGAACCTGTAGCTTGACACCTCGTCTTCAGATACCGGGACAGGCCTTTCAGCATATCCCGTCGGGCAGATGAAGTATCTTTGTCCTGCATCCCCATCCACTGGAACCTCGCACATTTCCTCACACCGTTCGCAGATCACCGTAGCTTCATAGCTCTTCAGAAGTATACGTCGGTCAAGAAGGAATCGCACTGTCGCACTCTCAGACGGTACTATCCTGGAGGCTTGAAAGCGAGGCTCGAAGGTAGCTGCCAGTGCATCGACGACATCGGCATCACATATTGGCGATTTTCCACTCAACGAGGTACCTCTCTATCAGTTGGTCGTTCTTGCTGTCACCGAGGTTGTTGCGGTTCGGCATGCTCAGATTAACCGTCCTTGCTCCGATGCGCCCCTTGCCGGGGAACTTGAAACACAGGGAAACGTGGGTGATCTTCACGCGATTGAGATCGACGTTCATGCCTCGAAGGCGCTGGGCCAGGTCACGGTAAGACCTCACTTCCACCGTATCCTTGGTGTTCAACTCAGGATGGAAGCGAATGGCCACGACGCGAACGTATTCAATGTGATCTGCAGGATCCAGCTCGAACTGCCAGGGTAGCTTGAAGCGGTCAAGATCATAGATCAATCGAACATCCTGATGCTGGAAGAAGTCTCTGCTGCCGATGATGTGCTCGGCAAAAGCATCACGGGAGAATTCGACCAGCTCGTTCTTGGTAGCCTTGACCTTCAGTTTCCCCGACGAGGGGTAGTACACCATGGTTGCGTAGAAGACTGGCCGATCGTTCTCGACAACGAGCGTATGCTCTCGGAATCGTTCCATCGCTTTTACATAATCCTCGTGACAGACAACATAGGCAATCTTCTCAATGTCCTTGTAGACCTCCACCTTAACGTCCACGCCTTTCTCGAGGCTGCCGAGGTAATCGGAAAAGGCGGCTTGGAGTTGCGGCAGGCCCTTGTCTGTGTCCTCGATGACGAGAGGGTTCCTGCCACGGAAGTCCGAGTATCCCTGAAAGTGGTCAATCGTCCACCAGTCGTGAGCCGTGTTGAACGTGTCTCTGTGCTCCAGAAACAAAGTCATAGCGAGGTTATGCGCGGTCATGTCCCCGCAGTCGATGTGCCAACGGCCTGCAGCTTCAACTAGGCAAGGCATTCCACGTTCGGACGCAAGGTCGTTCAGGTTTTCGAGGTCGTTCGCAATTCCGCGCCTTGTATCCTCAGGCAGCTCAGAGTAAGCATCGTACACGTCATCCACGTCGGCCTCTGCGCGGCCACTCCATGCGATCTCTCGGAGCGTTTCGTAATGCTCAAAGAACCGCTTGAGTAGTGCGTTGCTCGTTTTGCGGAAAAAGGATTTCTCCCGCAAGGGACTGTGAATCGGTTTCATGGGCTTGACTTCCCGTTCTGGTCTGAACCACTTTCTCTGGACTCCCCGCGGCGGTCGCTGCCCTGCCCGGTGCTCCGAAGCATGCATCGACGGAGGAACCCTGATTCCACCCTGGTTCCGAGCGGAGGCCGTTGCCTTCTCGCCCCGATCGCTTGAGCGCGGCCTCATTCGGGATGAGAGTCAGCGGAGGTCCCCTGCACCGCGCCCGACGTGCCCTTCGGCACGTGGTTCGCCATCGCGAGCCTCTGCTCACCCGCAAGCAATGCAAATATTTTAACACGCTTCAGCCCGCTTTACCAGCGATTTCGCCGTCTCACAGCGGTTCGCCTCTGAATGCATCCGCTTGCAGGGGCCGGGCAGCCTAGGCGCCGAGCGGTTCCCCCCGAGGCTCCGGCTGATCCGCCGGACGAAATAGGTCATTGACATGAGGCCATAGGGTGGTCATAATATGGCGATGTGACCCCGGCAACGCAGGCTACCCGGCTTGCACTGGAGGCGATGAGCATGACTTGGCCTGACTTGATCAAGATGACCCCGGACATCGTAACGGCTCTTGCAGTCGTGGTCGGGGTAATCGTGGCAGCCCTTGGGCTTAAGACCTGGCGACGCGAACTTCAAGGTCGAGCTCGGTACGAGCTTGCTTTGAGCATACTCATGGAGGTCCGCGAGATTCGGGATGCGATTCATTCGTTCCGTCGCAAGCTTGCCGAACTCGATGGTCCACCTGACCTGATGACAAAATGGGAGAAGATCAGGGAGCCGCTCAAAGAACTCGACAGTGATCTGAAGGTCGCCAACATCATCTTCGGTGATCGATTGCACAAGCCGAAGATGGCCCTGAAGGAGTGTACGGACGAGATCATCCTCAGTATCAACAGTTACCGCCGGCAGCAGGAAAGCAAGCAGAAGGACGAGCGGAGGATGGAGAAGATGGACAGCGAGAACGCAATCCTCTGGGGCAAGCCCGACGATGAGTTCAGTCGGAAAGTCGATGCGGCAGTAGGAAGCTTCGATGACGAGCTGCTCGTCTTCCTGAGGAGATGACGGCGATCTTCTTGGGCTTCTGGGACTGATAGGGAAAGGAGTTCACCCGTGGCGAAGCGAAGAGGACGACCCGCAACCCGAAACGCCGGCGGCAACGCACGCACCCCGAAGGCCGAGAACTACAAACATCCCGTCGACTGGATGGGCCACGAGTCTGTGACGACCACTCGAAATCTATTTCCGCGGATTTTGCGTCGCCCGGATTGTTCATGTTGAGCCACCACATGAAGAGAATGCCGTTGGCATTCATGTTGGTGACCACAACATCAAGCCGCGACTTTGCCTGGTTAATAAGCGAGTCGTCATGGAGGATGTAGCCCAATCTAACCAAACCATCAAACCAGTACCCTCCTCCCTCGTATGGCCATCCGCCATTAGGCCAGTAAAGCCGGTCGCCTGTCATCTTGTAATCGCTTGCCCAAGCCTGTCGAAACGCCTGATTGAACTCGTCCATGTGCCCGGTATATCCGTCCCGCGCCGTGATACACCAGTCGCGCAGCCAGCCTGCGGGCTCAACCGCACCGGGCGGTAACGGAATGAATGCCGGGCGTGTAGGCGGTTCGAAAGGTCTCCCATAGTTCACTTTCCCTGGTTTACATTCATCTGTTCCTCCTTTGCCAAGCAATCAACTGCTGCAGCAGCGCTCAACATGAAAACCAACAGAATCATCCTGCCGGCCAT
Source organism: Thermoguttaceae bacterium (assembly GCA_035527455.1). GTDB lineage: Bacteria > Planctomycetota > Planctomycetia > Pirellulales > Thermoguttaceae > DATLAN01. The sequence continues at coordinate 3,743 of DATLAN010000185.1, forward strand.
CTGGATGCCCATCAAATTTTCTCCTGATATATCTGTTCAACCGGCTCGGCGGCAAAACTTGTTGCTGGAAGCATCGCTCCGAACGCGACGACTGCCGCCACGAGAAGACTACGGGTCAACGATCTTGAGGCTGAAACTGTGTGCATGTCATGTCTCCCGTTATCTTTGGTGTGTGTCATCGCGCCCCAGCCCGCGTCGCGGTCCAGTAGAACAGGCGGTCCGTCGTCCCCTTGGCCATGCAGTCTGGAAAGCGGTGCTCGGGCGGCGCCTTGCCGCCTGTCACGTCGCCCCAGAGGAACTCGCAGCCCATGCGGAAGACGAGACCCGCCTTGATCTCAGGCGCCTTCCGGTAGAGGACCGTCCATGGGAACTTGATCTCCTGCACGAACCCCTTGCCATCCGGATCGGCCCGGTAGGCCATCTGCGCGCCCTGGCCCAGATCCGTTCCGCCTTCCTTGGCCTTCAGGAGCGTGTTGTCCGTGCCGTCGCGGGAATCCTGGGTCTTCCAATGGGCCAGCGAAATCGCCGGCTGCTTGGGCGCCGTGTAGTACCAGGTCGTGTTCCAAAACGGGTGATCGGTCACCATGTGTATCTGCCAGCAGTCCGATTTCCAGCCGTCGTTCGGGTTGATCGCCGGATCGATCGCGCTGAACATCGGCGTCGGATCTTTCCATTTGGCCGCCAGATAGAGGTTGTCGGCGTCCCACATCGCCGCGACTTCCGCCGGGTAGCGGTCGCGCACCGCGGCGTCGGCGAATATCCAGATGCGGCCGGAGCGGTCCCAGTCCTCGAGGTCGCCGTCGATAACCACCTTGCCAGGAGCCGGCAGCACGAGAATGCCCTCGTTCTGGCTCATCTGGCCGATCATGTTTTCACCCGCCTGAAGGGTGGCGTTCGCGCCGCTGCTGCAGGCCAGAATGGCCATGCTCGCGAGCACGCAGGCTGTTGCCGATAATCCGCTGATTCTCATGTGTCGTTTCTCCGTCTGGTTGGTGGTTCGTTGTAACTCAGCCGCGCGACCCGGCCGCTCGCGACGTCCTTGAGTGAGGCGACGTCGTAGCACATCACTCGGGCGGCGTCGGCGAAACCTTGACGGACCGGAGCAGATCCTCGGGGCCGTGCAGGATGAGTCCATTCTTAACCCGCATTTCTCACAGCCCGCCAGATCGTGGCTCGGGCGGCTTTTTCGGATGACCACCTGCGTTTTATACGCAATGGTGGCCTACACAATGGCTTTGATCTTCATGCTCGCATCCTTTCTCCAAGACGGACGACCACAGAGGGTGCCTTTTGACGCCGGTCACAGACCGGCAACACAGATGCTTTCGAGGCGCAATTGTCCTTTCTTTGCGCCTTTCGGCAGGAGCGGGACGATCTCCAGAACGTGCTTCCCGGGAGCGAGTTCTCGGGAAATCGGTCGCCAGAGGAAGAGGTTGCCATTGCCGTGGGGCATGTGGAGAGGCCAAACCTCCTCTTCGATCGCCTTGTCGCCCTGATATCGCACATACGGATGAGGTTTGCCGTCTATTCGGATTCTCGCCGCCAACCCATCCTGATTGGCTTCGCCAAACAATCCGACAAACGTCCCCTCGAACTTGATCCGGAGCGGCTCGATGGCTCCCGCATGCTTGGCGTCACACAGGGCGACATCGTCCATCCAGCGGCTGGATAGGCCGTCGAACCAGAGGGAAGTACGGTAAGTCATGGCGCGGCTCCATCCCTGGGGAAGCGGCGTTTTTACAAGCCGGATGCGGCTGCGATTCCGGTACTCGCCGTACAGAGGTGTCTTCGGAACCGTGCAGACGCGCCCCTCCGCCACCGCTTGCTGGAAGCCCTGGCGCACCGCATCGTAGAAAACGGCGTAGCCCGCGTCGTCCGGATGCGCCTGGTCGAAAGGCCAGAGGGCGTCGATGTCGGTGCCGCCGGCGATGGCTTTCTTCATCACCGGATGCAGATCGCCTTGACCAGTGTGGTAGGCGTTGGCGAGTTCGATGTGGGCCGTTCGCAGGACGGCCAAGCCCGGCTTGGCGTCTTTGGCGAAGTGCCACTTGAATCCGAAGAACACCTGTTCCACCGGAATCCCCCGGCCGATCAGCGTTCGCAGGATCGTCTCGTACGAGACGAGGTTCTTGGGATCCTTCTCGTCGATCCCGTCGTTGGCCGTGAAGTCCAGGAAGACGAGATCCGGCTTGGCGGCCAGGACGTCCCGTTCCAGCCGGAACATCCCCAGATCGGATCCGGTGCCGCCGATGGCGGCGTCCCGGAGCGTGAACGGGCACTTGGGATACCGCTCCTGCAGGTATCTGCCCATGAGGGCGCGATAGCTGGTGAGCTGCGGGTCGCTGGCGTTGGCGCCCCACGTCAGGGATCCGCCGAAAAACACGACTGTGAGCGGCTCGCCCGCCTTCGCCTTGCGGTCGAACTCGGCGAACGAGGCGGTTGTCGGCGAGGAAGCGGATTCCGCATGTCCCGTTAGTGCGTTCATCACCAGCAATCCTCCGAGAAGAAGAGCCGTGCAACGCCAATGTTTTCTGCACATACGATCTCCTTGCATCGCGCCCATTCGTCTCAATATCGCCCATACGCCTGGATCAACTCGCCAACCAGCTTGACCAGCCTGATATCACCGTTGGGCGGGACCTGATCGGCGACTCCAAACATGAATCGGCCGGTATCCTTGTGCAGGCGGATGATCTCCCTCACCTGCCCCTCGATATCTCGGGCCGTGAATGGCGGCGCAAACATGGCGCCGGGCAATCCGCCCAGGAGGATAATGTCGTCACCGGCCAGCGCCCGCAACTCGTCCAGCCCCACATCCCCCACTGGCTTGGGCACCACCGAATCAACGCAGTCCACGCCGACGGCGGCCAGCTTCTCCAAGGTGCCGCGGAGTGTGCCGTCGTTATGGATCAGCGTCCGGTGCCCGTGCGCGTGCAGCCAATCCGCCCAGCGACGCAGATGCGGCGCGATATACTCGTGGAAATACCCGCCCATCGTGGCGGCGGATAGATTCTCGCAGATCATCGCGTACCCGACGGGGCCGGCGGCGATGTGCCGGTAGATTACGTCGTGCGCTCTCTCGATGGCGGCGAGCGTGTTCTGCATCTCTTCCTGCTCGTCGACCAGCAGGTACGCCAGATCCATGACGCCGACCCAGTGCTTGTTCAACTCCGAGATCGGCGTGGGCGGCGCGGCGTAGTGGGCCGGCCCGAAGCCGCAGGTCGCGTAGCTCCCATCGAGCTCGAGATACCGCTCCGGACGGGGCTTGAATTGCCGGTGCTTGTAGATGTAGCGGACGACGCGCAGGTCGCACGCGTCTTTCACCGCGTGCTCGGTGTAGCCCCAGCAGAACGACCCGGGCAAGTATTCCTGGACTTCCCGTACCGCGCCAACCGGCGTGTGCCACTGGGCGATGCGCCGTCCGTTGCTCTGCGTCACCTCATGCCGCACCTGTGTCCCTTCGACTATGTCACAAGGGTCGCAGCCCGGAATATACTCGCCGATGTTCAACTCGCGATGCAGCTCGTGCATGCCGTTCGATCCGCGCCAACGTTCGGGCAGATCGCCAATCTGCAAGTGCGCACTGTGCCAATAGGTCATATCGCCGAACCAGGCCATCTGGTCCGGGCGCTGTCCGCGAAACACCGCCTCCATACGCTCACGATGATTCATGTTGCCACTCCGCCTTGAAGGCGAATCCGTCCGCGCATGTGACGGCGTCAAACCAGTCCTTTCCTGGAGCATTGAGTCAGGCCCAGCCCAGTTCCGTCAGTCGCGCGAACACCTGCCGGGCGACGACCAACTCGCCGCCCGGGTTGAGGTGCACTCCGTCCGCCGGACAGACCAGCGCGGCGAAGGGGAGAGCGGCCCGTGCCGCCTGCATCGGCGGGCCCAAATCCAGGAGCACGGCGCCGTGCTCCTTCGCCGCCTCCGCGATCAGGTCGTTGTTGCCGTCGAGATGGCGCCAGGTCTTTTCCGGCGCATCGGGGATCTCCAAGACGGCGTATTGCAGAGCGAGGATCCGGCAGCCGGCGGCGCGCAGGCTTCCGAGAATCCCGTCGAGATTCCTCCGCGTCTCCTCGCGCGCGAGCTTCCCTGGCGCGGCGTCGTTGCCGCCGATCAGGAGAACGACGAGATCCGGCTTCTCGTCCAGGACGTCCTTCTGCAACCGGGCGAGGATGTCGGCGGTGGTGTTGCCGCCGATGCCGCGATTCAGCACGGAGCATGCTCCCGGACCCATCTTCGCATCGATCATGCACTCGAGGATATGGGACCACTTGAGGTAGCGCGACAGGTCGGAGACCCCGGTGATGCTGTCGCCGAGGCAGACGATCTTCATGCGCATCCTCCTTCCGCAGTAATGCATCAGGTGCTGACCGGGGAAACGACATACGTATGGAATCGCTCAGCGGAGAACACTCTGACGCTCGCGAAGGTCCGACCCGAAGTGATGTCCTCGACCCGGCCCGCAGTCGCGCAGGGGAAATCCGCGAAAGCGAAGAGCACCTTCCTGTCGTCCGATCCGTTTGTCCATTCAACCCCCAGATCGTCCTCCAGCAGGCGCCGTTTCTCCATGAGCGTGTGCACCCGGTTGTATTCGCGGTTGACGCGCCCCAACATGCCGGCGTAGGCCTGGTCGGGGAATCGGATCGGCTCGGGGTAGCCGTGCTCCGTCTCGACGCGGATCGGCGAGCCGCAGGCTGTCGCGCGGTAGAGAAAGGCGTCCGGGATCAACCCCTGGGTCAGCCATGTCGAGTTGATGCACGGATGCATGTTCTTCAGTGTATATTCCTGTCCGTACACTCCTTCCAGACCGCCCTTTCGGTGGAACGGCATCGATGCAGGCGCGAACCAGTTCAGGCTGATGCCGAAGATTCCCTGTGTTTCAATCATGATCTTGGCGCCAGCCCGCTGCAACTGCACCTGGAGATCGATGAGCGCCTCCATCTGCGGCGTCTTCGCCGGATCGGCGTAGTTGATCGGCTGGAAAAACAGGTTGTGGTAGGAATCCAGAAAGAATCCATCCAATCCGGTACGCTTCATCGTGCCGAGCAGTTGGTCGAGCAGCCACTGCTTGAACGGCGTGTTCAGGCACATGACCGCGAACGTGGGATAGCCGCCATTGAAGATATCGCCGGTCGCTGTGCGAAGGAGCCACTCCGGATGCTCCTTGCACAGGGGGGCGTCGGTGTCCACCCACCGGCCCATCCAGGTGAGCACCCGAATGCCGCGCCGATGCGCCTCGTCGCAGATCTTCTTGAGATGTGCTTCCCCGCCGAACTCAGGCGCGATTTCATACCTCCAAGGACAACAGATATTGCCTTGCCCCCCGCTCATCGGAATATCGCTGCCGCCCATCTTCAGGGATGTATCGCACACCCACATCGGCCCGAGGAACAGCGTCTTGACGCCGGCCATTTCCAGCTTCGGCAGCCAGGCGACGATCTCACTGTCCTTCTTCGGCTCCCGCGGCGGCCAGGACCAGATCACGCCGGAGTAGCAGGGATCCATGGCATCCTGCTGATATCCGAAGAAATCGCGCAGCTTCTTCACCACCGCGTCGAAGGCTGCTGACCAGCGGTTGCGGCCTTCGGTCAGGCTGATCCCGGAAGGTTCCTGGCGCAGCAGGATGAGCTTCTTCGGGTGCGTGGCGGTTCCGCTCGCGGCGAAGCGGTGGCGGTCGATGTGGGCGATGAAGCGCTGTCCGGCCACCTTCTGCTGCAGGGCGGCCACGTAGGTCGGCCGCTCGTAGTACATCAGCAGGCAGGCGGCGCTGTTGAACTGGAAGTCGAAAGCCGGCGCGCCGGCGTAGCGCGTCATCATCTGCCAGCACAACGAGTCCTTGCCGTCACAGGTGAAGACTTCGCTCGTGTCGTACGCGGCGTCTTCCGTGACCCGGATCTCATAGGGCATGCTGCTGGAGCGTTGCGCCACGACGTAGACGGGGTGTTGCAGTTCGCCCAACTCCCAGGTGCCGCGCTCCAACAGCGATGTGAATTGCTGCGTAGCGCTTGTGAGCAGGAATTGATAGCGGAAGCCCCGAAAAGTCACGCCGTCGATGTCCTGCGTCGCCGCCTCGAAGATCCACTGCATGGGATCGACGATGCGCATGGTGCGCGGCCGGGGCAGGACGACGTGAGGATTCCGGAACACATCGACGACATCCAGAAATTCCCCGGGCTCGCCGATGGCATCCAAGTGCACCACGACGCGATCCGGCGAGGCCGCGATTTCCTTGAGCCGGAACTCGCGGTAGGCGATGCCCGCCTCCGACTGGATCACCGGCGCCAACAGCACGTCTTGGGCGCGCAACTCCAGGGCGCCGCTGCGTACCCGGCCGATGCCGAGCACGCGCTCGCCCTCGCAGACGAGGTGGATGGAGATGCCGGACGACAACGTCAGGATTCGTTCCTCGTTTCTCGGTTTCGATTCATTCATACCCACAGCTCCTTCTGGTCGCAGCCAAGCCACGCGCCCATCGGCGTCTGGCGCGATCCGCTTTATCGTTCGGGACTTGCATTCCCCCGCATCGGGTCATTCTCCGTGCCCCGCGCACGCAGACGCTCTTGGCGTTTTCCACGCCGCTACTCATCCGGCGGCGTCGGCGAAACCTTGACGGACCGGAGCAGATCCTCCGGTCCGTGCAATGTGAGCCCGGCATAGAGCTTGAAGTCGTTCTGGGCGCAGCCGCGCATGAAGACCTGGTTCCACCCCTTGCGGAACTGGATGGTCTGCTTCCGTACCGGCTCGACGAAGCCCGGATACGTGGGTTTCTCCGCCAGCTTCGTCTCGTTGACCCAGTATTGTCCAAGCCCGTACGTGTCGAAGAAGATATCGCATTCCAGCGCGCAGTCCTGCGGCATCTGGATCCAGGTGGCTGCGTAGGCGAACGCGGGCCCCTCGCAGACGACGATGCTGTCGCCGACGGTGCTCTTGGGCTCCCATCGAAGTTCGCGCTGCACCCCCTTCACGTCCTGCGTCAAGGGGCCCTTGTACAAGGCCTTCATATCGACCTTGCGGTCATCGGGGGGATAGGTGGCCGCCGCGAAGAGCTCACGCGTGAAGTTATGGCCGTGCGTCTGCGGATGGGGATCGTTCGGCCGGTTCTTCAGGTTTTCGCCTCCCCACGGTCCACACACCACCCAGTCGCGGATCGGCAGCTTGTCCATGCCGACGGCCTGCGACCAGGCCGGCGGCGTCGGCGAAACCTTGACGGGCCAGAGCAGATCCTCGGGGCCGTGCAGGATGAATCCATTCTTAAGCTCGGCCCCATTCTGCGCACAACCGCGCATGAACACCTGGTTCCATCCCTTGTGGAAGTCGATCGTCTGCTTCCGTTCCGGCGCATAAAAACCCGGATAGGTCGTCTTTCCCGCCAACTTCGTGTCGTTGACCCAATATTCGGCCGATCCGTAGGCATCGAACAGGATCTCGCATTCCAACCGGCAATCCTGCGGCACATAGATCCACGTAGCGGCAAACCAGAACTCGGGGCCGATGCACACGAAGACGGTATCGCCGGCGGCATTCCTGGGCGTCCAACGCACCTCGCGCTGGATCCCCTTCACGTCCTGCGTCAGGGGACTTTTGTACACGGCTTTCATATCGACCTTGCGGTCATCGGGGGGATACGTGGCCGCCGCGAAGAGCAAACGCGTGAAGTTATGGCCCTGCGTCTGCGGATGGGGATCGTTCGGCCGGTTCTTCAGGTTCGCGCCGCCCCACGGTCCACAAACCACCCAGTTGCGGACCGGCAACCGGTCCATGCCGACGAACTGCGCCTGCGACCAGGCGCCGGGATAGAGGCGCGCTTCGGCGGGCATGTCCATGGTCATCGTGGCGTTCTGCAGCCTGCCCACGTTCGCCCACCAGAAGTTCGCGTTGCCGCCCAGGGTCGCGGCAAAGTCGGCCTGCGTCCGCAGACCGCTCAGTTTCGCCGTCGGAATGGCGGTCTTCGGAATCGCCGCGGCGATGACGAAACCTTTTCCGTCCGGATCGATGGCGTAGCCAAGTTTCGCATCCCGGATCAATCCGACATGTGCGAACGAGACGGAACTGACCGGAGACGTGAACTTCGCCGGCGCCGGCGCCCCGCCGAGGCTCCACTGCGGATACATGCCAACCGCGATGGGCCGCACGGTTTCCTTGTCCTTGACAAGGGCGAACACGATGCGGACGTCACCCGGCCGGCCTTCTTCTCTTCCCGGGGCGGCCTGGGGATCGCCCTGCAGGTAGAAGCTCACGAAATCCGCGCCCCGGTCGTGGGCGTAGATCGTGGTCGGATCGCCCATGGCCACCGGTGTGAAGGGGTTTCCAGTGCGCACGTGCCAGCGCAGGAAAATCTGCGCGGTGTCGTACATGCAGTGGACTTCGACCTTGCGCTGGTCGTCGAGTCCGAAGAGGACCGGCTCGGCGATCTCCCAGCCGTTCATCGTTCCGTCCAGGCTTGGCCCGCCGCCTGGCGCCGGCATGAAGTTTGCCAGCGCGGCCTTGCCCGCGCCGCCGCGCAGCGCCAGCGCGAACGGATTGGGCGGGCCGACCTGCCCGGCGGACATAACCACCGTGGCTGCCGCCAATTTCACCGGCCTGACCGCGCCGGGCGTCCAGCCATCGAGACGGTAGACAGTGGCGGCGTTGCGCCCGAGAGCCAGATAGACCTGCTTGTCGGTCGCGTTGAGGAAATGCTGGCCAAACCACGATTCCCCGGTGACGCAGTACATGCCCCCCGTTCCTCGACCGTAGCGGAAGGAGTCCGACATCACCGTGTCCACGTACAGGCCGTCCGTGGTGTACAAATGATACAGCCCGTTGCTGTCGAAGGTGCCCACGATGCCATAGACCGGATCGGCGATCATCTGCGTGCCATAAACTTCGCCCGGATTCGCCACGCGGAACGCCTTGCGCCCGACACGCCATTTCATCGCGAAGCCGCCGTTGCCGTCCGGCACGTAGCGGCTCAGCTTGAATTGCGCCCAGCGAGCCCCGGCATTGTCCATGCCGCCGGGATTGCCTGGTCCCGCGTTGTCGGACACATAGAAACCATCTTCCATGGTGCCGGCCACGCTCGTCCACCCGCCGAGCATATCCGCCAGTTCATTGCCGCCATGCAGGGGGTCCGCCGTGCCGGCCTTGCGCGCGGCGAGCACGGTGTCGCTCAGGAGCTTCTTCCACGTGCTGCCGTCGAATATCGGGTTGCCATGCGCATCGAAACCGCGTGGCGCCAGACGCCACACCTCATTGCCTCTGTCCCGATTGGCGATGACCAGTGACAGATCGGACATGAACGCATCGGCCCAATAATTGCGTGTCGGAAGATTGGCCGGATTGCCCTGGTATTCCTCGCGCTGCACCTTGCCGTCGCCGTTCGCGTCGTGCCACCAGAATGACTGAACCTTGCCGCCGTCCGCGACCTCGACGACCCCCGCCGCAGGAATCCAGTCGTTGCCCTGCTGCCGGTAGAGGAGGTGCGGGCCATTCCAGCTGCCGCCGGCGAAGCAGAGGAATTTCTGCCCGTTCGCCTTAATGATGGACGGCCATTGCACGCCGGAGGGAAACTTCTTGTCGCCGCGACAGATGTCGGGCCAAACCGCGTCCACCTTCCACGTCCCCTTTTTGTAATCAACCAGAAAGCGCACCAACCCGCCGCCGGCACACACAAGGTACAGGTGCTCTGGACGCGCGGGGTCCGCGCAGTAGCCGTTGTTGCCGTTCTGCCCCAGGAACCACTCGCGCAGCAGCTTGCCGTCCAGGTTCCATTCGCTGACCCGGCCGGGGCCGGTGCGCTCCACGACCAGCAGACGATCGGCGCCCTCGGGGTCCGTCCAAACGGCGAGGCTCCGCGGCGTCATGAAGATGTGCGGATCGTAGGCACCCGGTGTCTGTTTGGCGTCCTTGCCGAACTTGCGCAGGATCTTCCCCTGCGCGCCGAGCTGGTACACTTGGCCGTTGACCGCATCGCTGACGTAGAAGCGACCCTGCGAGTCCATCTCGCAATCGGCGGGAGCGGCAATGCCGGAAAGCGAGAACAGCGTGGTCCAGTCGCCGGTGGGCCGTCCGTTCTCAAGTTTGATCGCTGTGACCACGGGCGGGCCACCTGCTGCGCCCGGCTGCATGATCAGCAGCCGTTTCCCGGGCGCCGTGCGGTCGAGCAGAACGGCCAGCGGCGAGGACTTGAGGCCCACGGTCGCGAGGGTCGCGCCTTTCTCGCCGTCGATCACGAGGAGTTGGTTCTGCGGCGCCGGCAGCGCCACGTACAGGAAACGCCTGCCGCCGGCGCCATCGCGCCAGGCCGCCATGCTCACCGGGGCCACCAGCAGCTTCTTGTAGGTGAAGCTGACATCATTCAGCGTTTCGCCGAACGGCGCATGGTCCGCCCGGTACAGCATGGCGTGCGTCATTCTATCTACTTGCACTCCGCACCACATGACCTCGCCGTCGCAAGCCACCGTGCTGCCGCCGTTGAATCCCGCGGACGAGTAGGAGGCGATCACCTGATCGCGGCCGATCGGCTTCTTGAGATCCACGAGAAACGGGTTGTCGCCGTTCTCGAGATAGCCTAAGAGAAAACCGGCCACGCCATTGGGGCCGACCTGGATGTCTTCCATGCCGATCATGCAATGGTTGAAGATTGCGGGAGTGGTGCGATCATGATCGGGCGTCGGATTCCAGGATTCCCCGGCGCCGATGCGATATTTCGGAATGATCGAGTGGTACTGACCGTCGATCTCCCACTTGCTGGCGGCCAGGTAGATCCCTTTCACGCCGTAGTCGGCGGGCGGGAGAGGCATGCCGTTATCGTCCAAGCCGTCCCAGTAGTCGGTGAAGCGTCCCTGATTCTCGGCGGTCACGGTGCGGGCAGCGCCGGCCAGGAACGTACTGACGATCCAATCCGGATTCTTCGGATCGGTGACCGCTAGCGTCACCCGGTAGGTCTTGGGCAGCGGGCCATCCGCCGGCAATTGGTAAGCGATGGGCACGCCGATCACGGGATTCTGGGCGGCGCCGGCCAAGCCGGCACACAGCCCGCACAGAACCAACGACAGCAAACAGACCTTACGCATGATTTTCTCCTGTATGACGGCATCTTCAACTGATAGATTCGATTTTGCGGCTACCCCTGGGGCCGGCGGGCGGCTCTGCCGGGGGGCGGGGGGGTTACTCCTTCTTCATTCCCGACGCCCCGTCAAATACCGACAGGTCCCAGTTGTCCCGCCACCGGACTTCCATCTCGCCGTTGCCCTTGAGCGTCACCGGCAGCCAGACGGTGCGCGTGTGCGGCATCGTATTGGCGTTGCGGAGGCTGTCGCCGATCCAGATGAAGGCGCCCGGCTTGCCCGCTACGGGAACGACGGCCGTCGTCTGCGTCTGAAAGGTCTGCTCGCTGTGCGGCCCTTGCGCGATCTTCCCCTTGGGCTCCCACGGGCCCCAGATATTCTTCGCCGTGTGATAGAAGTTCTCGTTCGGAATCAGCCCGCTCAGTTCCGAATGCAGGAGGTAATAGACGCCGTCGTGCTTGAAGATGGCCGCGGCTTCACCTCCCGTGCCCAACACCTCGGCCTTCTCCACGTGGAGACAATCAGGGCTGAGCTTGTACAGGCAGTCGGCCACGTTCCACGCGCTCGTCGGATGTCGAGGGTCTTGACCAGGACGTTTGCCCGCGATCAGGTACTGCGAGCCGTCGTCGTCGGTGAAGACCGCGTTGTCGCTGCCCTGCACCGGTTTGCCGTCGTACTCCAGAAGGCCGTGCCATTTATAAGGCCCCTCCGGTTGGTCGGCGACCGCGACGCCCTGAAAGTTGGGGCGTAACGTTTCTCCGGGCACGATGAACCAGGGGCAGACCAAATGGAAAAAGAGGACAAACTTGCCGGTCCCTCGAGCACGCAGCAGTTTCGGGCGTCCGGCGCCGTTTATGTCGATGCTCAACGGATGTCCGGGCTCGTTGACGGGAGTGCAGGAGGTGCTGCGGTATTTCCAGTTCATCAGATCCGGCGAGGAGTACACGGCTATCCCGGCGTTTCGGCACCAGTCCGCCTGCAACCCCTCCAGGTGTCGTCCGGTGGTCGGCCAGACGCCGCCCGCCATGTAGTACTTCCCGTCGTGAAAGAGGATGTTGCCCATGTGGCATTGGACCGACTCGCCTCGGTCGTCCAGCCACAGCGGAGCGTTCGGATCGAACCGCGTGCGCTGCGCCGACGTGAAGCGATCGGGATGCTGCCCCGGCATGTACTCGACGCGCGACCAATGGATGGCCGTTCCGGTCGACTCGGGTCGTTTGGTCGCGCGAGCGAGAACGCCCAGCAGATGTCTGCCGTCGGCGAGTCCGTTCGCGGAGAAGAGCTCGACGTCCCGGGCTTCCTTCTCGCTGTACCAGTCGACGCTCTTGCGGAAAATGCCGTCGATGTAGACGTCCGCGATTCCATAGGCCGGACCGGTGTTGCCGATCAGTTTTACGCTGGTTCCCGGAACCGGGCACCACATGGCTCCGCACCACTTGCCTTCGCGAACACCGTCGACGGCCGTGATCTGCGGCGTCGCAAGCGACGCTTTCTCGGCGCACACGTCGCCACACTTCGGGCACTTGATGTTCGTCAGCGTCACCACGGTTACCGCTTTGCGTTCAGACGCGACATCCCCGGCAGATACGACACTCGCCGTGGCGAGCAGCAGAGCGGTGAGAAGTGCGATATGTGTCATAAGTAGATTTCTCCGTGTCATCAGATGCCTTCTCCCCGGTGGGGAGAAGGTGCCCTCGTTTTCCCCCTCTTCAAGAGGGGGAGTAACGTCAAGAGGTTCGGCCTCGTCTGCACCCTGCGGCGAAGAGGGCGGCCGCGAAGGAATGCAGAAAAAGGTTCCTGACCCCTTTATCTGCGCGCCTGTCAAGGGAAAAGGTTCCTGACCCCTTTGCCCCTCACTCGGAATGGCGCTAGCCACCGGTGTCGTCTTGTCCGCTCCGCTTGCTTCGATGCCAAGAGAAATACCTGCAGTTATCATAAACGCCCGCAGTATTGTCAGTCGCGATTGCATGTTACACAACCTTTCATGGTTTCGCTTTGCTGTCATTTCCGGACCCCTGAGCCTGTTGCACGGACCTCTCATCCGACCGCCGATTCACAGCGAACCAAGCATGCAGCCGGATAAGGCTCGAAGCACTACTTCTTTGATACCTCCTGTGTGACGGCATCTTCATTCATTCGAACACCAACTCGCCCCAGTTGGACGGATACAGCCACGCCTCCAGCGGTTCGTCGCTGACCAGATTCGTGTCTTTGTTCATCCAGTAGGTCCGTGCTGTGGTGCGCAGCCCCTGGTTGTCCGAGGAGAGGAATCCCGCGTCGCCGCGCAACGTCGCGCCTGTGGCCGGCTTGCCTCCGAACGCCTGCCACGGAATGGCCGCTTCGACGACATAGCCTGCATCCTCCGGCGTTGCGAAGATCCTGGCGTTCTTCATCACCTCGACCCTGGCAAAGGTCTTCGAACCCACCGGGGACGTGTACGTCTTGCCCGCATTGGCCGGTGCGCCCTTCGCCACCGGGGCCATCAGCACCGCGACCGGCTTGCCGTCAACCTGGCCGATGACGATTCGTACGTCGCCTTCCACCGGCTGCGCACGCGCCGCGGCTGTGGGATTCATCCCGAGCTGGATGTCCACCGCGTCGCCGGTCTTGAAAAGCCGGCCGAAATCCTTTCCCTCGTTGCGCCACGGCGAGGCGTCCTTGACCGCGAATCGGGCGTAAAGGTTGTTGTCGTCGTATGCCAACTGCGCCACGGCGCTGTCGGGGAGGCCTTCGCGGGAGATGGTCAGGCTTGCCGCGTCCTTCCACGCCTCCGGATTGCCGTCGAGCGTCGGGGCGCGAAGCGCTTTCTTGACGACATATCGGGTGACCTTTTCGCTCTTGGCCGCTTCCGCCCGCCTCGCGTTGTCGGCCGCCGCCCCGGCGATCACCGCGGCATCGAGGGCGATCGTGCCGCCGTCAAAGCGGCGGATCGTCTCTAAACCGGTGACTTCAAGGACCATGGCGCCTTCACGCGGCATGCCGGTAACGGTGCGAATCCTGCCGTCCGCCTGCTTGCCGAACCAGCCGTTGAACGGCTCGTCCTTGTTGGTGTACCACTTCACCGACTTGCCGATCAGGGCCTCTTCGGTGGGCGGCAGCATACCGCCAGGCAGGCGGACATCCTCGAACAACGCGCTGATACACAGGCCGTCCGTAGTCATCAGAAAGTCCTGGCCGAGATTGCCGCGCAACATGAAGACGTTGCCGACCGTCGTGTTGACGTTCGCCACGCCGCAGATCTTCAGCGGTCCGATCAACATGCCGGGCTTGGGCATGGTGGCCCGATGCGAACCATGCACGCCGGGAAACGGGTTCGGGTAGGACCATTCGATCCGGCCGTTCTTGAGATCGATGCCGAGCAACTTCGTGGGACCGGCGTACCCTTTGAAACTGAGGCAGAGCAGCTGATCTTCCCCCGGTACCGGAACCAGGTCGCCATAATCGCTGACCCCCACCTCGCGCATGCCCTCCAGCCCGTACCGCGGCGCGCCGTCGGCGTCGAAACCCACCGGTTTATATGCGACGATGCCGTTGGCGTAGATCGTCAGCGTGTTGGCGTCGATCCGTCCGCCCCATCCGCTGTTGGTTGGCAGGCGTTTATCCGTCAGTTCGCATTCGCTTCGCTGCACCTTGCCGTCGCCGTTGGCGTCGTTCCAGAACACCGACTGCTTGGCTTCTGCTGCCGTAAATACGCCCGCCGGCAGACCCGCCACCGGGCCGATGGCGGCCACCGGCAGCCACGTCCCGCGCCGCTCCATGAAGACCACTGCGGGACCATCGTTGTAGGGATGCGTGAAAAGGTACTCGCCCGACTTCCCGCCGGCCGACGACGTAAACCGTTGCGGCTGGGCGTGCGAGCCGGTGGAGATTTCGAACGATTCGCCCGAGGCGGTGTCCGGCAGCCACAGGATTTGCGAGACGTTCCAGGTTCGCGTCTTCTTATCCAGCTTCATCTCGATCGGCCCGCAATACGCCAGCGTCGGATCCTGCTCGTGCAGATAGCATCCTGTTCCCATATAGTTGGTGTTGCCGATGTAGTCTCGCACCAGTTTACCGTCTCTACCCCACACCGACACCCGGCGCGGGTAATCCCAACTCTCGACCACCCACACCTGCCCCGTGCCGTCCACGGCCACGGAACTCATGTGGGTCATGGCCTGTGCGTCGAAGGCCCCGCGCATGGGGCGACCGCCTTTGCGGCCGCAGGTGTACATGAGCTTGCCATCAGGAGAGTACGCCTTGACCTGGTTGTCCTTGCCTGCGTCAATCGCCACCAGATTGCCGTCGAGATCCACCGCCAGCGCCGCCGGCTTCTCCAAACCCGGTGTTGGCACGGGCGTGCTGGCTCCTGTTTCCGGGTTGATTCTGCAAATCCGGCCTTCGGAGATGCCATACAAGTCTCCCTTCCGCGAGAATGCGAGACCTGTGATCGCCGGTGTTACATGGACTTTCAGAACCGCGGCCGTCTCCGCGTCAAGGATCGCCAGCCGCCCGTCCGGAGCCTGCTGGGGCGCCTTGCAGGCCACCGCAACGCGGGTGGCATTGGCCGCGAGCGCCGTGGCCTCGACTTTGCTTCCCACGAAATCGCTCACCGGCAACTCGAACGGCAACGTCTGGCCATCGCGTACAAAGGGACGATAAGCGCCATCGGTTCGCGCATATCGGCACAAGCGCGAGTCCGCGAGCACGGTATAGACGTAGCGGTCGTTCCCTGCCAAGTGTACGGCGCCCCGCTTCTCGCCCCAGCTCTTGCGACCATCGGCGCCGAGGCCGATCGTGCCGCTGCCGCCCTCCGCGCTCGGGAAGGAAACGGCCATCCCGTCACCGGCGGCGGCCACGGCAATTGGCGCGGTATGGTCCGCACCCCAGCCGCCGCGGCCGTCCCCGGTCGCCCATGGCGGTGTCCCGGGATTGTAGAAACACATCTCGTAGAGCGCATCGAGCCCGTCATGCGCCAGGCCGCGAACTTTGTAGGCCCCCGGCTTGACCTGGGCGCCGGCGTCATCCAGGCAATCCCACTTGACCTCCACGCTCCGGGTCGCGCCCTCCTCCTTCGTCGCGTAATCGCGCGGATCCAGGTCGCCCGCCAGATTGCGCACGCGGTGGCCTTGGTCGTCGTCGATGGCGATGGTGAATCGCTTGGCGGTTACGGGCACGGTGACGCGCACCGGAACCGTGCCCTCGATGCGGGCGCTCTGCGCCGCGGCGATCCCATACTGGCGAACCGGGACGTTTCCCTTCTCGACCAGCCTGGCCTCGCCCCAGGCGTCCTTGGTGGTCCAGTAGAACATGCGGTCCGTCCGCCCCTTGGCCATGTTGTCCGCGATGCGGTGCGTAGGCGGCGCTTTGCCGCCCGTGACGTCGCCCCAGAGGAATTCGCAGCCCAGGCGGATGGCAAGGCCGGGCTTGATCTCGGGCACGGCTTTGAACAGGAGGTTCCACGGCAGGCGGATTTCCTGCACGAATCCCTTGCCGTCTGGGTCGGCCTTGTAGGCCATTTCCGCACCCTTTCCGAGGGAGGTGGACCCGGGATTCGCGATCAGGGTCTGCCCGCCGACTCCTCCCCTCGAATCGTTGGGATTGTTCCAGTAGGCGAGATCGAGCGCCGATTGCTTTCTGACCGTGTAGTACCAGGTGGTCACCCAGAGGGTGCGATCGCCCGCCTCCACGCGCATCTGCCACGAATCCGACTTCCATCCGTCGTTGGCGTTGATGGCCGGATCGACCAAACTGAACATCGGCGTCGGATCCTTCCACTTCGCCGCGAGGTAGAGATTCTCCGCGTCCCACATCGCCGCGACCTCGGCCGAGTAGCGCTCGCGCACGGCCGCGTCGGCGAACATCCACACGCGCCCGGACCAGTCCCAGTCCTTGAGGTTGCCGTCGATGACGACTTTTCCCGGAACCGGGAGGACGAGGATGCCCTCGTTCTGACTCATCTGGCCGATCATGTTTTCCGCCTGTGCCAGCGGCATCATGCACTTCGCTATCAGCACAGCCATGCCGGCAATGCGGCCAACAGACAGTCCGTCACACATAAGGTAGCCCCCATGTTCCCTCGCCAAGTCTGCAAAAATGCGCACCCGCCGCCACACCTTGTGGTGGCAGTAAACTCTTGCTGTACAATGACTTACGCTCGCACTGCTGCTCTCGTGACAGATTTCACCCGATTTCTGCTTGACATGCGGCACAAATCGTGCTATAATCAAGTTAGGGTTAGACGTCTACTTAACCACGCTCCTAATTATACCGTCGTCACTGCTTGTGTCAAGAGGAATTCCGGAATGGCACAATTGGTTCGCACTGTGGAGTATCACTCGTCCCGGCAACGGGAGATCGTGGAGGCCGTCAGGGAGCGCATCGTCTCAGGCGAGTTGGCACCGGGAAGCCGCGTGCCATCGGTCAACGAGCTCGCCACCGCCCACAAATCGAGTACCAAGACTGCCCTCGGCGCTCTGGGATACCTTCGACAGCGAGGCTTCATCACTTGCCAGCGCGGCTCGGGCAGCTTCGTCTCCGGCACCCCTCCCAACCTCACCCACTTCGGCATCGTTTTTCTGTCGAGCCCTGAGCCCGACGGCTGGTGGTCGCACTTCCTCGTCGCCTGGAAGCGTGAGGCGGAGCGGTTCGCGGCGCCAGACGGCGACGGCGGCCGGCGAGGCCTGCGCATTTCCTTCTACTACCTCAATGAGGGCGCCCCGGCCGTGCAGAAACTGCAGTCCGACGTGGAGGCTGACCTCCTCGCCGGGCTGATATCCCCTGCCTTCCCCGATGCACTCAGCGGGACGCCGATACTCGCCGATCGCAGGATGCCAAAGGTGGTTTGCTCGCACATTCCCATGGAGGGTTTCACGATCCTGGATCTCGATAATGATGGTTTGCGTGAGAAGGCGTTCCGGTATCTGGTGAGCCGAGGCCGGCGTCGCGTCGCCATCCTTGTCCCCACCTTTCACAACCGCGGCGAACTGCCGACGGACCCGCTGATCCGCCTTGCCTCTAGCTGCGGCCTGACCACCCATGGGTACTGGATACAAGGCATCGACATCGGATCGCCCGAATGGGCTGCGAACTGGACCGAATTCCTCTGCCGGCCTGGTTCGGAGCGGCCTGATGCCCTCTTCATCACGAATGACAACCTTGTACCGGCGGCTACACAGGGCTTGCTGAACGCCGGAGTGCGCGTGCCCGACGACATCGACGTCGTCGCGCACTGCAATTTCCCCTATCCCACCGCGAGCGCCGTTCCGGCCAAGCGCGTGGGGTTTGACATGCGCCGGATCCTTCGCAACGGCATCGACCTGATCGAACGGCAACGGCGCGGCGAAGA
>DATLAN010000186.1:0-22128 GCA_035527455.1 Thermoguttaceae bacterium
ACGTCACCGACCCGAAGACCAAGACCGACCACAAGAACCTGCTCCTGCAGATCCGCCCGGCTTTCGGCGGGAACATCATCGCCACGATCGTCAACTTCGACCAGTGGCCGCAGATGGCCACCGTTCGCGAGGGCGTGATGCCGTTGAAAGACGCCGACGCGAAACGCACGGGCGAAGTCGTCCACGAGCAGGTGGAGATCGACCCGGCGACCCTCGCCCTGCAATTGATCAAGCGGCACGTCGAACCCCGCACGGTCAATCTCAAGGGCGCGCGAGTGATCGTCGCCGGCGGCGGCGGCGTGGGCAGCAAAGAGAATTTCGACCTGATTCGCGAACTGGCCGGAGCGATCGGCGGAGCGGTGGGCGCCAGTCGGGCGGCCGTCGACGGCGGGTTGATCGGCAAGGAGTACCAGGTCGGGCAAACCGGCACCACTGTGCGCCCGGCACTGTACATCGCCGTGGGCATCAGCGGCGCGATCCAGCATCGGGCCGGCATGGAAGAGTCGGCCAAAATCATCGCCATCAACACCGACCCCGACGCCCCCATCTTCTCCGTCGCCCACTACGGCATCGTCGGCGACTTCAAAGAGGTCATCCCCATGATGATCAAGGCCATCAGGGAGAAGTAGCCGCTCGCGGCTTCGCACCAACCCGAAACAGCAAAAGCCCCGAACTAACCGCAGCTTTTCCCGGAGTTTCCCCGTGGCAAACTTCTTCCTCGACAACGAAGACATCCTCTTCCTCTTCGACCACATCGATCTGGGCGAACTGGCCCGGATCCAGGAGGACGGGTTCGTACACGCCGGAAACGGCCGCTGCGACTACGCCCCGCACGACGAAGCCGACGCGGTGGACAACTATCGCCGGATCCTCGAAAACATCGGCCGGATCGCCGGCGAGATGGTCGCCCCGAACGCCGAAACGATCGATCGCGAGGGCAACACGCTCAACGACGACGGCACCGTCACGCTCCATCCGCTGGTGCAGCAGAACCTCAAGCGGCTGACCCAGGCCGACATGATGGGCTTCACCCTGCCGTACCGGTTCGGCGGACTGAATTGCCCCAACCTGGTCTACACCATCGCCACCGAGATCGTCAGCCGGGCCGACGCCTCGCTGATGAACATCTTCGGACTGCAAGGAATCGCCGAAACGATCAACGCCTTCGCCAACGAGGAGATCAAACAAGAGATCCTCCCCCGCTTCGCCGAGGGGCAGGTCACCGGCGCCATGGTCCTGACCGAACCCGACGCCGGAAGCGACCTGCAGGCCGTCCGCGTGCGGGCACACCAGGACGGCGACGGCCACTGGTATCTCAACGGCGTCAAACGCTTCATCACCAACGGCTGCGGCGAAATCCTGCTGACCCTGGCCCGCAGCGAGCCGGAAATCTCCGACGGCCGCGGGCTGAGCCTCTTCCTCTCCGAACGCTGCCCGCAGATCAAGGTCCGCCACCTGGAGAATAAGCTGGGCATCCACGGCTCGCCCACCTGCGAACTCGTCTACGACAACGCCCCCGCCCGGCTGATCGGCGAACGCCAGCGCGGACTGATCACCTACGTGCTGGCGCTGATGAACGGCGCCCGGGTGAGCATCGCCGCCCAATCGCTGGGCCTGGGCGAGGCGGCCTATCGGCTGGCACGCACCTACGCCCACAGCCGCGAGCAGTTCGGCGGACCGATCGAACGCCTGCCCGCCGTGGCCGAAATGGTCACCGACATGAAGATCCACCTCGAGGCCGCCCGGGCGTTCTGCTACGAAACCAGCCGCGTCTGCGATCACGAGAACAACAACCTCCGCGTGATGGAATGGGGCCACATCGACGCCGAAGAGCAGAAATCCCGCAAGAAGCTCTCCCGCTCGTTCAAACGCCTCAACGCCATGCTCACGCCGATGGCCAAGTACTACTGCTCCGAGATGTGCTGCAAGGTGGCCGACACCACGATCCAGGTCCTCGGCGGCTCCGGCTACATGAAGGACTACCCGGCCGAACGCTATCTCCGCGACGCCCGGATCACCACCATCTACGAAGGCACCAGCCAACTGCAGGTCGTGGCCGCGGTCCGCGGCGTTTCCTCGGGCACGTTCGAGTCGTGGACGGAGGACTACGACCAGAAGCAATACGACGACCCGCTGCTAGCGGAACTGAAGGAAGACCTCATCAAGGCCAAGCGGCAGATCCTCGAGGCGATCGCCTTCACGAAGAAGCAGGGCACCTCGTATCTCGACCTGGCCGGCCGCCGGCTGGTCGACTCGGCGCTGGCGGTGATCATCGGCCATCTCTTCCTGGGCCAAGGCGCCGTCAACGAGCGGAAGAAGCGCATCGCCCGGCGTTTCATCCGCAGCCAACTTCCGATCATCCGCATGAACTGCGATCAGATCCTCGCCGGCGACACGGCCGCATTGGACGAATACGCCCTGCTGGCCGGCCCGGTCCCGGCGGCCGACTAACCCAGTTCGTAGCGACCGCACTCACGCGCCCTTTCACGATTCACGCGCCCTTTCACGGCGTTCCTCCGCACGCATCCTGCGCCCTCTCTTCGTGTCCTTCGTGCCCTTCGTGGATCGCAATCATTCACATAACCAATCCGCCCCCCGTTTTCAAGCGCGGATTTGGGCCACCCAAAGAAGTCCGTCGCTGATTTCCCGGCGACCCGATCCTCAGCGTGTGGACACTCTGTTGGGGTATACGGCCTGCCTGGATTGCCACGACTTGCGTTTCTGGAAAACTTGACTTTGGAGGGGATTCTGCTACTCTGACACGCTCTGAGGGTAGCCGTTCGTTCCCATGTCAGCGTGCAGAAACTTGAGCAAACTCTCAGGAGGTCGCCGTGAAGACTCTTCGGAACCGTCGTCGACCGTCATGGAAATCAAGCCAAGCTCAGCACGCAGACGGTTTTTCAGCCCGTGCGCGACGGCTGGCTATCGAGTGGCTGGAGGATCGGCGACTGCTGGATGGGGCGATGCATCAGCAGGTAATCGAGTTGTTCGATATGTCGCCGCCGTTGTTCTTGGGGTCCGAGTCGGGCTCGGCTCACGAGGGTGAGTTCGGCGGGCAACATGCTGATCGTTACGTGGTGGATAGCTTGGGTAATGTGATTTGTGTCGATCCCGCGCCGGACCGTTCATTCTTCCCGGCCGACGCTGGTGGGGGCCCATCGCCCGCCGACACGCCGCCTTACCCGTTGGATGAGACGTTTCTGCTTCACAGCGATCCCACGGCATCAAAGGTCATCTATCTCGATTTCGACGGACACATAACGTCTGGAACGACATGGAATTTTGACTATGGCAACGTCTATACGCCGCCCTACAGTTTCGAAGGCGGCGGGAGTTTTACGGACGCCGAAAAGGAACGAATCCAACATATCTGGGAGCGTGTAGCCGAGGATTTCCGGCCGTTTCACGTGGACGTGACTACTGAAGATCCCGGCGTGGATGCGCTGAGGAAGAGTGGCATCTTAGACGATCATTGGGGCGTTCGGATGGCCATCGGAGGATGGTCCGACGACTGGTACACCGACGATCGTGGTGTGGTCGGTGTATCCTATGAAGACTCGTTCAACTGGAGTTCTGACACACCGGTGTTCGTGTTCTCCAACGAATACTGGGGAGAAGAAAAAGGCGTGGCGGAAACGATATCGCACGAGGCGGGGCACACCTTGGGGCTCCTCGACGATGGCACCTCCGACGATGACTATTATGCAGGCCATGGTAGCGGCGAGACTGGTTGGGCACCAATCATGGGTAATAGCGACGTGCGGAATTTAATACAGTGGAGCAAGGGCGAATACCCGGACGCGAATAACCTCGAGGACGACCTCGCCATCATCACCAGCAATAACGGTTTTGGCTACCGTGACGACGACCACGGCAATACGCGCAGCACTGCCACCTTCCTCACGATCAGCGACGGTACGGAGATTTCCGCAGAAGGAATCATCGAGCGCAATACGGACATCGACTACTTCGTCTTCACCGCGGGAGAAGGCCCAACCAACGTCTTGCATATCGAGCCGTTTTACAGGGGCCCGAACCTGGATATTCTGGCTCGCCTGTATGACGCGACCGGAAGTATTGTCTCCACGAGTAATCCCACATCGGAACTCCGTGCTGGTTTCGTCGAAGACTTGCTTCCCGGCACGTATTACGTTTCGGTCGATGGCGTCGGCAAGGGAAGCGATGGTATTGATGACTACGGGTATAGTGGCTACGCGAGCCTGGGTTATTACACGATTAGCTGGATAGATGTCCCCACCTCCTCCGTCGAAGGTTTCGAAAGCAGCGATTTCAGCAAGTTTCCCTGGACGCATTCGGGAGATGCGGACTGGACCGTCACCACTACGGACCAGCGTCGCGGTGTCTACAGTGCTCGGTCCGGGAGCATCACGGACTCAGAGGACACGACACTATCAGTTACCATCACGACTACAGACGCGGGCGATATCTCATTCTGGCGCAGGGTTTCTTCGGAGAGTGATTATGATTACCTGGACTTCTACATCGATGAAGAGCTTCAGGACAGTTGGTCGGGCGAACAGGATTGGGCACAAGAGACATACACGGTCACCGCCGGCCGCCACACGTTCACCTGGACCTACGACAAAGATGACTCGTGGTCCGACGGTTCCGACTGCGCCTGGATCGACGACGTTGTGTTCCCGATATCCGCCGACACGATGCCGCCGACCATCATCAGCCATTCACCGTCCGGTTGGGTCGGTCCCCGGCAAACAGCGATCGAATTCAGTTTCGACGAACGGATGGATGAAACGAGCTTCAGCAAGATCGACGACGTAGTCGGTTTCACCGGCCCGTCCGGAGATCTCTTGGCCGAGATTACGGGATTCGACTGGATCGACGACGATACCCTCGAAATCCGGTTCAACCCGCAGATCACGCCGGGGGCGTATGAAATCGTCCTTGGGCCGCAGATTCTCGATCGGGCGGGCAACCCGATGGACCAGGACTATGCGGCAACGTTTGAGATCGTCGACGCGATCTACTTCAACAGTTTTGACACCAATCCCGGCTGGGCGATAACAGCAGGCGGTCAGTGGGCATTCGGGCAACCCGGCGGGATGGGTGGGAGTTACGGCAATCCAGATCCGACTAGTGGGTACACCGGCAACAATGTGTATGGCGTGAATCTCAACGGCGATTACAGCTCGACCGTGGGCGGACCTTGGTATTTGACCACTCCCGCCATTGACTGCAGCGGCTACGAAAATGTGACCTTGGAGTTTCAACGTTGGCTCAATACGGATAGTTCGAGCTGGGCAACTGCCACCGTCGAGGTCTCGAACGACGGAAGCACGTGGTGGCCGGTCTACAACAATTCGAGTACCGAGACAGACGACTGCTGGCATCTCATGCCGCCTTACGACATCAGCAACCGCGCCGACGGCGAGGCTGCGGTGTATATTCGCTGGGGATATGAAATAAAGGAATCCGATGCGTTTGCTTACTCCGGCTGGAACATGGACGATCTGCTCGTGAGAGGGAGCCGCATTGCCATCGTGTTGCCCGCGCCGGTTCTCGATCCCGAGCCGACGGCCACGCCCGGTACGGAGAACACCATTTCGTGGGCTGCCGCGGGCGGGGCCGACGAGTATTTCGCCGAATACGACAACGATTCCGACTTCACATCGCCGGAGGGCAACAGTGGTTGGATCAGCGACACCCAATACACGTTCACCGGGTTGACGCTCGGCCA
The DNA here is from genome assembly GCA_035527455.1 of Thermoguttaceae bacterium. Lineage (GTDB taxonomy): Bacteria > Planctomycetota > Planctomycetia > Pirellulales > Thermoguttaceae > DATLAN01. The sequence continues at coordinate 5,717 of DATLAN010000186.1, forward strand.
GCCGTATTACTACCGTGTAAGGACCCGCAGAGTCGTGGCACCCGCCACCACCGGCTCTTGGACGCAGACGAGCCGGGCGGATTTCGAAGGCAATACTCTCGTTGACGTCAGCACGACTACCAGCCCCGGTGATGTTGTCTTGACAGACGTTGTTGTCTTCGCAGACGACTTCGAAGATGGGAACTACAGCGGTTGGACCGTTGGTCCAGGTGACTACACGGCAAAAGTAACGGACGAAACCGCCGCGGGCGGAAGTTACAGCTTCACTATTATCGGGGCTTCGGGGGATGGCGTCTACCGGTCTCTTCCGAGTCTTACCCCCGAGAGGATCGATTTCTCCGTCCGATCGGCCGACGCAGGCACACGCGATGGGTACTTTGTCGTCGGCAACGGACCCACCAATAGTGAGACTGCTGTCTTGTTCTACATGAATGGCGATGGAACGATGGGCATTTATGACGGTAGTTTATGGCATGGTCACCATTACGATCCGGGTGTGTGGTACGACGTGTCGTTCGATTTTGACTGGACTGGGAAGACGGTGGACTACTACGTCGACGGCACGCTGGTGGACCACGACATTCCTTTTCGTGGCCCGAACGTCGATAACGTCACAAGGGTTTGCCTGAAGGGTATTGTGAGCGATTCGCAAGCGTGGTGGGACGAGATCGAGTTCCGCCATTCAGAGGACCATGCGTCCTCCGGTACTATAACGTCCACGGCGATCGCTCCAGCGCCGTGGGCACAATGGAATACGTTGACGTTCAACACGACGACGCCAGCCGACACGACCCTGACGATAGACGTCCTGCCCGGCTCCGGTTCCACGCCGATCCCCGGATACGAGAACGTTTCCAGCGGTGCGGACCTTTCCGGAATCACGGATACCACAATCCGCCTGCGGGCAAACCTGGGGAGGACCGATACGAGCGTCACCCCGACGTTGCACGACTGGACCGTGGAGTGGCAGGCAACAACGGCTGAGACCGTGGAGAGCGATTGGTCGAATGTGGCGTGGTCCGTACAGGTGCTGCCACAGGTTGTCGGCCGCAACGTCTTCTACAACAACTCTTCCTTTGACGGAAACGGTGCCGGGACTGGCCAACAGGATGACGGAGCCATCGCCTCCGACAAGGTGCCGTTGCGGACAAACAATAAAGCCGGCTTCGACAATTACACGAACTACCACCGCGGCATCAACGGCGTCATTGTCGATCTAGCCTATCTGCCCGACGGGATCACGCCGGAGGTGGGCGACTTCCTGTTTCACCTGGGCAACGACGACGCGCCGGGCGATTGGGACCTGGCTCCGACGCCGACGGTCACGGTGCGGGAAGGTGCCGGCGCGGGTGGATCGGATCGCGTGACGATTGTTTGGGACGATGGGGAGATTGTGAATCAGTGGCTCGAGGTCACCGTGCGGGCCGAGCGGCTGGGGTTGGCCGACGACGAAGACGACGTGTTCTACTTCGGCAACGCCGTGGGAGAGACGGGCAACTCGGCCTCGGACGCGCGGGTGAGCGTGGCCGATCTGCTGTTGGCGCGGAACAACCCGCGGGGGTTTCTGGATCCGGCACCGATCGATTGCCCGTATGACTTCAACCGCGACGGGCGCGTCAACGCGACCGACGTGCTGCTGGCGAGGAACAGCCAGACGGGCTTCGCCGACGCCTTGACGCGGATCGACCCCCAGGGCCCGGCCGGTACGGCGGAACCGGTCGCCGCGGCCGAGACTTTGGCCTGGCTGGAGGAGTTCTTCGACGCGGCGGAAGGGAGGCCGCAGAGGAAGACTCTCGATCGGGTCGTTTGCGAGTTGGCCGAATTGCCGGCCGGGGGGTGAGAGTTCGTAGTCACCCGATTCATCGGGTTGGATTCGGCTTGCAGTGGAAAAAGGGGACAGGCACCGAGCCGGCGGTGGATTGAGCGAGGTCGCCCCCAGTCCCCTTCCGTCTCTTCCTCTTCGCCACGCGGCCGTCGGCGGCAACCAAACGGCGGGCAAGCCCGCCCGCTAAACCCGGATTATTCATAACCCCGGGAATTGCGTGACACACTGTCGTAGCCACGTTCGCCAAAACGTGGTCGTAACCCTTGGGCACGTTCCACGTTCTGGCGAACGTAGCTACAAGCCTATGAATAATCCGGGCTGAACGGTGTTTTCGCGAATTGTCGTGTCAAACTTCGTTGCTCGGGGCGTGTTGCCCACGCATAGTTTTCGCAAGCCGTACAGCTTCTCGCCCCAACCACCCAGTTTCTCCCTTCGCGCGCAATTTGCGCCTTTTCGTGTGATTGGGCACGATCGGATGGTCCGATAGCAGGAACAACGACAGTCGCGGCGGCCGCATAGGTCGCCGACTTGCGTTGCGCGGTGCGCTTCCGACGATCGGACGCGCAGTCATGCTGCCCAATATAATTTCCCCCTAACGCTAGTGGAGTATCAAGTCATGAGGATTCTATGTCTAGCCGGCGGTGCGCTGGCGGCGCTGGTGGTCGGCGAAATCTACGCTGCCGGACCGTCCACGGACGACCTGCAGCAACCGAAATTCGTGCAGCTTCAATACGACTACACGTACTTTCAAGACGATGGCTTTCAAGACGATGGGGCCAGCGAGTCGCCGAGCGACCAACCGGTGATCGCGGCCGAAGACTTCCCGTTGGATCTGGGCTGTGGCGGCAGGGGGTGCCGTGCGGGGAAACCGTCCGGCTGCGGGGGTTGCAGCGCTTGCGAGCCCTGGGGGCTGCCGCAACCGTGCTTCCTGAAATCGCGAGGCATCGAGGTCGGCGGCTGGCTCTCGGGCGGGATCTACTCGAACGCCTGGGGCGCCTCGGACAACGGCCCGTTGGGATTCAACGATTCGACCGGTTTCAACATGCACCAGCTCTGGCTCTACGCCGAGCGGGCGGCCGATACGGGCGGCTGCGGGACCGATTGGGGATTTCGCGTGGATTACGTCTTCGGCGTGGACGGGCCCGATACCCAGGCCTTCGGCGACGGCGGCTGGGATTCCGGCTGGAACAGCTCCCGCGATTACGGCTCGGCGATTCCCCAACTCTACTTCGAGTTCGCCCTGAACGACTGGAAGGTCAAGTTCGGCCACTTCTACACGATCATCGGTTATGAATCGGTGCCGGCCCCGAACAACTTCTTCTTCAGCCACGCCTACACGCAGTATTACGGCGAGCCGTTCACCCATACGGGAGTGCTCGCCGAGTACGCGGTCAACGATCGCACGACGGCCTTCGGCGGCTGGACGATGGGCTGGGACAGCGGCTTCGAGAACCTCAACGACGCCTCCACGTTCCTCGGCGGTCTGAGCTTCGCGATTTCGAATCGGACCTCGCTGACCTGGGCAATGACGGCCGGCGATTTCGGCCGCGGCGCCGGCGACGTTTTCATGAACAGCATCGTCCTGCAGCACCAGGTGACCGACCGCCTGACCTACATCTTCCAGCAGGACCTGGGCGACAACTCGGGCCTGGGCGCAGCCGACAACGAGTGGTACGGCATCAACCAGTACCTGCTCTACGATATCAACGACTGCTGGGGCGCCGGTCTGCGATTCGAGTGGTTCCGCGACGACGACGGCACCCGGGTGGTCGCGGGCAACGCCGGCAACTACTACGCTTTGACGGCGGGCCTGAACTGGAAGCCCAGCGCCAACGTCGTTTTCCGGCCGGAAATCCGCTACGACAATTTCGACGGCGTCGTAGGCGGCACCTTGCCGTTCAACGAGGGCCGGGACGACGAGCAGTTCTCCGGCGGCTTCGACGTGATCGTCACGTACTGACGTCGGCCTGCCTTTTGATCCATCGACGATGCAGAGGAGGGACCGCCGGCGACGAATCGTTGCCGGCGGTCCTTCTTTTGTCGGTTCGCGCCGTCGACGGCGAAATGTTGACACGGGAATTCGTCATCCCCCCGCAACGCAGTGCGGGGGCGTTTTTCAACTGATCCCCCCGCAACGCAGTGCGGGGGCGTTTTTCCCTCGTCCCTCACCCCTCGTCCCTCGCCTCTCGCCCCTGATACTCCACCCTCTCGATCACGATCCGGCAATTCGGCAACGAGGCCAAAAACATCCGCCCATAGGGCTTGCTGCGGACGCGGGGGTCGAGAATCACGACCATGCCCGTGTCACGCTTCGATCGGATCAACCGGCCGAAGCCCTGCTTGAGCTTCAGTATCGCCTCGGGCAGTTGATATTGGGCGAAGGGATTGCCGCCGGCGGTGCGGATGGCCTCGAGCCGGGCCTCCAACAGCGGGCGGTCGGGCACGCTGAACGGCAGTCGCGTGATGATCACGTTCTGCAAGGCCTCGCCCGGCACGTCCACCCCCTGCCAGAAACTGTCGGTCCCGAAGAGCACGCTCCGCGGGTTCTCCTTGAACTGCTCGAGCATCCGGCTCCGCGGCGTGCCTTCGGCCTGCGAAAGGAGCGTCAGCCCGGTTTCGGCCAGCCACGGGTCGAGCGCGGCGGCCGTCCGTTTCATCAGGTCGTAGCTGGTAAAGAGCACGAACGCCCGGCCGTCGGTTCGAGCCACGTACCGGCGGATCATCTCGGTCACGCGCTGTTCGTACTGGATCTTCTGCGAGCCCGGATCGGGCATGTCGGCCAAGAGGATCAACTGGACCTGTCGGCGGTAGTCGAACGGGCTGCCCAGACAGAGCGTCTGGGCTTTGCTCAGCCCGATGCGCGACTGGAAGAAATCGAACCGTCCGCCCGCGGTGGCCAGCGTCGCGCTGGTCATCACCACGGTGGGCACTTTTTCGAAGAGGTGTTCGCGGAGGATCGGCCCCACGTCGATCGGGGCCGCCGTCAGCGTGATCCGACGCCGACGCCGGGCGAGAGTGCTCTCGATCCAGTAGACGGTCTCGGGCATCTGCTGGCTGCGCCAGTTCTCGGTCTCGCCCGACAAGGCTTCCAGCCGGTTGGCGCTGGCGATGAAGTCCTGCCGCTCTTCGGCCTTCTTGAGCTTCTCGCCTTCCCGGCGGACCATCCCGGCGAGTTTGTCGAGCCCTTCGCTGAGCGGGTTGGGCACGATCTTCGGCTCCCGCACGCGGCCGTTTCCCCCGGGATGTTCGGCAAGCCATTGCTCGACGCTCTCGAATAAGGCCGACGCCCGATCGCGACACTCGCTCACCTGACGCTGGGCTTCGCGCATGCGGTGGTGCACCAGCAGGCCGCGATTGGTCCGGTCGTTGTAGAGTCTGCTCAGCACGTAGCCGATCTGGCCGTCGCTCACGCCGAGGCCCAAATGGTCGCCGGCGACCGCTTCGAGCGTATGGGCCTCGTCGAAGACCACCACGTCGTAATTGGGCAGGATGCTCGCCCCTTGGCGGCGCAGCGACAGGTCGCTGAAGAACAGCGCGTGGTTGACGACCAGGATTTGGGCGTTGCTGATCCGACGGCGAGCCCGATAGTAGAAACACTCGCCGTAGTGCGGACATTTCCGACCCATGCAGTTGCCGTGGTCGCTGGCCACTTCGGCCCAGACGCCCGGCAGGGGGCGGTAGTCGAGATCGGCCAGCGACCCGTCGTCGGTTCGTTTTGCCCAGGTTTCGAGCCGGCGAAGCTGGTCGAACTCCTGCTCGTCGGCGAACAGCCCGGCGGCCCGGGCGAGAGCGTTTTCCAACCGCCGCCGGCTGAGGTAGTTCCCCCGGCCCTTGACCAGCACGGCGGTGAACTCCAGCGGGATCACGCTGTTGAGCAGAGGGATGTCCTTCTGCATCAACTGTTCCTGCAGACTGATCGTGTGGGTGGAGACGATCACGCGGCGCGACGGTTTCTTCGAGCCGTTCGACTCGCCGCCTCCCCCCGGCTGAGGCGTTTTGGACTCGTCCGATCCCGCGGCGGCCAGGATCGCCGGCACGAGGTAGGCGAAGCTCTTTCCCACGCCGGTTCCCGCCTCGACGATCAAGTGCCCCGGCCGGCGGATCGCGGCGTCGACGGCCTCGGCCATGGCCAGTTGTTCGGCCCGCCGTTCGTAGTTGTTCAGCCGCTGCGCGATGCGGCCGTCGGGTCCCAGGATTTCAGCAGGCGAGAGCATGCCCTCCAGCGTATCACGGCGGGGCCCGGGCGGCTAGGCGGGCCTTGGTGTGGAAAGGTCGCACGGAGTAGTGTAGGCCGGAACAAGCGCAGCGCAGTTCCGGCATTTTGTGTGGAAAGGTCGCACGGAGTCTGGTGTGGAAAGGCCGAATGAAGCCACGTGCCGGAACTGCGCTGCGCTGGTTCCGGCCTACTCATTCATGTGCGAGAAGCGCAGCGCGAAATCCTTCTCAGACCACGCCGGCCAGGGCCGTTCCTTTGCGCTGGGCGATGATTTCTTCGGCCAGGCTCGGCGGCAGGCGCTTGTAGCGGGCGAACTCCAGGGTGAACGTGCCTTGGCCTTGCGTCAGGCTCCGCAGATCGGTGGCATAGCCGAACGTCTCGGCCAGGGGAACCTCGCCGTCGATCCGCGCGATCGGGCCGAGCGATTCGGTGGCCGTCACGATGCCGCGGCGGGCCGTCAGGTTGCCCACCACCGTGCCCTGGAACCGGCCGGGACACTCGATCTCGATCTTCATGATCGGCTCCAACAGCACCGGCCGGGTTCGAGGAAACGCCTCGCGCATCGCCGTCAGCGCACACGTGCGAAACGCCATCTCCGAGCTGTCGACCTCGTGATACGAGCCGTCGTTCAGCGTGACGTGCAGGCCGACCACCGGATAGCCGGCCACGGGTCCCTTGAGAATCCCCGCGCGAAAGCCCTTCTCGACCGCCGGGATGTACTCCTTGGGAATCCGCCCGCCGGTGACGTGGTCCTCGAAGAGAAACGTCTCCTCGGCCTCCTCGCCCAGCACGCCCAGGGTGCCGATGACGTGGGCGTACTGGCCGGAACCGCCGGTCTGTTTGCGGTGGCGGACGTTGAATTCGGCCGGCCGGGTCGGCGCCTCCCGGTAGTTGACCTTGGGGGGTCCGACCTGCACCTTGACGCCGAACTCGCGGTGCATTCGCTCGACGTAGATCTCCAGGTGCAATTCCCCCATGCCGGCGATCAGCGTTTCGCCCGTCTCCGGGTCGTGCGTGACCTGGAAGGTGGGGTCTTCGCGGCGGAACCGCCGCAGGGCCTTGCCCAGCCCGTCCGCGCCGTCCCGGGAGACCGGAGCCACGGCCATGCGGATCACCGGTTCGGGCACGTAGATGCTTTGCAGCGTGGCATAGGGGTATTGCGAAGCGTAGGTGTCGCCGCTGGCGCCGTCGAGGCCCAAGACGGCCACGATGTCGCCGGCGGTGGCCTCGTCGACGTCTTCGCGCTGGTCGGCGTGCATGCGTACGATGCGGCTGAACCGCTCCTTGCGGCCGGTCCGCTGGTTGAAGTAGCACGCCCCCTTGGTGAACCTGCCCTGGTAGATCCGCATGAAGGTCAACGCCCCGTACGGGTCCTCGGCGATCTTGAACGCCATGGCCACCGTCGGTTCGTCCGGGTCGCAGCGGAGCGCGAACTGCCGCTTGGGATCGTTGCAGGCGAAGGCCGTCGCGGGCGATTGCAGCGGCGAGGGCAGGTAGCGCACCACCGCGTCCAGCAGCGGCTGCACGCCCTTGTTGCGAACGGCCGAGCCGAGGAAGACCGGCGTAAGCTTCAATTGAAGGACCGCGGCGGCGATCACCTCGTGGATGAGCGGCTGCGGGACGTCGTGTTCCGAGAGCAACAGCGCCATCAACTCGTCGCTGTACATCGAGAGGGCTTCGAGCATGTGGCGGCGCGCCCGGGCGGCCTCGTCGGCCATCTCGGCGGGAATCGGCTCGCGGCGGACGTGCTGGCCGTTGGGGCCGTCGAAATAGAGGGCCTTCCGCGAAATCAGATCCACGACTCCTCGGAAGCCCGCCTCGCGGCCGATGGGAATCTGCATCATCACGGCATCGCAGCCGAGTTTGCGGCGCAGTTGCTCGGTCACGCCGAACGGGTCGGCGCCGAGGCGATCCATCTTGTTGATGAAGGCCAGCCGGGGGACGCCGTAGCGTTGCATCTGGCGGTCGATCGTCAGCGATTGGGCCTGGACGCCTCCCACGGCACAGAGCACCAGGATGGCCCCGTCGAGCACGCGGAGGCTCCGCTCGACCTCGACGGTGAAGTCGACGTGGCCGGGCGTGTCGATCAGATTGATGGTGGCCCCGTTCCAGTCGACCGACGTGGCGGCGCTGGTGATGGTGATGCCGCGTTCCCGCTCCAGGTCCATGTGGTCCATGGTGGCCCCTTGGCCGTGGACCTCCTGCATGCGGTAGATCCGCCCGGCGAAGAAGAGAATCCGCTCGCTGAGCGTCGTCTTGCCCGAGTCGATGTGGGCTGAAATCCCGATGTTGCGTAGGTTGCTGCGATCCATTTCTTCTTTCGATCATCATCCGAACGGTGTCTGGGGACCTCTCCTTCTTGGGGAAGGAACGGCCCCAGACCTCGACCGCGTCGTTTCGCGCGAGGTCGATACTGGGTTGGTATCAGGGTGCGACAACAGGTCGCCCGGCTCCTCCGGCAAACCTGTAGTCCTGCAAGTTGACGTCTTTTGGAGCCTGGAGGCGGGAAAGAGTCAGCGAGAGGTCAGAGACGGAGCACCTCTGTGGTGAACACTATAGCATACCCTCGGGCCGAGGCGGTGGCAAGCGTGGAAAACCGCGAATCCTCATCCCGTCGGGCCGTCGGCTTTTCTCCATCGAAGTCGGCCAATCGGACCATCATGTCTTCCATTCCCCGGAACTTCTCGAGTCCGCAAATCGTCTAACCGGGGGGATATCGTCGAAGCCCGAAAACTGCCCGTGTCAAATCAGCGCGAGACAAGCCATGCATGGTAACCTTCTCCCGGCTTGGTCAATCCTTTTTGTCACAATGGCCGGGCAGGCGGCGGCCGACGTCGATTTGGTCACGATCCCCCGCCGCGAGGGGGTGCAGTTGACCATCTACAACTCGGAAGACATCACGATGGTGCGGGAACATCGGCTGCTGACCGTCAAGCGGGGTATCAACCGCATCCAGTTCTCCTGGGCCAACACGCTGATCGATCCGACCAGCATCGACTTTCGGATCCTCGACCAACAGGACCAGGTGGATCTGATCGACACGACTTTCCCGGCCGGCCGCAACGACGCCCTGCAGTGGAACATCCAAAGCCAAATGGCCGGCAAGATCCCCGTCGAGATCCGCTACTTCACCAGCGGCATCATTTGGAAGGCCGATTACGTGGGCATCGCCAACGAAGACGAGACCAAGCTGAACCTGACCGGCTACGTCCGCGTATTCAACAACTCAGGCGAACTCTACGACCATGCCCAGACGCGGCTGGTCGTGGGCACGATCAATCTGGTCGAGAAGATCGCCGACCTGGCTCGCGGGCGGGGCATCCGGCTCGACGAACTCACGCCGGACTTACTGAAGCAACTCGGCCAAAAGGGCCTGGAACTGAGCTATGAAGAGTTTGACAACTTTAAGGTGGATGCGGAGGGAGGCGGCGGCGGAGGTGGCGGGATTGTACTGCGGCCGAAAGAAGTTCTCAAAGAGGGCCTCTCTGAGTATTTCCTCTTCACCATCGAAGGCCGCGAGGACATCAAGGACCAGGAACCCAAACGGCTGGTCTCGATGAAAGTCGCCGAGGTGCCGCTGGAGTGCTTCTACAAGTTGACCGACCGCGACGGGGGAACGCAATTCACCAAGTACTACCGTTTCAAGAACCTCAAGCTCCTTGATGACGACGGCAACGAGAAGGATCTCCCGGCGATGGAAAACCTGGGGCTCTCACCGCTGCCAGACGGCACCGTGCGGCTGTTCTCCGAGTACCGCAACAAGGACCTCGCGTACGTCGGCGGCACCTCGACCAAGTACGTGCCGATTGGCGATCGCGTGGAAGTCAATGTTGGCCGCGACCCGGACATCACCATCGTCCGGCGGCTGAAGGACCAGCACATCACCAACGTCGTGGCCTGGCAGTACAGGAGACGACTGGACAACACCTGGGCCTGGTACTACGACCTGATCGACTACGACGAGACGTTCGTCTACGAGGAAGAGATCGTTTCCGGCAAGCCGGTCGTGGCCAAGACCGAACTCGAACGCCGCTTCGACGACAACGTGGTGCTCTGGGGCAGCGAAGGCCGGCCGGCCGATTGGAACTCCAACGAGCCGGGGGCCTATGTCGATCTGCACGCGATCGACGGCCGAGTCGAGCGCGTCGACCAGAACCACGTCAAGTACTTCCTCGATCTGAAGCCCGGCGAGAAGCGGTTGGTCCGCTACACGGTCACCTACAAGCGCCGCAAGATGGGTCCGGAGCTGAACACCGAGAAGAAGCGCGAGCCGCTGTAATCTCGGCGCCGGACGAGCGGTCGCTTCCGCCCGCGGCTTCTTCTATTCGGTTCTTCGGGCAATTTCGTGGCTGCCGGGTGAAACAGCGGATTCGACAGTCGGAAGAGTACGGGTTCCTCTTCTCTGATTCCACGTCTTCGAGCGACGTGAACAGAGAAGAGGAACCCGTACTCTTGCGTGCCGTCGGCTTCGAGGGACCGGGAATCGCGCCACGGAAATCCCTGAGGAACCCTATTCTCAGCCGTCGGAATCGCCGCCTTGCGTGCGCGACTCGCGGCAAATAGAATGGCGCATAATCTCAGTCGCCACAACACTTGATATCATCCAGCCGAGTCAGCCATGAGCATCGATCGTCGCAGATTCCTGATCGGTACGACCGCCGCCGCCGCCGCCCTAAGCCCTCTGGCCGCCGCGTCCGCCCAAGCCGCCGTGAAATCCGATGGCAATGGCTCGGGCGCACGCCGCGGCAATCCGATCGCCGTCTCCACGTACTCCTTCTGGCGCTACCGCTCCGACTCGAAGCTGAAGATCGAGGACTGCATCCGCATGGCCGCCGAAATGGGTTTCGACGCCGTGGAGATCCTCGAAGTGCAGATGCACCGCACGGACAACGCCTACCTGCAGTCGCTGAAGCGCCAGGCCTTCACCGCCGGGCTCGACCTCTGCGGGATGTCCACCCATCAGGACTTCGTCTCGCCCGACGCCGAAGACCGCAAGCAAAACGTCGCGAAGACCGTCGCCAGCATCGAGCTGGCCTATGAACTCGGCATTCCGACCATTCGCGTCAACACGGGCCGCTGGGGAACGAGCAAGGACTTCGACGAACTGATGAAGAATCGCGGCATCGAGCCGCCGTTGCCCGGCTATACGGACGAGGACGCGTTCCCCTGGGTGATCGACGCGCTGGAGCAATGTTTGCCGGCGGCCGAGAAGTGCGGCGTGCTCTTGGGGCTGGAGAACCACTGGGGCCTGGGCCTGACGCCGGAGGGAGTGCTGCGCATCGTCGGCGCGATCGATTCGCCCTGGCTTCAGGTGACCATGGACACCGGCAACTTCCTCGAAGACCCCTACGAGCGCCTCGCGAGGATCGCGCCCAAGACGGTCTTCGTGCAAGCCAAAACCTACTACGGCGGCGGCATCTGGTACTCGGTGGACCTGGACTACCAGCGGATCGCCGCCATCCTGCGCGAGCACTCGTATCCGGGCTACGTCTCGCTGGAGTTCGAAGGGCGCGAAGACCCCCGCACCGCGGTCCCCAAGAGCCTGGCCGTGTTGCGAAAGGCATTTTCCTCGTGACCGGCCGCATCGTTAGATCAATCCTGTAGCTGAATTCGCAAGAATTCAGAGAATTCCCAGAATCTCCCACAAAACCACTGTTGTGAAGCCCATGCCCATGAAACGAACCGTCTACCGAACCGCGATTGCCCTTCTGACCGTGATCTGTTCGGCGTCGCAATCCGGCGCCGCTTCCGAGGCGAAATCGCCTCGCAAGGACTACGCCGTGCTCGTTTCCAAGGCTACGGCCGGCGAGGCGAAGTGGAAGGAAGTCGTCGATGCCTTGGCGGCCAAACATCATGCCGAAGTGATCGTCTACGAATCGTCCGTCGCCGAATCCCTCGACAAGCTGCGGAGTCTCTTCCCGAGGTACGTCTGTGCGGTCGCCACGCCGGCGGAAAGCACGCGGCAACTGATCGCCGACGTGCACGGCCTGACGCGCCGGCTCGACGAAGATCCCTACGGCGACGCCCTCTGGGGCATCCTCACCGGCTACGACGCGGAGGGCGCGCTGCGCATCGCCCGCCATAGCGAACCCCTGGAGATCCGCCGCGTCGTCTCCGGCACCGAGATCGAGTTGGCGTGTTGCGAAGAAGGGACCTGGTACTGCGAACTGGTGCAGGGCCGCATGGTCCGCAGGCAACCCGGTCAGCCGCCTCAACCGGAGAAAGCCCCGCCCGATACGACCGAGGCCCTGGTCGACGGGCTCAACGTGTACAAGGCCCAGATGTTCATCACCTCCGGGCATGCGACCGAGCGGGATTGGCAGATCGGCTTTCGTTATCGCAACGGACAGTTCCGCAGCCAGGCGGGGCAGTTGTTCGGCGTCGATACCCGCGGCGGACGCTTCCCCGTCGACTCGCCCAATCCGAAAGTGTATCTGCCGGTGGGCAACTGCCTGATGGGTCACATCGACGGGCCCGACGCGATGGCCTTGGCGTTTCTCCACAGCGCCGGCGTCAAGCAGATGATCGGCTACACGTTTCCGACCTGGTACGGCTATGCCGGTTGGGGTTGCCTGGACTACTTCCTCGAGCAACCCGGCCGCTTCACCTTCGCCGAGTCCGTTTTCGCCAACCACCAAGCCCTGCTGCACCGCTTGGAGACGTACTTTCCGGAAATCGCTCGCATGGAGATGAAGCCGGGCGAGGTTCCACGCAACTCGATCGACGTGTCGGCTCAGGCCAGCCAGGCCGGTCTGTCTTCGAACGACGGCCGGGGACTCCTGTTCGACCGCGACGTGCTGGCCTTCTACGGCGACCCGGCCTGGACCGCCCGCATGGCCCCCGGTCCGCTGGCTTGGCAGCAGTCGCTCGAAGAGCAGGACGGCGTTTACACCTTCGAGGTCAAGCCGAATCGCGGGCAGCGGACCTTCGAGCCGATCAACACGAACGGTTCCCAGCGCGGCGGGCGGCCGATCTTGCACCTGCTGCCGCACCGGGTCGAGAAAGTCCGCATCCTCGAAGGCGCAGACCTCCAGCCGCTCGTGACCGACGACTTCGTGCTCGTGCCCAACCCGGGCAAGTGCGAGCCGAACCGACGTTACCGGGTCGTGTTCCGCGCCGAGCGAATCGGCAAGTAGCCTGTGATTTGGCTGGGGGAAATCCGGTAGGTCAGGGCTTGCCCTGACGAAATCGAGCGATAAGCAAAAGGATTTGTCAGGGCGTCAGGGCGTCAAAGCGTCAGGGCGTCAAAGCGTCAGGGCAAGCCCTGACCTACACGACGAAGTTTTTTTCCAAAATGTCGTTTACCGAGTCGGCGGCGCGTCGGATCGGCGAAAACGCCAAAACACTGAAAAAATCAGTATAATCCGCCCGTCAGCGGCCCGGCCGTGCCAGCAATGCCGGCAGGCCCCTCTCGACGCAACCTTAGACACCGTAGCGTCTTAGAACAACTTTTCAGATTCTGATTGACGACGATCGAGTTCTCGCTAAACTTGGACCGTTATGCCTGTATGTTGTGGTCTCTCGGGCACGGGGTACAATATATAGGTGTGGTGCATGGATTTCAGCATCCCCTCTCGGGGGTGGAGCCGGCGGCTGGCTTGGCCGTTCTTACAGTTTTTCTGGGGCTAAGACGGCCGGGGTGCTGATAGAAGGTGTGTACTAATGTATACTTTTTTGCACGGATGCCCGAGGTTTTCAGCCACGAAGGAACCCGGCCATGGAAAAACTGGAGAAAGATAGCCAAGAGGCTTCGGCCACGACGGCCGACACGAACGACGAAAAGCGGGCTGCGCAACCCAGCCGAGGCCTGAGAATCGAGAAGACCTTTTGCCCGGCCGACGTGGCCGATCCCTTCGACACGGTCGAGTGGGACCTGCGAACCGCCGCGATCAAGGGCGAGGGCGGGGAAGTCGTCTTCGAACAGGCCGACTGCGAAATCCCCACATCCTGGAGCCAGTTGGCCACGAACGTGGTCGCCAACAAATACTTCTACGGGGAGAACGGCACCCCGCAGCGGGAATCGAGTGTCCGGCGGTTGATCCACCGCGTCTGCCGGACGATCGCCGACTGGGGCAGCCAAGATGGGTACTTTGCGGCCGCTGAGGACGGCGAACGGTTCTATCGCGAACTTTCCTGGCTCTGCCTGCACCAGCACGCCTCGTTCAACTCGCCCGTCTGGTTCAACGTCGGGCTCTACCACCAGTACGGCGTGAAGGGCGCGATGTGCAATTGGCATTGGGATCCCGAGTCCCAGCAGGCCGCCCAGCCGGAGAACCCGTACGAATATCCCCAAGCCTCCGCCTGTTTTATCCAAAGTGTCCAGGATGACATGGAGGACATCATGGCGTTGGCCCGCAGCGAGGCCATGCTCTTCAAGTTCGGCTCCGGCACGGGGACCGATCTCTCCACGCTCCGCTCCAACCGCGAGAAGCTTTCCGGCGGGGGGAAGCCTTCCGGGCCGTTGTCGTTCATGCGGGTGTACGACCAGATCGCCGCGGTGGTCAAGAGCGGCGGCAAGACGCGCCGGGCCGCCAAGATGCAGTCGATCAAGGACTGGCACCCCGACGTGCTGGAATTCATCGAGTGCAAGAATCGCGAGGAGAAGAAGGTCCGCCTGTTGATCGACGAGGGGTACGATCCCCAGGAGGCCTACGACACGGTCCCCTTCCAGAACGCCAATCTCTCGGTCCGCCTGAGCGACGAGTTCATGAAGGCGGTCGAACAGGACCGGCCCTGGACCACGCATTGGGTGACCGACAAGACCCAGGAAGGACCCACGTACCAAGCCCGGGAGATGTTCCGCAGGATGGCCGAGGCGGCCTGGTGCTGCGGGGACCCGGGCGTGCAGTACGACAGCACGATCAACCGCTGGCACACGTGTCCCAACTCGGGCCGGATCAATGCCTCGAACCCCTGCTCGGAGTACATGTTCCTGGACGATTCGGCGTGCAACCTGGCGAGCATCAACCTGATGAAGTTCCGCCGGGAGGACGGCACCTTCGACGTCGAGCGGTTCCAGGCGGCTTGCCGGCTGGTGTTCATCGCCCAGGAAATCCTCGTCGACCACGCCAGCTATCCGACCAAGAGGATCGCGGAGAACAGCCACCGATACCGCCCGATCGGACTGGGCTATACGAACCTGGGCGGCCTGATCATGGCGTCCGGATTGCCGTACGATTCGGCGCCCGCCCGGGGGTTGTGCGGGGCGATCACGGCCTTGCTTCACGGTTCGGCCTGTCTGACCAGCACCGAGCTGGCCGCGGCCGTGGGGACCTTCGACGAGTTCGACAAGAACCGTCAGCCGATGCTCCGCGTGATGGAGATGCACTGGGAGAAGGCCGACCAGATCAAGTCCGCTCCGAAGCACCTCCAGGACGCCGCCCGTAGCCTCTGGGACCGCGTGCTGACCAGCGGCCGGCGTCACGGATTCCGCAACGCCCAGGCCACCGTGCTGGCGCCGACCGGCACGATCAGCTTCATGATGGACTGCGACACGACGGGCATCGAGCCGGACATCGCGCTGGTGAAGTACAAGCAATTGGCCGGCGGCGGCATGCTGAAGATCGTCAACCAGACCGTGCCGTTGGCGCTGAAGACCCTCGGCTACGACGTGGCCGAGATCGAATCGATCCTCTCCCACATCGACAAGGAAGACACGATCGAGGGCGCCGCCGACTTGAAGACCGAGGATCTGCCGGTGTTCGACTGTGCCTTCCAACCGCCGGGCGGCACCCGCTCGATCCCCTGGAAGGCCCACATCCGCATAATGGCCGCCGCCCAGCCGTTCGTCTCCGGGGCGATCTCCAAGACGGTCAACATGCCCAAGGAGTGTACGGCCGAGGACGTGGCCGACGCGTACACCGAGGGCTGGCGTCTGGGGTTGAAGGCCCTGGCCATCTATCGCGACGGCTCGAAGGAGATCCAGCCGCTGTCGACCAGGAAGAAGGCCGAGGCGGCCGAGAAGCCGGTCACCGCCCCGCGCCGCGAGCGGCTGCCCGACACGCGGCGGTCGATCACGCACAAGTTCAGCGTCTCCGGGCACGAGGGCTATATCACCGTGGGCCTTTATCCCGACGGCCGGCCGGGAGAGTTGTTCATCACCATGGCCAAGGAGGGGAGCACGATTGGCGGGCTGATGGACTGCTTCGGCACGGCGGTTTCGATGAGCCTGCAATACGGGGTGCCGCTGGAGGTGTACGTGACCAAGTTCTCCTACACCCGATTCGAGCCGATGGGTCACACCAAGCACCCCGACATCCGCATTGCCAAGAGCATCGTGGATTACAACTTCCGCTGGCTGGGAGTGACCTTCCTGCCCGGCTTCCGCGAATCCAACAACGGGGTGCCCGATTCGTTCGGAGACCTCCACAA
>DATLAN010000187.1:0-2785 GCA_035527455.1 Thermoguttaceae bacterium
ACGCGCGATGGCATTGACGCATTCGGCCGTTGCGGCACGTTCTTTGTAGATCTCCTTGGCTTCGGCGGTCGCCATCCGTGTTCGCCACGCCGATCCAGTTCTCGCGCGCTGCCGATTCCCCGCAGCGTGGCGTACAACCACAGCGCGAACAGAATCCGCGGGTCGATCGCCGATTGCCCCGCACACCGCTCGACCGCCTTGATCCGTTCGTACAACGCCGACAGATCGAGGCTTTCCACATAATCCCAGACGATCCGCGCCTGGTGGTCCTCCGGCAGCAGGTCGTTCCAGCAGCAGGCCCGAAACTCGATCTGGTCCCGCTGCGGCCGCTTGACCCGGGGCGTACCACCACCGGCCCCTACCTCCGTGCAATCTGGCATCGCATCCCTCGCCGGCAAGGCAAACAGGGTGCCCTGTCGTTGGCTGAAAAACGAGTTGGCAGAAGACGAATCCAACATGCCGCCGTTGTAGGAAACTATTAACGTTTTGTCGATCCCGATAAATTCACAAACTCTGAGTGATGAGGGCGTTATTGTTCCTCGGAGAGGATGCTGCCGGATTGGGGATCGACGGCGATGCCGTCGGTGAGCTTGGCCAACTCGCCCAGTACGAGTAAAAGGGCGCCGGGATCGAGCATTTCGTCCCCTTCCTCTTCTTCCTCCGGGAATTCGGAAACCCGTTCGAAGTGGAGCACGTCGAAACGGCCGTCGCAGCGGCGAATCCGCTTGGTTGGAACGTCTTCGCCCGCGTCGGAAGCGGCGGATTCCATGTCGTCGGCCAGTTCGGCGCCGTGTTCGAGGACCTCCTGGCCGCTGAGGTAGCAGATGTCCAAAGCCGCGAAATCCTCCGGGGAGAGCAACGTCAAGGACTCGAACCGGCCGGCATCGTCGGCGGTCAGGTTGGCCAATTCGTAGTTTTCGTTCAGCGTCACCAACACCTTTTGGACCTCTTCGAGCGAAGGCCTTCTCTTGGAATCGAACAGCACGAAATAGGTCTCGCGCCAACGGTAATGGCTGTTTCCGAACATCGACATCGCCGCGCACCTCCCTGTCAGCCCGAGTTACGAGTCGGTTCCCAATTCGATCGATCGCCGAGCGGCCGTTTCCACGGCGGCCATCAGTGCCGAGCGAAGCCCGGCGGATTCCAACGCCTGGATTCCGGCGATGGTGGTCCCGCCGGGACTGGTCACCCGATCGCGAAGCACCCCGGTGTGCTCGCCGGTCGAAAGCACCATCTCGGCGGCACCGCGAACCGTCGCGGCGGCCAGCGCGGTGGCGATGTTGCGAGGTAGTCCCATCCGCACGCCGCCGTCGCTTAACGCTTCGATGACCGTGTAGACGAAAGCGGGGCCGGAGCCGGAGAGCCCCGTCACCGCGTCGAGCAGCTTCTCCTCCACCTGAAACGTGATCCCCACGGCATCCAGGAGCCGTTGGACCAGCTCGCCGTCGGCCGCCGTGGCGTTGGCGCCCAGACAGAACCCGCAGGCCCCTCGACCCACCAGGCAGGGGGTGTTCGGCATCACCCGAACTAGCCGGGTTTCGGCCCCGAATGCGTCGGCCAGCTTGCCGAGCCTGATGCCGGCGGCGATCGAGACCAGCAGTTTCTCCGGGCCGATCTGCCCTTTCAACTCGGCTGCCACCATGCCCATCTGGTGGGGTTTGACCGCCAGGAAGATGACGTCCGACCGGGACACGACCTGGGCATTATCACTCGTCGTCTGGCCGCCGGTGGCTTGGGCGAAGCGTTCTCGGGCCGTCTGGACGGGGTCGGCCGCCAAGAGATTCTCGGCCGTCACCAGTCCGGCCTTGACGAACCCTTCGGCCAACGCCGTGGCCATCTGCCCGGCACCGATCATCCCGATCTTCTGTTTCGACATGGGCTCGACTCGACTTGCCACTTGCCAATGGAGGAGCGACCCGGCAGCCGTCATGCTACGGGAAACGGCCCGATCGCACAATGGGGCGGCCCCCTACTCGTTGAACTCGTCAGCCACTTTCGTCGGCACGTACTGGTGGTCGCGCTTCCGCAGCACCTTGGCCTCGAGGATTCTGTCGGGCGTGGGGGCGTCGGGTTGTTGCGGGTCGCGTCGCTGGATTTTCGAGAGCACTTCGAATCCTTGGACCACCCGGCCGAAGACGGTGTGACGTTCGTCGAGGTGGCTGGTGGGCCCGAAGGTGAGGAAGAACTGCGAACCGCCCGTGTCGCGGCCGGCGTGGGCCATGCTCAGGCTGCCGCGGAAGTGGCGCCGGAAGTTCGGCTGATAGCACTCGCACGGGATGTTGTAGCCGGGTCCGCCCGTGCCTTCGCCCTTGGGACAGCCGCCCTGGGCCATGAAATTGGGGATCACGCGGTGGAACGTCAGACCGTCGTAATAGCCCTTCTCGACCAGCGAAACGAAATTGGCCACGGCGATGGGAGCTTCGTTTTCGAGCATTTCCAGCTCGATCTCGCCTTGGCTCGTCTTCAGCAGCACGCGCGGCAGATCGTCGGCCCGGGCTTCCGCCGCGCGGATTTGCTGCTCCTGCTGCCAGAACTTCTTGTAGTCGGCCACTTGCGAGGCGAAATGCTCGGCCATGCCGCCCAGCGCGTCGTTCTCTTTGGCCAGCGTGAAGTACTTCTCGGCCGCGTCGAAGTCGCACAGGTTGAACGCGGCGGACCCGGCCAGGCCGTACACGCCCGGCTCGGGGGCCCGGTTCTCGATCAGCAGTTGGGCCTTTCGCAGGACTTCTTCATATTCGTCGGCCTTCAGGTGTCCGATGAGAACTTGTACCATCACGGCAATGAC
>DATLAN010000188.1:0-3044 GCA_035527455.1 Thermoguttaceae bacterium
GACGATGTGCCTGAGCGTGCCCGGGCTGCCGGCCATTTGGGCCAGGGGACTGGCCGAGAATGTGGCGAAGCACGAGGCACGATTCCGGCGTAAGGTCGAACACGTCAGGCTGGGGCCGGGCGACAACTGGTTCTGTTGCCAGTGCGAGAAATGCGTTGCCCCGTTGACCCTGCCCGACGGTTCGCGGTTGGAGTGCAAAGATCCCGACTCGATCAAGGACCCGCTGTTTCGCTCTACCCAGATCATGATGTTCATCAACGAGGCGATGGAGACCTGGCAGAAACTGCGTCCGGAAACTCGCATCCACGTGTTGGCGTATATCCATTTTGCAGAACCGCCCCAAGTTGCCGTGCATCCGGACCTGGGGATCTGGTTCGCTCCCTATCCGACCAGCAACCTGCACTTCCCACTGCTCGATCCACGACAGCCGGAACCCTGGCGAAGGAGGTTCGCGAAATGGCTGACCATGAACGACCGGCTGGGGTTCTACGAATACTTCGAGGCCAAACCGTCGCCCCAGGCTTTCTACGCGGCGGCGAATCTCAGAGCGGTGATGGAGCGGCCCGATCATCGCAACGCACTGATTTACGCCGAGATCAGCAACGACCGTGGCACCGACGGGATCGGCAATGGCGAGTTCGGCTGGGACGTGGGACTGATGAACCACTGGGTACACGCCCGGCTGTTCTGGAATCCGACTCAGGATGTCGATTCCCTCTATCGCTACTACATCGAACGGACCTATCGCGAAGCCGCCCCGCAGATGCTTGCCTACTACGAAATGATCAAGAACAGTTGGCTGGATCCGGAGAACACCACCGTCAGTTCGTGCCATGCCAGTATCGCCCACGTTTACAAAGGGCTGATCGTCGACCGGGGACTGGAACCGGAGTGCATGCGACTGCTGAACGAGGCCGAGGCCGCTGCGGTACATCCGCATTCAAAGACCCTGATCCGCCGGATGCGCCTGCAGTATGCCGGCTTCTCCAAGGACATGGCCAGGTTGATCGTCGCCAACATCCCCGAGATGGGGCTGGATGCCGCGGCCTTCGATTCGCTTCAGTGGGAGAAGCCTTCCGCGTGTGATGACTTCAAGGTTACGACACGCACCGGCGCGGCCCTCGATCCGTCTGAAACAACCGCCGTCCAGGCGACCCATGATGGAAAGAACCTGTATCTGCGTTTCGCCGCATCCGATGACGAGGTCGCCAGACAGCAAGCCCTGCAACCCGTCGAGGGACAGGAGCGTTGGCCGCGGGGCGACCATATCGAATTCTGGCTCTTCGGGGGGCGTGACCGCTACGTCTTCGCATTCAACGCCAAGGGTGTCAAGTACGATGCGAAGAATCTGGACCGCGGCTGGAATTCAGGCTGGGAGTTGAAAGCCCGCACGAACGAGAACGGATGGGAAGCCGTCGCCGCAATTCCCCTGTCGGCATTCAGTTTCGTGCCGGGAGAGGAAACCCGCTTCCGCTGGTTCTGCACCAGAGAAATAAGCAAGAATGACGGGGCGGCCCAAGAGTTGTCCTACCAGGGACTTCCCCTCTACTACCGGGACTTCCCGATCATCATCCAGTGACACCGGAGCGTTATTGATGAAACCGACATGGTGCATGTTGATCGTGGTTTCGGCGAACGTGGCGATGGCGGCGGCGGGGGTGATGGATTTCTCAGCCGGGCAGCCAGCCGACTATTTCAGCGATGATACAGCGGGCCGTGTACAGATCTCCTCAGTTGGCGATACTCAGGTCATGGTTGTTTCCGATGCGCCCGCCCGCTTCCACGACGTGAAGGTGAAACCGTCCACCAAGTACACACTGAAGTTGGAAGCCGCGTTCCAAGGCGATGTTGAATCGATCGAAGAGAACCCGCGATTCGAGATCTTCACTCGACTCGGGCAGACCAGTACACGCTTGCCCTCGCGCGACATCCGGTTCTTCGACGCCGCCGGCAAGCCCGTCGGACGGTCCATGGTGTACGCCATGCCGTTCAAGAACCGACGAATCGACCAGGACATATTTTATACGCCGGCAGATGCGGCAAGTGCCCGGATCAGCCTCGCTTCGGGCAAAGGCGTCCGGTTGGTGTTGTCGCAATTGAGTTTCGCCGAGGCCGACGACGAAGCGGCACTCAACGTCAATCCGACGTTTCAACTTGGCCCCTACAACTATTCCGGCTGGCAGAGCATCTCGGCCGGCGGACAGCTAATCGAGCGAGAGGGCAAGACGATCCTCGACACAAAGTACGGCTCCACGGGCCAGATGATTCCGCTTTCCGAGCCGGGCACATACGCATTCTCCGCAAAAGCGACCGCCAACGGCTACAACTCCGTGGTGATCGTCCGCGTGTACGATGCACTGGGCAAGGAGCTGATGCGGAGCTCGACGCGGCGCTACGGCCCGCGCACATACTTCGTGCCGCCGAAGAACGCGGCCTACGCGTCGTTTCTGGTCTACAGTTGTCTGCTTGAGGAAGTGAAGCTGCTCCGCGTCGGAAATGAACGAGCGATCGAATCGTTGCAGGGCGATCCGTAACCCGCGGTCAGCGTCGTCACTAGAGGGCTATGCCGTCGTGTCCGACACCACCGAAGACAACTCCTCCGTCGGCCTGATGAGGGTTTCTTCTGCGTCGGAATGTCCCCTTGCGCGCGTCGGTCCGATACACTGCTGAGATTCTGGAAGGCATGCAACCTGCTCGGGTGGCGCACACCGAGGCAAATTCGATTTGATTTGCAAGACCGTTCACGACTCACCCAGGACGCGCAGTCGAAATGATTACATCCGGGGTTTCGTTATGTGCCTCGCTGACTGAGGAGGGCGTGACCTGAGTCAGTTGGGCGAGAACGCTTGACCGCACATGGCGATAAACCCGGCCCTGTTTGGCGCGGTATTGTTGCGCGCGGAGGTGAAATCGACCGACGTGCGCAAGCCATATGCAGTTCGAGACTGTGGTCGCCCCCAGCGGAGTGCCTTCAGCGTTGTGCCGTCGATCCTGTTCCCCGTTCACAAGTGCCCCGACTCGCCAACTCCACCATCCCCGCCACC
>DATLAN010000189.1:0-21354 GCA_035527455.1 Thermoguttaceae bacterium
CGGGGAACTCGACCCGCGAGGACCCGTTGGAGGGAAGCGGGGCGTCAGGTCATGGACCCGCCGGCAGGAACCACCACGGATGCCTGACATCCGTTGTCGTGTCACCGTAATGCCGACGGATAGCGAGATGGGAGAAGCCCCTGGGACTTTTCCGACACGGGAGCGTGCGGGTACATTCCCGCACGTTGCGAATCCTTGACTTGAGGAACCGGATGCGGTAATCCTGCACGTCCGGATCTGCGGGAGCCCCGGGTGAGCAATCACCCGGGGCCACCCGGCCCCAAGATACCGCGGATCGCCCTCGGCCGAGTCGTCCACCTTGACGATCCGCCGCCCCAGCCCGTCGTAGCGATACTCGGCGATCGTGGCCGGCGTGCCGGCGTCGTCGGTCACCTCGACCAGGCGGTTCCAGGCGTCGAAGGTGTACTCGTGTTCGGTACCATCCGACTGGGCCTCGTCGCCCGGCTTCGGGCCGGCGGTCATGTTGCCGGCGGCGTCGTAGGTTCCGATGCAACCATTATTCATTGTTCACGGCCTCACCTCAAGAGACGAAGCCATTCGGTTCTCCTTTGTTCCTCGGGCCGGTCCATCCTGAGTTTATTGCGGTTGGCGACCGCAATATCCGTGCCGCTCAAAAGATACTCCACGACAGGGAATTCCTCGCGCACCCTTTGGCGAAAGAAGGCCCTATTCTTTGGGACCAAATCCACGAGTCGGTCGAGGAGTTCCGGGTCCCCCCACCAACGCCAACAGCATCCAGCCTTCAGTCGCGCTCTGCAGGTCGTGGCATATGCCTCATAGAGTTGGGGTAACGGCATGTTATGCCATCTCGATTCCTCGGTACTTGGACACGAGAGCCTCTCCGACTGTTCAGTCGAAGAACTCTCCTCAATCGTGAAAACGTCACGACTGTTGTCTTGTTCATCGTGGTCCGACATTTCCTGTGAGGCGTCTTGGCTTTGTGAGCACCCCGCGAGCATTAAGGCACACAATAAGATCTGCAAGGGAAATATCCTGTGCATACGTCGTCCTTCATTTGTCACTCGTTTGGCTCGCAACACCAGCAGGCCTTTCCGAGTAGGTAAACGGGGTCAGAGCGCACTTTGTCATTAGCAAGGCAACGGGGACGACTGCCACGGTCGATCTTGCGGAAACGATGCTACCATGTCGCTTGACTCACTGGCAAGATCGCCGGTGTTTTCGCTTTGCGGGCTCTCGGCTTGAAATTGGGCCGCCGCGTGGTGTATACCTGGGGCTTGGGATGGTTTCTGTTCGCCCGGGGCAAATCCAACCGGAAATCATCGCCAAGCACGGCGAGACGTTGCTCGGCGAATCGCCCTCACCCTGACCCTCTCCCGGAGGGGGAAGCTGGTTTGCAGGTCGCCCTCATCCTAACCCTCTCCCAGAGGGAGAGGGAAGCTTGTCGTAGGTGCCCGATGGATTGTTGTTCTTGAAAATGCGAAATCGGCGAAAAGTGGCTAACAATGGCGCAACTCGTGGATTGGCCGACTCTTGCGCCGTGGAAACAACCGGGCGAGTGTAACCGGCCGTGCGGGTGCTGTCAAGATGGGGCGAACGATCCAAGTCGTGGCCATGGAAGAAGTTACGCAGAACACGCCCTCGACCGACAGCCGACGCGCCAGGCTGCGGGCGGGAAACAATCGGTTTCGCCCGGTTGATGTGAGCCGGGCCCGTCTGCGTAACCGATTGCCGCAAAAGGCGTTGGGGCGAATCGGGCGGCCGTCAGGGTTGCCGATTGTTGTCTTTCGGCTCCAAAAGTGGAAAACAATGACCGTATGCCTCGATCTCCCAAATCCGCGAGATCTCGACGGGCCCGGCCGCCTTCAGCCACGGCGGCGGTTGCAGGTCGGTCTGCACGGGCGGAAGCCGGCCGACGCCTTCGGTCATCAGCTTCTTCAGCTCGTCGAGATAGTTTTGGTAGACCGCGCGGGGGTCGCCGTCGTGTCGCTTGCAGATCGAGGCCGCCATGCCCACGATCTCGCCCAGGCGCGGAAAAGGGTCCGGGAACCCGTTTCTTGGCGAGACGGAGTCGTTTTGGCAGGTTGTTGGCATGGGAAGGTCAAAACGTCTGCCCCGCTTAGTTTAGTACCCGTACCGATAGCCCCATTGCGTGAAGTCGCCGTAGTAGCCTTTGTGGCTGACGACGGCCGGGCGGTAACGGGCGCCGAAATAGCCCCATGGATACGTCGGCACGCCGAAGCCGTATCCGTACCAGGGGCCGTACGTGTCGTGTTCCGGATAGTACGGGTGCGGTGCCGGCTGCGAGGGCGCGATCTGTTTCGGATTGCCCAAGTAGGCCGGCGGCTGCGATGGCGCACGCCCGAGAATCCGCCCCAGCAGTTCGCCCGCCGTGGCAGGTGTCGGCTCAGACAGCGTAAACAGCAACGTGCATACGACAACGGCAAGCACGAGTCGACGCGTCATCATCGTTTCCTTTCGGCGCTGGTAAAGGAATCCGTTTAGCGGGCGGGCTTGCCCGCCGTGTGGCGTGCTGGAATTCCCGTTCAACTCAACGGCGGGCAAGCCCGCCCGCTAAACGTCCCGCAATCACGACATTCGGTTGGTGTATTGCTTCTTGATCGTCCGCCGGGGCGGTTCCGAGTGCGTCAAGCCGGCCTGGTAGTAGCGAATAGTCGGAATATGCAGGCTGGTTCTGCCGATTGCGCAAACCGGGGAACCTAGAGCACCACCCGAAGAAACCGGCCGGTGTGATTGCCTTCGATTCGGGCGATCTCTTCGGGCGTGCCGGTGGCCACGACCTGTCCGCCGGCCTCTCCGCCCTCGGGACCCAGGTCGATGATCCAGTCGGCCGTCTTGATCACGTCGAGGTTGTGCTCGATGACCACGACCGTATTGCCCAGGTCGACCAGCCGGCCGAGTACGGTCAACAGTTTCCTGACGTCGTCGAAGTGCAGCCCGGTGGTCGGTTCGTCGAGGATGTAAAGGGTCTTGCCGGTATCGACGCGGCCGAGTTCCGTGGCCAGCTTGACGCGTTGGGCCTCGCCGCCGGAAAGCGTCGTCGAAGGTTGCCCCAGCGTGAGGTAGCCCAGCCCGACCTCTTGCAGGCTCCGGATCAACCGGGCCATGGCGGGAAAGTTCTCGAAGAAGGCGGCCGCGTCGTCCACGCGCATTTCCAGCACGTCGGCGATCGACCGGTCGCGGTAGCGGATCTCGAGCGTCTGCCGGTTGAACCGCTGTCCTTCGCACACCGGGCAAGTGACGTAGAGGTCGGGCAGGAAGTTCATCTCGATTTTCTGCTGCCCCTGTCCCTGGCACGCCTCGCAGCGGCCGCCTTTGACGTTGAAACTGAACCGGCCCGCCCGATATCCCCGCTGCCGTGCGTCGCGGGTGTTGGTGAACACCTTGCGGACTTCGTCGAAGACGCCGGTGTACGTGGCCGGATTGCTCCGCGGCGTGCGGCCGATGGGCGACTGGTCGATCTGCACGACCTTATCGATCCGGCTGGTGCCGCGCAGACTGGCATACGGGCCGGGTTTGGCCGCGATGCCGCCCAGCCGGCGAACCAGCGCCCGGGCCAGTGTCTCGTTCAACAGGGAACTCTTCCCGGAACCGCTCACGCCGGTCACGCACACCAACGCCGAGAGCGGCACGCGTACGGTGACGTTCTTGAGGTTATTCGTAGCGACACCCTCGATGGTGATCGATCGGGTCTTGCCGGTTCGCCGGCGCTGCTTCGGCACGGGGATCTTCGCTGCCCCGGCCAGGTAGCGGCCG
Organism: Thermoguttaceae bacterium; assembly: GCA_035527455.1. Classification (GTDB taxonomy): domain Bacteria; phylum Planctomycetota; class Planctomycetia; order Pirellulales; family Thermoguttaceae; genus DATLAN01. The sequence goes on from DATLAN010000189.1 coordinate 3,757, forward strand.
GTGAGCGATTCGGTGCACCGGGCGACCTCGTCCGGCGTGCCTTGGGTGACGATCTGCCCGCCGTGCCGGCCCGCCCCGGGGCCGAGATCCACGAGCCAATCGGCCGCGCGCATGATCGCTTCGTCGTGCTCGACGACCACCACGGTGTTGCCCCGGGCCTGGAGGTTGCGCAGGGCCTCGATCAGCCGCCGGTTGTCGCGGGGGTGCAGTCCGATGGTCGGCTCGTCCAGCACGTAACAGACGCCGACCAATCCGGAGCCCAGTCCGGTCGCCAGCCGCACGCGCTGCAGCTCGCCGCCGCTTAAGGTTCCGGCGGGCCGATCGAGCGTGAGATACTCCAATCCGACCGAGTCGAGAAAGGTCAGCCGGGCGGCAATCTCATGGGTGATCGGCTCGGCGATCGGCTGCTCGTCTTCGTCGAAGGCCAGTCCGGCGAAGAACTGCCGGGCATCGCTGACGCTCAACGCCGTGATTTCGTGGATGGCCTTTCCGGCGATACGAACGCTGCGAGCTTCCGCGCGGAGCCGGGCCCCGCCGCATTCCCCGCAGATCACCTCACCGCGAAAAGTCTCCAGCCGCTGCCGCTTCGACTCGCTGGTCGTCGTGGCGTACTCCTTCTCCAACAGCGCCAGCACGCCGGGGAATTGCTTTCCGTCGCCCTCGAGCAATTGTTGGCGGTTCTTGGGTTTCAGTTGGGCCAGCGACGTGTTCCAGCGGAAGCCGGCCTCGGAGAGAAACTCGCGCAACTGGCCCTTGAGCTTCCGCATCACCGAGGCCGTGGCCCCTTTCCACGCAGCGACGGCCCCGGCCGACAGCGACAGTTCGCCGTCGGGTATCACCAGATCCGGGTCGAACGCCTCCCGGGCGCCCAGGCCCTCGCACTGCGGACACGCGCCATACGGGCTGTTGAAGCTGAAGGTCCGCGGTTCGAGTTCCTCGTAGCTGATCTTGCAGTTCGGGCAGGCGTATTGCGTGCTGAACAGATCGTCGTGCCAGACGCTTCCCTGGGGCGTCTTGTCCTCGTACGTGGTCAGGACCAGCCCGTCGCTGTGGCGGACCGCCAGGCGGATCGATTCGGCCAACCGGCTGCGGACGCCCTCGCGAACCACCACGCGATCGACCACCGCCTCGATGTGATGCGACTTCTGGCGGACCAGTTCGGGCGGATCTTCCACGTCGACGATCTGCCCATCGACCCGCGCGCGGAGGAAGCCGGCCTTGCGAATGGCGGCCAACACGTCCTTGTGCTGCCCTTTCCGCCCGCGAACCAGCGGAGCCAGGATCATCATTCGCGTGCCCTCGGCCAACGCGAGCAGGTCTTCGAGGATCTGCTCGGGCGTCTGCTGTCGGATCGGTTCGCCGCACCGATAACAGACCGGTTCCCCCAGCCGGGCGAACAACAGCCGCAGGTAGTCATAGATCTCGGTCACCGTGGCGACCGTGCTGCGAGGATTGTGGCCGCCGGCGCGCTGATCGACCGAGATGGTCGGTTGCAGGCCCTCGATCAGATCGACGTCGGGCCGTTCCATCTGGTGCAGGAACTGCCGGGCGTAGACGGAGAGGCTTTCGATGTACTGCCGCTGGCCCTCGGCGTAGAGGGTGTCGAACGCCAGGGAACTCTTTCCCGAACCGCTCGGACCGGTCACCACGACGAGCCGATCGCGGGGGATGTCGAGATCGATGTTCCGCAAGTTATGCGTTCGGGCCCCGCGGATCCGGATGCTCTCGGCCGCCTCTCGCCCGGATTGTCGACCGTTGCCGTTCATGCGCGATACAGGCCGGTGGAATGGGCCGCTGCGAAACTATCAAGTCTATCGCGCCCGATCCCCCAAGGCAAGACGGCGGCGAGCCACGGGCATTTTGCCCGTGCGCGGGTGGCACCGGTTCTTGAACCGGTGGGACAAAGTCCCGGGAGGTTGCGGTGAGCGGTTCGCCGGGGGTAGAATGGCGGCATGGCTCGATTGGCAAGAGTGGTCGTTCCGGGCATGCCCCACCATGTCACCCAGCGGGGGAACCGTCGGCAGGAGACGTTCTTCTGCGACGACGGCGAGGCGCGCACGACGTCATTTGAAAGCACCAAATACATCAAGGCGGGAGCTTGTCGCACGACTGGAGAGCCAGAACGGCAAAGGCAGTGCCGAAATTCGAGATGTAGTGCCGACTGTCCTTGGTCGGCGAACGCGTGAACCACTTGCCGCTTACTCGTTGGTTCTCCAAGAGCCAGCGGATGCCGCGTTGAAGTTGCGGGTGGTTGGCCGGCGTGCCCAAGTTCCGGGCAACCAGGATGACAAAGCCGGTTGCGTACGCATCGCTTGTCTTTGTGTCGTGTGGCTTGCCGTCTTTCCGTCAAAACTCCTTCCAATCCGCCAAAAGGCCGGGTGTGGACCAGCCCGCGTCTGGACGCTGAAGCGAGAGCAGCTCTTCGAGCGTCTCTGCCCGCTGTTGGTCGCTCATCAGGCCGTGGATGCGTTGTGACGCCCAGGCGACCATTGCCCGATGGTGAAGAGACAGCGGTTGGTTGTTCTCCAAGTAACTGCGGACCTTCTTCAAACCCGCGCGAGCCGCTTCCGTCTCGGCGTATTTCTCCGGGGCCATGCCCACGGTCAGCGCGGCGAGGGTCACACCATAATGTTCATCCGATTCCATCGGCGGCCAGCCGCACTTGAGCCACTGCCAACTGCCGTCTTCGCGCTGGACCTTCCACATCAGATCAAGTGCCCGGCGAGTGACTTCATGTAGTTTTCCAGTGGTCTGTGCGTCGTTGAATGTGAGCCCTGAAGCGACAACCACCGCGTGGACCCCCTGGCTCGGTGGCTCGTCTTTCCAAGTCTCGGTAACGTACCGTTCGTAGAACGCGCGCACTTCGCCGGAATCGGGCAAGGTCGGGTTCAGCGCAGGTCTCGCGAAGAGATAGCCCATATCCGTGTGGCACGAGACGCACTTGTGAGTTCCTGCCCAGTGCAATGCCGCTGTGTCGAGATAGCGAGCGGCCTTTTCCGCGGAGAAATTCTTTACGATGGGTTCCTCGGACGAGATTCTCCCGGGATCAGCGACGTTGGCAAGTATTGCCGGCTCCTCGTTCTGTCCATAACACGGGATCGTCAGCGTGAGGCACCATCCCATTACGGAACAGGCAAGGATTCTGAGGAGGCGGGCCTTACGGTGCATGGCGGGCAACTCCTTATGTGAAAACGTTACGGGCGCCTGGCGCCGACGATTGCTCATGGCTCAACCACCAGCGGCGCCTGGTGGATCGGCACCTGGCCTGACTTCGGAAACGGCCGAGGCATCGGTTGAGCGGTCCCTCGGGCATCGATCGTGCGGCAACGCAGGTCGTAACGCCCCGGTTTCAGGTCAGTCAACAAGACTGCCCAGTGCGCAACCGTATAGGGCAACGGCCACGAATCGGGCTTGCCGGTTTTCGGGTCGACGTGTCGCGTATCCGGCGGGAGCTTTCCGCCGGGAAGTTCGCTGCCCCAATTCTCCGGCGGGGGCAGAATCTCGGCGTCTTTCCACTCGGCCTTGGTGAAGTGTGGATCGTCCGGCGGCAAGGGAGTGTCTTGCGGATGGAGCCAGTACTGCACTCGACTCAGCCCCGAGATACCAACCTGGGCCAAGCCCGTGACCGGAGTTGGCTGGCCAGCCTTCGCCTTCGTCGGTACATGCACAAACCGTGCAAACGTCTTCATCGGGCTATCGACGTCCAGCCCTTGCTTTGCATAATTGTCGTTCGGCTCGGGATCGTTGGTCAGCACGATCCGTTGGAGCCACTTGATGTTGTGGAAACCGTAGCCCTCCGGGGAGATCAGCCGGACCGGGCCGCCGGCCTTGGGCGAAAGCGGTTTCCCGTTGAGCTTGTAGCAGAGGATGACCGGGTCGACGCCCGGCGGATCCTCCAACACGCGGTTGATCGAGAGCGAACTCTGGAACCGCTGCTTGGGATCGTCGTTGTCATAGCCGTAGTAGTACAGTCGCCGGATATCGCCCGCCGGCTGCGTCATCCAGATCACTTCGCGCAGCGGCACGCCCTCCCAAAGCCCCATGCCATTGGGCGAAGGCACGTTCAGGCAGGTCATCACCTTCAGATACCGGACGGCATGCCGCTGGGCCAATCGCATCAGGTCGTTCCAACCGAAGGCGGTCCCGGCTTCTTTCGACAGGGGCTTTCCAATCTTGCAGTTGCTCTCGGGATCGGCGACCACTTCGAGCTGCCAGGTCTCAGGCGTCAGGCCGACTTCCCTGCGCTTGTCCTCCGAGAGTTGCCACGGCGGCGGGTTGCCGCGTCCGGCAAAGCGGAACTTGTTCAACGGGGTGAGATACTCAAGCTCCGCGACAGCCTGCTCGATGGCCGCTTTCGCCTCGCCTTCGGCTGCCCACAGCGACGACGTCGTCAGCGCCGCCGCCCCAGCCGCTCCCAGTCGCAGAAAGTAGCGACGGGTGACCTCAACGTGATCGCTGGCAACATCATTCGGGTCGATCATCTCCAACCTCCTGGCGTCCAGGGCGAGCGCCTTTCATTTCCGAGATTCCATCGCTCAGGCAATTCCCGAGTTTACACCGCGGCGGAGGGCATGACAATCGAGAACCATACCGCTCGATGTGGAGTGAGTTGAATCTCAACGAGACAACATGGGGCTCCTGTCGTCATGCGGTCATGATTGTCGCGGCATTAGTGGAGTGTAGTAACGCCAGCGGACGCTCATCACTTCCTCCGTGGGGACTCCAGCTTCGCCTTCTGCTCGTCCGTCAACATTTCAGGCAATTCTCCACGGGACTCCCGTGTCAACCTCCCCATTGCCTGTCGAAGGTCCTGGCCCTGCTTCTTCTGCTCGTCGGTTAGTGTGACGGCAGCGTCAGCCGCCTGAAATTCTCGGGACAGCATACGCAAGTGTTTTCGCCTGCCTTTCTTCAGGCTAGCAGTACCGCCTGCCGCGGTCAAGAGTTATGGATACTGTCCCCGGAACTTCGGAACTTCGGAACTTCCCCGAAACTCCAATCCTCCGGCGTGGTGCGGGCGGTGACGCGGGCGAGAAGCGTTCCGCGGGTTTTGTCTTTCACCGTGAGGCGGCCTGTACGGGGGGGCAAGGTGACCCTCTTGGTGCGATGGTGTTGGGGACCAATTCCGCTTTCCATCTCGTTCCACCTCCATTATAATAAGGCCCGGGTGTCGCGCCGAATGGTCGGCCGGAAGAGGCGGCCGAGGGTCGCGCACCGTGCATTTCACGAAGAAAGGTGACACTTCATGTCCAACGACGCGCAGGCGGCGGAAAGGGTGGAAGGTCAGGTCGAAGGCGGTTCGCGCTGGCGCGAACTGTACAAGACCGAAGACTATTGGGCCATCTGGCTGGGTTTGGCGATCATAGTAATCGGGTTGCTCGTTTTTCTGCCGCGACCGCCCGAGGGCATGGAAGAGACGATTGAAGCATCCAACGCGACCATGGCGAAAGAAGCGGAAGAGGCGCCGTTTCGGACGGTTGCCTGGTACCTCGCGAACGACGCCAAACTGAAACTCAAGGCAACCGGCAGCGACGCGGCAGCGGCGATCAACAAATACACCGGCAAGCCCCACGGATGGAAAGCGAACCCGATCGAGTCTTTCGTGGTGACCGACGAGCAGGCAGCAGAGAAGAAGGCCGGCGCGCAAGAGAAATACGACGCGGAGAAGGAGAAAGCCGGCAAGCTGGAGGCCGAAGCGAAACAAGCCGAGGACGAGGCCAGGGCGGCCGGCTTCAAGGACGCCGAGCTGAACGAAGAAGCCACGGCAGCCATCGCAAAGTGGCGCGTTGCCTGCCACGCCGTCTCTTCGGCCTCGAAGAAACTCAAAGCCGCCAGGCCGGTCAACCAGCTAGGGTACCTGATCGCCCTGGGCCTCGGTTGCATGGTGTTCTTCGGCATCGGCGTCCGGTTCATGGGCAGGTCGGTCCGGAAATTCGCCGTGGGTTTTGCATTCGTTTTCCTCGTGGCGACGTTGGCGCAACTGTTTGCGGCGCAGGCCAACATCGCGGACGCCGGCCTCGGTTACGCCGCGTGGGCGATCCTGTTCGGGCTGCTGATCAGCAATACGATCGGCGCGCCCGGCTGGGTCAAGCCCGCCGTGTTGACCGAGTATTACATCAAGACCGGCCTGGTGCTGCTGGGTGTGGAGATCTTGTTCGGCAAGATCGTCACGATCGGGATCCCCGGCATTTTCGTGGCCTGGGTCGTCACGCCGATCGTTCTGGTCTGTACCTACGTTTTTGGCCAGAAAGTGCTGAAAATCCCGTCGAAAACCCTGAACATCACGATCTCCGCCGACATGTCGGTTTGCGGGGTGTCGGCGGCCATTGCCACCGCCGCGGCCTGCCGCGCCAAGAAGGAGGAACTCACGCTGGCCGTGGGGCTTTCGCTCGTTTTCACCTCGATCATGATGGTCGCCATGCCGGCATTCATCCGGTTGGTCGACATGCCGGAGATCCTCGGCGGCGCGTGGATCGGCGGGACGATCGACGCCAGCGGCGCCGTAGCCGCCGCGGGCGAGTTCCTCGGCGAAAAGGCACTCTACGTCGCCGCGACGATCAAGATGATCCAGAACGTGCTGATCGGCGTCATCGCGTTCTGCGTGGCCGCCTACTGGTGTTTCAAGGTCGATCGCGAGGCAGGCCGCAAGGTCGGCCCCATGGAAATCTGGTACAGGTTCCCGAAGTTCGTGCTCGGTTTCATTGGCGCGTCGATCGCCTTTTCGCTCATTTACGCCAAGATGGGCCCGGACGTGGGCTACGCCATGATCGACAACGGCGTGATTGGCGGGCTGACGAAACACCTGCGCGGCTGGTTCTTCTGCCTGGCGTTCACCAGCATCGGCCTGGCCACCGACTTCCGCGAATTGAAGCACTACTTCAAGGGTGGCAAGCCGCTGATCCTTTACGTGTGCGGCCAGACCTTCAACCTCTGCCTCACGCTGCTGATGGCCTATATCATGTTCTACGTCGTGTTCACCCGGATCACGACCGGTTTATAAGACCGAGCGCAGCCGGTACGCCTCGGTCAGGGCGATTCGAAATGGAAAAGCCGTCGACCCGCAGGCGGGGCCCCGCCCCATCTTCCGCCGCGCCAGGCGCGGGTATGCCGGGAGCGAGGTGTCGCTGGGCGCGGTTTCTGGCGGGCCTGGCGGTGGTTCTGCTGTTTGCTTTCGGCGTCATCCCCCAGTTACAGCGTCTGCGGCCGGTCCGGGAAGTGCGCGATGCCGTCGGGCGCGCCCGCATCGACGCCACGGCCCTGTTTTACACCGACACGGACGTCTCCTGCGAGGCCGAGGCCTCGATCCGCAACGCGCTAGGGTATTCGCCCCGACGCCCCGGGTCCCTCGACTCGCGCAAGGAGAATGAAAGCTTGTGACGTCACGCTCGATCGGTTGAAAGCCAAGAAGAGGAATCCAGAACGGCCATCCGATCGGTACGCCGGCCGACTCACCGCAATCTTCCCGAGGCTACTTCCTTTGTTCTCGCTGCCGTCGCTCCTTAAGCTGGGCGATCTCCGCCTCGATCCAAGGCGGACTCGGCTTGATCTTTTGGGCCTGCCGAGGGCTTCGATGGCTGAGTCGAGATCGCCGTTGCTGACGTGGAGCCTGCTCAAGAGCACGTAAGCCGGCCCGCAGTGCGGCTGCCTCCGCACGAGTTCGCGGAGTTCGGCGGACACTATACATAATTCGTAACATGGACCAGGGAGTTAAGTATGGTGTCTCCCGAACTCCGAACTCCCCCGAACTCCGGCATTTGGCGCGGAGAGGCCGCATGACGCCGCCTGCCGGAACTGCGTTGTGCTTGTTCCGGCCTACTGGGCTCAGTGCGACGATCCCCCCTCGCGCGTCAGCAGGCGGAACACGTCGCGGCGGCGGACAACGCCGAGGAGTCGATGCGGCTCTTCGGCGGCAATGACCGGGATGCAGTCGTCCTTGCTGGTCGTGAAGAGTTGATTCGCCCGGGCGATCGGCTCGTCGGGATAGAGGACCAGGCTGGCGGGTGTGGTCACGTCGGCGGCGCGGACCAACGCCCCCAAGGAAAGGTCGAACAGGGCATGGCTGAGTTCGCGATAGCGGATCACGCCTACCAGGTCTCCCGACTGGTCGACCACGGGAAACGTGTTGTCGCGGCTGTGTTCGATGTACTCGATCACTTTGGCGAAGGTGGCCGAGTGGAGCATGCCCTTGACCGTCTTGCGCATGATGTCGTTGACCGCCATCTCCGCCGTCGACCGGCCGCGCCACGGATCGAGCCCGAAGGCCAGCAGCAGCCGATTGAAAACGGCCCGGAGTTGGTCGCCCAGCGTGGTGCCGGGATGGTAGATCGCGTGGGCCAGGGGGACTTCGCCGGCGCGGAGCACGGCCTGGCGAATCAACAGCGGTCCGGCGATCTCGAAGACCACGACCGTGCCGAGAATGATCGTCTGCACGTGTTCGCAAAGGGCGATCAACGGCCCGTCGCCCAGTTCGGCGGCCCGATCGACGGCGATGGCCGACAGGGCGATGGCCGCGCCGGCCTGGGCGACCAGGGCCGCGCCCAGCCATCGGCGAACCACCGGTTCCTCGTGCTTCAGCCTGCCCGCGAGCCGGATGCCGAAGTACTTGCCGCAAGACCGCAGGGCGACGTAACCCGCGCCGATCCAGCCGGCCAGCCACAGTTTGTCGATCTCGAGTTCGGACCCGTGGGTCACGAAGAACACGACGCACAGCAGACCGGTCAGCCGATCCAGTTCGGAGAGCACTTGCCGCGTCTCATACGAGCTGTTGGCGACCGTCAGACCCATGGCCAGGAACGCGAGCAGGTAGGGCACGTCGGCGGTCAGGCAGGCTCCCAACACGAGTGTGATCACACCCACGAGCAAGACCAGCCGGCGGCTCTGGGCGACCAGGGGAAAGCACAGGCTGACGAGCAATCCGGCGATGACGCCCAGCGCGACCGACCCGACCAGATCATGGGCCAGACGTCCCACCTGGAGCAGCAGCGATTCTCCCAGTTTGCCATGCACGAAGAGGACCAACAGAAACAGCAGTTCGAAGAGGACGATCGACACGAAGTTGTTCACGGCCACCAGGGCTTGGGCGTATTCGGTGACCGGTCCCTCCGATTCGGTTTCCTTCAGCATTAGGATCGTAGTGGCCGGCGCGGTGGCCAGCGCCAAGGCGCCCAGCAGCAACGCTCCGGTCCAGTCCAGGCCGCCGCCGATCAGCCCGAGCAGCCACAACCCGGCGGTCACCAGCAGGAACGTGGCGCCGAGTTCGCCCATCGAGAATCGCATTGTGCGGCGGAAGATTCGTCGCACGCGAACCAAGGGGAAATGACAGCCCAGGTTGAACAACACCAGCGCGATGGCCAGCTTCGTCAGCGGTTCGATCTGGCGGACGTGGTCTGCGGGAATCCAGTTCAGCAAGGACGGCCCCAGCAGCACGCCGGCCAGCAGATAGGAAGTCACCTTCGGCAGCCGCAGCAGTTGCCCCAATCCGCCGGCCAGCAACGCCGCCGCCAGCAGCAATCCGAGCGTCATGGTCACGTCCGAGAAGGCGATCTGCCATGGCGGCCACGTCATACGGCAATTCCTTCGCGCCGGTGTTTCGGTTCAGCTTTTCAACTATACTATCCGCAGAGTACTTTCCGCGGGAAGGGCAATCTGAAACTGTGGGAGGCGTCTCCGACGGCGATTGAAGTGGGAGGCAGCGCCGGTCGCCGTCGGAGACGCCTCCCACATGTGACTTGCAGGGGTGGGTATCGCGGCGTATGATCGTGGCGTAGATTGCAGCGGCGGTCTCGTTCTTCCTCATCCTCACAAGGGAGGTTCTGAAATGCGGACATGGCAATGGTTTTCGCTCGGCATCGTGGCGGGATTGCTCGCGGCCGCGGGCTTCGGTTTCGCACAGCCGGCAGTGGAACCTGCGGAAGAAGCGGCCGTGGTGAGCTTCGCCGGTCAGCCGGTGCGGCCCGACGACGGCAAGCTGGGGATCATCGAGTTCGGGGCGCATCCGGACGATTGCGAAATCCGCGCCGGCGGCGTGGGTGCGATGTGGTCCGACCTGGGGCATCACGTCAAGTTCGTCTCCACGACCAACGGCGACATCGGACACTGGGGCATGGCCGGCGGCCCGCTGGCCAAACGACGCAACGCCGAGGTCCAAGCCGCCGCCAAAATCCTCGGCGTCACGACCGAAGTGCTCGACATCCACGACGGCGAGCTGATGCCCACGCTCGAGAACCGCAAGATCGTCACCCGGCTGATCCGCCAATGGAACGCCGATATCGTGATCGCCCATCGGCCGAACGACTACCATCCGGACCATCGCTACACGGGCGTGCTGATGCAGGACAGCGCGTACATGGTGGGCGTGCCGTTTCTCTGCCCCGATACGCCGCCCTTGAAGAAGAACCCCGTGTTCCTCTACTCCGCCGACCGTTTCCAGACGCCCGTGCCGTTCCGGGCCGATATCGTCGTGTCGATCGACGGCGTGATCGAGCGGAAGCTGGATGCGTTGGCGGAGATCGAGTCGCAGTTCATCGAAGGCGGGGCCATGGGCAGCGCCGACCGGGTGCCCAAGACGGCGGCCGAGAAGAAGGCCGCCGTGGAAAGGCTCCGCGAGAGCTTCCGGAGCCGCTTCGCCGACACCGCCGACCGCTACCGCGATAAGCTGATCGAGCTGTACGGGGAAGCGCAGGGCAGGCAGGTCCGCTGCGCCGAGGCCTTCGAGATCTGCGAATACGGCCGCCAACCCTCTCCGGAAGAAATCCGGCGGCTGTTCCCGTTCTTCCCGGAGAGGAATTGAGCTTCCCTCGCGCGGGAGTTGGCGGGTATACTTCCCCGCACAGTGAAAGTGCTCCCGAATGTAGGACATTCGTCAGCCGGGATTCGATGCGGACGATCAGGTACCAGCGCGGCGACGCGGCGATGCTCGAGAAGCTGGCCGGCAAATTGCCCGCCGGACACGGCTTGCGGTATCCCGAATTCGTCGACTATTACTACGCAGGCTCTCCGTGGTGTTCGCTGCGGATTCTGCTGGACGACGAAGACGAGGTGCTGGGCGTCCTGGGCCTGGAACGCATGCCCTTCTCGATCGGCGATGAACGACTCACGCTGGGGTTCGGCACGAACTTCGCCGCCTTCGCCCCCGGAGCCGGAGGGCTGTTGTTCCTGCAATGGATGAAGGATTGCGATTTCGGCCTGATGTTCGGCGGCAGCGGCGACGCGCATCGACTCGTGCAAGGCCGGCGTTGGACCCGCTATGCGAACGTGCGGCCGTATTACCTCAATCGGGCATACGAGTTTCGCCCCGGCGAGCCCTGGTGGCGCCGACTCGCCCGAAAGGTTCTGCTTCGAATGGCGCCGAGCGTCGACGTGGCGGAAACGGCCCGGCGCGTGCTCCGCGACGGCTCGCCGGCGGTTGAAGTCGTCGAAGAGCGGCGTTTCACCGACGACATGTTGCCCGAGCAGACGCCGTTCGGCTTCCGTTTCTCTCCCGACGCGGAATACCTCGATTGGCGATACAGCACGGAGCTGCCTTTCGTGCGCTATCGGTTGTTTCGGATCGAGAGTGCCCGGCGGCCGGCGGGCTACGTGATAATCAATCAGCGGCCCGGCCGATTATTGGTGGCCCAATGCGACGGCGACGACCCGCTGGTGCTCTGCCGGGGCATCTTCGCGGCGTTGGCCGTTGCGTGCAAAGAAGTCGGGCGCCGGTGCGAGGTCCTGCTGAGTTCTTCCCATGCGTTGATGCAGGAGACGTTTCGACGTTACGGCTTTCGGCAAGGCCGTAAGGAATGCCCGTTTTTCATCGGCGGGCTCAACGCCGCCCCGCAGATATCCGCAGACACGAGCCGCTGGCTGGTCAATTTCGACTGGGGCGACAAAGGCCTCCGCCCGCCGTTCCTGGGCCGCCCGTCGATTCGAGCCAAGAAGACGTAATTGGTGGGCAATGGCCAACCCAAACGGACTTCGCCTCGCACCGACACGGCCCTCTCGGGGGGAGGAGGGTGAAGGCGGGCTTCTGCGTCACGTCGGCGCAGGGTAGAATGAATAATGTACGCTGGCAATTGGAGGGCATTTCAATGACACTCACCAAAAAAGACCTGCAAGACTTCCATCGTTTTGCTGATGCGAAGCTGACCAGCGGGGCGGCGGGGTCGCTTATCGATCTGGTCCGAGAGTGGGAATCGACTCGGCAGTACGACGGGTCCGTTTCCGCGCTGAGGGAGAGTCACGCCGACGTCGAAGCAGGTCGGGTGAAGCCTCTCGACAAGGCCTTTTCCGACGTACGTGAAAAACTGGGTCCGGTCGAGTGAGCCACCGCGTAAGCATTACTTCGAAAGCAGAGGCTGAACTCTACGGGGCGGCGCTCTGGTGGGCGGAGCACCGCAGCGGGGAGCAGGCATTTCGTTGGCTGGAAGGATTCGAAGCCGACCTCCTCTCTCTGGCCGAGAATCCAGAGAAGCACGCGCTGGCTCGTGAAAGCGCCGAGTTTCCCTTCGAGCTTCGACAATTGCTTTACGGCTTGGGGAGCAAGCCGACCCATCGGGCTTTGTTTCGGATACTGGAAGATCAGGTGATCGTCTACGGCATTCGCCACCTGGCGCAGCGTGATATTGCACCCGAGGATCTCTAGCCTGCCACTACCGGGAACCGCACGCATCTGCTGCTCCGGCGCCGCTCGATCCACCCTGCGCAAGAAGACCTTCATGGACGCAACCTCAAAGGCACGTTCACCCGCCGATCGGCCGGCGTTCTTGATTACGATCGATACCGAGGGCGACGATCTCTGGTCGGCTTCCGGAGAGATCACGACCGAGAACGCCCGCTTCCTGCCGCGGTTTCAGGAACTCTGCGAGAAGCATGGTTTCCTGCCCACCTGGCTGACCAGCTACGAAATGGCCGAGTCTCCGGTGTTTCGGGAATTCGGCCGGGACGTGGTCGAGCGGGGCGCGGGCGAGATCGGGATGCACCTGCACGCCTGGAACTCGCCGCCGCTGGTCCCGTTGACCGACGACGACCGGGCCTGCCGCCCTTACCTGATCGAGTATCCCGACAACGTGATCCGAGAGAAGATCGCTTTCCTCACCCAATTGCTCGAAGATCGATTCGAGCGGCCGATGCTCAGCCACCGGGCCGGACGTTGGGCCCTGGACAGCCTCTACGCCAGGCAGCTCGTCCTGTTCGGATACCGGGTCGATTGCTCGGTGACGCCGCACCGCAATTGGGCCGGGGAGTTGGGTGATCCGCACGGGCTGGGCGGAACCGACTACACCGACTTCCCCAGCCGGCCCTATTTCGTCGACCTCGATCGCATCGACCGGCCGGGCGATTCGCCCCTGTTGGAGGTGCCCGTCTCGATCCTGAACACCGGCAGCATCATGTCGCGGCTGCTTGCCCGGACGCCCTCGCCGATCCGCCGCGGCCTGGGCCGGTTCTTTCCTTCGCTGATTTGGCTGCGGCCCAACGGCCACAACCGCAGCGGAATGCTGCGCATCCTGCGACAGGCAGGCCGGGAAAGATGGCCGTGCGTGGAGTTCATGTTGCACTCCTCGGAGTTGATGCCCGGGGGAAGCCGGAAATCACGCACCCCAAGCCACCTCGAACGGCTCTACGACGATATCGAAGCCGTGTTCAGCGAGGCGGCCGATGCGTTTGCCGGGGCGGTCTTGAGCGAGTTTCGCGAAACCTACGGGTCGGCCGAAAAATAACTCGCTCGAAGTGGAGTTGGTGGGCAGTGCCCACCCTACACGAGATGCCAGGCATCCCAGAGCACCACGTAGATTCCCAGCAAGAGATTCGTCACCGCATGGGCCAGCACGCAGTCCCAGATGTTTCGCGTCTTGACCATCAGCCAGGTGATCATCGAGAACCAGACGACCGCGGCCAGCAACTCGGCCGGATGCATCAGGACGGGAATCAAGGTGCCCAGGACGACCGCCGCCGCGTTGACCTTGCCGAAGGGGACCTTCCACCAATCGGCCTCCACGGCCAGCCGCATGATGAAGCCCCGCAGGAAAAACTCCTCGATCACCGCCACCACCGCAACCAGCCCGAAGAAACGAACGGCCAGAAAGCCCCAGGCCAGGACGGGCCGGGCGGCAAGCACTTTGAGCGGATTGTAGGCGCTGCGCGTGCCCGCGGCGATCATCCCATCCAAGCCGATCGGCTTCAGCAGCGGTACCAGGACCTCTTGCTCCAATCTCAGACTGCACAGCCCGATCCAGACGACCGCGCCCACCACGCCGACCACCGCCCCCAACAGGCTCAGACGAAAGGGGAACTGCCGGTAGCCGGGCAAGACGAAGAGCACGGCGGCCGTGGTCAGGATGATCTTCGCCGTGTAGACCAGCGGGTAGTAATCGTACGGGATGTTCAACCCGATCGCCGCCCCGCCGGGCTTCTCGGACGTCGGTTCCAGGCTGGTGATCAGCATGAAGAGAACCAGCGGCAGCAGGAACGTCAGCCAGCGGTGCCTTTGCAGCAGTGCGTCGCGTCCGGCGGGCTGGGGCGCGGCTGCGGCAGATTTCGGGGTGGGTTCGTGGGGCGGTTGGGACATATTGCCCTCCGCTTTCCTTTCGCGGTGGCATGGGTTATAATTGCTAATCCTACCCTTCTGTCCACCCGCAAGCAACCCGAGGGGTTCGTCCCATGCCGCGCTTGATTCGATCGACTGTTGTGGTCCTGTTTCTTGCCGCCGTGTCGCTCGCCGGCCCGGCCCGGGGCGCGAACGAAGGACAAGACGATCTCGACCGGGCCATGGATGCGAAACTGACCGCCAAGACGGCCGAGGAGCTTGGCGAAGTGATCCGGCTGGCCGACAGCGCGCTGCAGAAAGGACTCGACGAGGGGAACACCCAGTTTGCCGAGATGTTGCTGGCCTCGACGCTCACGCAGCGCGGGGCGATGCGCGCGGCGGATTTCTTCGCCGCCGGTGCCAAAGACGCCGAGCTGCGCCAAGCCGCTCTGGCCGATCTCGATCGGGCCGTCCAAGTCGAGGCGGACCAGCCCGAGGCGCTCTTCCATATCGCCCGGCTCCACCTCCTGCCCGGCGGCGACAGGGCCCGGGCGGTCAAAGCGTTGGATCGGGCGATCGACCTCTTGGACCGCGATCCGCTGATGAAGGCCAAGGCGCTGTTGCTGCGATCGGGGACCACCGGAGACCTCGACGAGAAGCTGGCCGATCTGGACGAGGCGATCCGGCTGTCTCCGGGCGAGGCGGCCGCCTATCGCATTCGCGCCCTGCTGCACGTTGCCCGCGGGAAACTCGAAGAGGCGCTGGGGGATCTCGACAAGGCCGTCGAGTTGTCTCCGAAGACCCTGGGCAGCTACGAACTCAAGGCCGCCGTGCTGCTGAAAATGGAAAAGCCCGACGAGGCGCTGGCCACGTTCGAGAAGGCCAAAGAAGCCAATCCCGATTCCGTCGAACCGTTGGTACAGAAGGCGAAGATCCACGTGACGCAGGGGCAATTTGCCGAGGCGCTGGCCGAGTTGGATCGGGCCTTCGCCTTGGATGCCGAGGACCTGCAGGTACTGCTGGGCCGGGCGGTCGTGCATCAGGCGCTGGGCGACAAGGAGAAGGCCCTGGCCGACGTGGACCGCGCGCTTGAGCTGCGGCCGAAGCTCCCGCCGGTCTTGCGGCTGCGTGCCATGGTATTGGCCGATGCCCAGCGGCTCGATGAAGCCATCGCCCAAATGGAGGAGCTGCAGGAACTGGTCCCCGGTGACATGTCGGTCCAACTGCAACTGGGCTTGTTGCTCAACGGCGGAAAGAAGCACCTGGAGGCCGTCGAGTGTTTCTCGGCCGTGCTGCTGCGGCAACCCGACAACTGGGCCGCGCTGCGCGGACGCGGCGACGCCCGGCTCAGCCTCGGGCAACACAAGGAGGCCATCTCCGATTTCGAAGAAGCGCGGAAACTGCAGCCGAAGGATCCCGGCATCCTCAACAACCTGGCGTGGGTGCTGGCCACCTCGCCGACGGACGAACTCCGCGACGGCGCGCGGGCGGTCGAACTGGCCACCGGGGCCTGCGAGGTGACCGAATACGGGCAGGCCCACATCCTCAGCACGCTGGCTGCCGCGTATGCCGAAACGGGCGACTTCGAGTCGGCCGTGAAGTGGTCCCAAAAGGCTGTGGAGGCCGGCAGCGAAGACCAACGCGAACACCTCGAGAAGGAACTGGAGAGCTTTCGGGCCAAGAAGCCCTGGCGCGAAAACCTGGCGGAGGAGCCCTGAAGCCCTCCCGCTCGCCGGGGCCGGGAACTCTCTGCCGAATTCCAGCGTCTAAGTGTTTGCGCAAGAATAAGATTTGTGCCCTTCCTGGGCGAGGGTGGCACGCCCTGAGGAACGAAGGGCGTGTAGAATCTGCCAAACCACGCCCTTCGTTCCTCAGGGCCTGCCACCCCGTTGAACAAGTTGTTTCTGCGCGGGCCCAAGCCAAGGCTCGGGACAGATCTCTCGATCTTCAAGAAAGGAGCGGAAGACATGAACGGGCACAGTCGTTCGGCACGGTTTGGGGGCCTGGCGGCCCTTCTCGCGGCGACCTGGGTGGTCACGGGCCTGGTGGGCAGTCCGGCGGCGTGGGCCCATCCGCACCACGTGCCAGAGCTTCAGGCCTATCTCGACCACGCCCGGATTGCCGAGCCGGTCGTGTATCGCCAACTGGCCGTCTATCCGGTGCTGCTGAAGGACCACGGCGAACTGGGCGGGCGGTGGTTGACGCTGGACGCGGCCCTTTCGCGCGGCGTGCTGGTGGTCAGCGAGAAAGGGGGCGGCGGCACCGTGCCCAGCGTGATCGTCGAGAACCGCAGCCGCGACGAACACGTCTTCATCATGACCGGCGAGGTCATCTCCGGCGGCAAGCAGACCCGCACCGTCCGCCAGGACGTGGTCCTCTCGCCGGGAGAGCGGATCGAGTTGAGCGTCTTTTGCGTGGAGGCCCACCGCTGGCAAGGCGGCGAGCAGTTCTCCGCCGGAAAGGCCCTGCTGCCGCAGTCGATCCAGAAGGAACTCCGCAAAGGGGCCGACCAGCAGCAGGTCTGGTCCGAGGTCGCCCGAAACAACCAGGCCCTGCAAGCGGAAAACGCCAGCGGCAGCCTGGAACTTGCGTTGAACTCCGCCCCGGTCCGAAAGAAGCTGGCCGAGGTGCAGCAACACGTCGTGCCGAACGTCCCGCAGGGCACCGTGGGCTATATTTTCGTCAGCGGTGGGCGGGCCGTGGGGGCCGAATTCTTCGGCGGCGAGAAACTGGCCCAAGAGTTGCTTCCGAAACTGCTGGACTCCTACGCCGTCGATTTCGTTCTCTTGCACAAGGGCGCGGCGGAACAGTGGCGGCCCGGGAACCATCGCGAGGCCATCGACTTCTTCGAACGAATTCGCCGCACCGGCAGCGAGCGGTCCGGCACGCCCGGCTCCGGCGCCGGGATCCGCACCCGCGACGGCGGCCTGATCGGCGACGGCGTGAGCCTTGGCGGGACGGTCGTCCACTTCGCCGTTCAAGTCCGCGATCGGATCATCCCGCTGCCCAAACCCCGGCCGATCCCCTATCAACGCAATGCCCCGCTGGAGCAACGGCGGTGAGTCAGAACAGCCGCCGCTGGCTCGGCCGGTCCAGGG
>DATLAN010000190.1:0-6805 GCA_035527455.1 Thermoguttaceae bacterium
AGTGCGGCGTGTGGTTGAGCTTCGACCCGAACGGCCCGATGTCCGCATAGCCGAGATCGTCGATGTTGATGAAGATCAAGTTCGGCGTGTCGGCGGCCTGCACGGTGCCGCCCGCTGTCAGCAGGAGCGCCAGGGCCCAGAGGGTTCGTTTCAAGGTACGTTGGTTCATGGGAGTGCCTTTCCTTTCGCTTGAGGTTTGGGTGTCGGTTTGGCTGGAGGCGCGCGACGGTCGCGGAGCGGCCAGTTCGGATCGTCCACACGGGCTTCCTGCATCAACGCCCTGGCCTTGGCGACCAGATCCGGCTTCTGGGCGGCCAGATCCTCGGTTTCACCGACGTCGGTTTTCAGGTCGTACAACTCGACCGGTCGGGTCGGGCCGTTTTGCACGGCCTTCCAGTCATCGAAACGAACCGCCCGGATCGACGCGCCTTCGTGGAGTTCCCAATAGAAGTACTCGCGTGCGGGCGCTTCGCCTCCTTTGAGAAAGGAAACCAGTGAGAGGCCGTCGGTCTTCACGTTGTCTGGAATGGACGTACCGGCCAGTTCGGCCGCCGTGGGCAGAAAGTCCCAAAAGGCCCACGGCTGATCGCTGACGCGCCCCGCAGGCACCCGTCCGGGCCATCGTACCATAGCGGCCTGGCGCAAAGCACCCTCGTACATCCCCCGTTTGAAGCCGCGGAGCTTGCCGCCCATGGTCTGATCGAACAACCGGCCGATCTCCGAATCCGGATTGAACGAAGAACCGTTGTCGCCGACGAAGAACACGACGGTCTTCTCGTCGATTTCGAGTTGCTCGAGCAGGTCGAGCAGCCGGCCGACGTCGCTGTCCAGTCGCGTCACCATGGCCGCGTAGTTCTTTTGCAGCGGTGTCCAGTCCTTGTCCGCATACTGGCCGAGATCGTCGATCTCGAAACGCCCGTGGGGCAGCGTCACGGCATAGAACAGGAAGAACGGCCCGTCTTTGTGCCGGCGCACCCAGTCGAGCGTATCTCGCTGGATCAGTTCTTGGGCGTACGTTCGGCCGACCCCCTTGCCCGTGTTGCCCTCCAACTCGAAACGCCGGTCGTCATTGTAGAGGTAGGTCGGGAAGTAGCTGTGCGCGTGGCGTTGGCAGTTGTAGCCGAAGAAATGGTCGAAGCCGACGCGAAAGGGGCTGCCGGTCGTGTGGAACATGCCCATGCCCCACTTGCCGGTCACCGCGGTCGCATAGCCGTTGTTCTTCAATAGCTTCGCGACGGTGAACGTACCCTCGGGCAACGGCATCTGGCCTTCCGGTTGAATCTCGCGATTGGCCCGAATCGGACAGTGCCCCATGTGCAGGCCGGTCATCACGGACGACCGCGAGGGGGCACAGACGCTGGTCCCGCAATAGGCCTGCGTGAAACGGGTGCCTTCGGCGGCCATGCGATCGAGGTTCGGTGTCTTGATCAGCTTCTGCCCGTAACAACCGAGGTCCCCCTGGGCGATGTCATCCGAGAGGATGAAGATGATATTGGGGCGCAGCGTGTTGTCGGTGGTTTGGGCCGCGGCAACCCATGGGGACGACGACCCGATCAAAACCGAAATCGCTAACAGGATTCTCTTCATTCTCTTGCCTTTCTTGTATATTTCCCTTGTTGTGCCTCCGCCCGCTAGAATAACGCCGGGGTGTGCCGAGTTGCAAGTATTTCCGGAAAAGCGGGCGGGCGAAAAACGCAGCGCTCGGGATGGAAGATTATTCTTGGTCCACCCCCCCCTTCCAGGGAAGTCCACCAAACGGGCCACACCTGCGGGCGGGGCAGGATGTCTGGGCTATGGCGACCTCTTCGCCCGCGACCGTTGGACCATCGACCAGCAATGCTTGCCGACCAGCGCGAAGTGCTCGCCGCGGAATTTGCCCGGCACGTTCCAGAAGAAGTTCGGTCCGTCTTTACGATCAGGGAACGGTGAGCATCCCGCGACGATAGCGCACCGGACGGTCGAGCGGGCGCGTGCGTATGGTATCGCCGTCGGGCGAGCGATCGATCAACCCCATCTCCGCCAACCGCCGGTTGCCCAACTCCGCAGGCACCGCCAACGAGATGGCCGCCGGGTACGGTCCGGCCTTCTCGGGTTCAGCCGCGCCGGCCGGCAACGGCGCCAGCCAGGCGGCCACGATCGACGCAACGGCAAGACGGACGGCGAGGATCATGGATGCTTTCTCCTGTAGGGCGGCCGAAAAACGGGGAGCGAATCGAAGAATCCGAGTTCGTCGGGTCGCTGAGATACGCCCTGACTTTCCTTTGCTGCCATCATAT
The DNA here is from genome assembly GCA_035527455.1 of Thermoguttaceae bacterium. Taxonomy (GTDB): domain Bacteria; phylum Planctomycetota; class Planctomycetia; order Pirellulales; family Thermoguttaceae; genus DATLAN01. Next base: position 2,277 of record DATLAN010000190.1, read on the forward strand.
CTCAATTCCCGGCCGTGTGGTAGAATCAATCGATATGAAACAGTAGCCGTCTCGCTCCGCGAGATGTAGCTCCGCGAGATGCAGCTTCGTCTCGCGGAGCGAGATGGCCACTCTGACTGCGCCAACGTTGGTTTGTCCCGCTGTAGATTGCGATCGAGGTGAACGAAAGATGAGACGACCGCTTATCACGCCCATCGTCGTGCTGCTCATACCCGGTTTGGCGATGTGTCAGGACGCGGCGCGCAGCCCCTCGCCGCCTTCACGGCTGCATGCGATCGACGCCCAAGACCCGCAAGGCCTGCGGGCGCTTTTCCGACCTACGGGCGAGCCGATGCATCTGGTCAGCGCGCACCGTGGAGGCGCTCGGCCGGGATTTCCCGAGAATTGCATCGGGACGTTCGCAAACACGCTTCAGCACACGTTCGCCATCCTGGAAATCGACCCTCGCTACACGAAAGACGGCGCCATCGTAGTGCTCCACGACCCGACGCTGGAAAGGACCACGACCGGTAGAGGTCGCGTCGCGGAACGGACCTTGGAGGAATTGAAAGCACTGCGCCTGAAAGATACGGCAGGGGCGGTTACCGAGTTCCGGATTCCAACGCTCGATGAAGTGTTGCAGTGGGCTCGGGGAAAGACCATTCTTGTGCTCGACCAAAAAGACGTGCCGATGGAAGCACGCGTCAGAAAAATCGAGGAACATCGGGCGGAAGCGTACGCGATGCTCATCGTCTACAGCTTCGAGGACGCCCGGGCGTGCTACGAGCTGAACAAGCACGTGATGATGGAGGTGATGATTCCCGATCGCCGGAGGTTTCACGAGTTCGACAAGACGGGCGTCCCCTGGAGCAACATCGTCGCGTTCGTCGGGCACACGCCGCCGCAGGACAACGAACTGATGCAAATGATCCACGCGAAAGGGACCTGCTGCATGGTGGGGACCTCGAGAAATCTCGACCGAGAATTCCTCGTCAATCGCACGGGCGGCACGGCAACGACCGAGGGAGACTATCGCGCCCTGTTGCAGAGCGGTGCCGACTTGATCGAAACGGATCTTCCCGGAGAGGTGGGAAGCCTGCTGTACGGTGAATCGGCGATCCCTGCATCCAAGTCGAGATTCCTGAAATGAGAACAGTCCCGGGCACCGAAGACCCCCACCCGCTGGCTCAACACGTTTGGCACTCCTACCACATCGACGCCCCGGTGCTGCGTTGTTTCCCAACATCAGGGCGCTTAAGGGTGTCTTCCCCGCCCTGAAGAATATCGAAGGATTCGCCGAGGATGTCAAGTCGATGGCCGACCGGGCCGGAGCCACCCTAATTGCGCAATCCCCCAGCGCAGGGCCGGAGGGGGACTGCGAAGCGTCTCTTCGAACGACCTTACGCTACTTCACCGCGCGGATCTTGATGTTCCGCCAGCGGACGAACATGGGCTCTTCCCGGCCGCCGACGCCGTGGACTTGCAGGCCGATGATGCCTTCGCGGCTCGACTCTTCGTCGGTCAGATCGGCGATCGGCTGGTCGTTGACCCAGGTTTTGATGTTGGCACCCTTGCAGAGGACGCGGTAAAGGTTCCACTCGCCGTTCTTGAAGGCGTCCTGCTTGCTGCGATCCTGGCTGAGCCATCCCCGGCCGGTCGCTTCGCCGTAGATGTAGCCCGACTCGCCCGGACCCGATTCGATCTCGACCTGCGGTCCCCAGACGCGGTCGTTCTCCTTGATGTTGCTGCGGATCTGCACGCCGCTGTTGAGCCCCTTGTCGACTTTCACCTCGAACGTCAATTCGAAGTCGCCGAAACGCTCCTTGGTGCACATGAAGGAATTCTGCGTGTTGGGTACGCAGTGGCCCACGACGGCTCCGTCCTCGACCTGGTAGACGGCCTTTCCGCCGTGCTGCTCCCATCCATCGAGCGTCTTGCCGTCGAACAGCGACCGCCACGCTCCTTCACCCTCTTCGGCACCGGCCGCGATACCGGCCACGGCCACGGCGAACACGACCATCAGGACACCTGCGAGACTCCACCGTTTCATCCGATTCTCCTTTCGCTGCTGTGGAAACCATGTCGTCGCCCTGCGGGAGGCCGGGGCGCACGACGAACGATCACGCCCAAGTATAGACCGCCGGGAAAGCCGGTGCAACTCACGGGTTCCTCGCCCCGTCCGTGCATTTCCGCGTCAACGCGGCGTTCTCGTGAATCTGGCGGGGATTCTTGTTGGGAAACACGCCGACGCAGATGCCGTCCTTGCGCTTCAGACGCTTAAAGACGTACGGCAGCGCGTCGGCCGGGTGGATGCGGCCGGCGCCGAGGACCTTGTAGCCGACCACCGGCTTGGAGAGCTGCTCGATCACCGACAGCGATTCCTCGAGGCCCTCTTTCACGAAGTTGTCGGGCCGGTACATCGTCTGGTGGTAGAAGTCGGTGGGCATGTCCTTCTCTTCGGCCTCCAGGTGCGTCGTGGCCCGGTGCGTGGCCATGCCGGCCGGCAGGCCGTGGCTCTTGATCAGCTCCAGCCAGCCGCGGATCACGTCCCAGCGTTTCCAGCCGACGTGCTCGTCGATCTTGCAGCCCTGGATGCAGACCGCCCGGGCGCCGTTGTCGATCGCGGTGATGATCTCCTTGTCCATCGGCTGCCGGTCGGGCTGGGCGATCCAGTGCTTCAGCTTGCCGCCCTTTTCCCGGTAGTCGTTCCACACGCGGACCCAGTTCTCGTAGCAGGGCGTCCAGACGGCGTTGATGCCCAACTCGGCCGCCTCGTCCAACACGGCCATGATGCGCTCGGGGGTGTACCACTCGCGCATCTCCTCGGCCGTTGCCTGGGGGTTGCCGTGCGCGTATCCGAAGAACGGGTTGCTGCCCAGAAACACCCGCGAGACCTTCAGGTCGCCGAGCATGATCGTCGGCATCTGCTCGGCGGGCTCTCCGGTGAATTCTCCGGCGGCTGCGAACGCGTCGGCGGTTCGCATGGCGACGCCCGCCGCAACGAAGACCGCCGTGTCTTTGAGGAACCGGCGTCTGGTCGTGGTGGGTTTCATGGTTTCGCTCCGTGCCGAGGACATTCCCGGGGGTCGTTGCGACTTCTACTATAACCGATTTGCGTGTTTGCTTGAACTATCGAGCCGGTACGGTGCCCACGGAATGAAAGGTTGCCGGGACTGGGGGCTGGGGACTCGGGGCTGGGTGGCACGCCCTGAGGAACGAAGGGCGTGTTTTCCCGACCTACCACGCCCTTCGTTCCTCAGGGCGTGCCACCCCGGAGTTTACCGCCACGATGTCAAGAAACGTTTGCCCGAGGCGCAAAGGTTTGGTACAACTATGATCCGAATCGCGTGGAAAAAGGGGACAGGCACCGAGCCGGCGGCGCTTTTCGACGATTTTCACGCCATTTGCGGCTCGGAGCCAGTCCCCATTTTCCACTCGGCAAGCGGCGACGATGATTCGTTTTTCCGACAACCGACAACCTCGAATCCCTGAAGGAGTGCGATTCATGAGACGATCCCCGATGAAGACGGACGGGAAGACGTGGCTTCTCGGTGCGGCCGCGGTCCTGTTTGCGGTGACGGCGGTCGGCCGGCTCGCGGCCGAACCGAAGACCGCCTCGGCGGCCGAGCGCGTCGAGTTGCCGTCCCCGGCGTTGGAGCACGCGTTCGCCGAGAACCGTCCGGGCAAGGTCGGCGACGGGCGCTACTACACGCCCTTTTACGGCTACGTCATTTCGCCGCACGCGGTCGTGGCCGAAGGGAAGGTGTTCTGTGCGTTCCAGAATGCCGTCGGGCAGCCGATCGTGATGGCCTACGACGTTGCCGAGAAGCGATGGGCCGGGCCGGTGAAGGCGTCCGAGCAGGGACTGGGCGGCAGGGACGCCCACGGCAATCCCTCGCTGTGTATCGACAGTAAGGGGTACCTGCACGTCTTCTACGGCTGTCACGGCGGGGCGATGCGGCACACGCGGAGCGCCCGGCCTTACGACATCGCCGCCTGGCAGGAGCAGGAGCCGCCCACGCCGCGTGCGACCTATCCCCAGACGATGCGGATGGCCGACGGCACGATCTGTCTTCTCTATCGTGCCGGCGGACACATGGAGCCGTGGTCGCTACGAACGAGCGAGGACGACGGCCGAAGCTGGAGCCCGGCGGAGAAGGTCATCGAGATGCGTCTGGATCCGCCGGACCGGCTGGCGGCGGCCTATTGCCAGTTCTTCCCCGGCAGCGGCGACGAGACGATCCACTGCTTTTGGAACCACAAGGACGACAACGCGGCCCGAGTCTCCGAAACCCAGCCGCACCCTTGGCGGCCGCTGAAGTACCCGGGGCTGCACGAGGCGGTCTACCGCTACAACGTCTACTACATCTGCCGCGACGCTCAGGGCGCATGGCGCAACGCGGCCGGCGAGGAGGTCAAGCTGCCGGTGAGCAAGGCCGAGGCGGACGACAAGTGCCTGGTGTACGACTCGGGCGACGAGTTCGCCTTCCTCGGCAGTCGCCAGGCGGCGGACGGCGAGGACCGGCCCTGCTTCCGGTTCGGCACCGGCG
>DATLAN010000191.1:0-3791 GCA_035527455.1 Thermoguttaceae bacterium
ATGCTCTTGACGGCCGAGCGGCGCACGCAACTGGGGCATCGGCTGTGGCAGTCGGGCCGCTTTCTAAAGTCCCAGGTGACGCCGCAGGAGCCGACGGCCGCGGGAGAGCCGGTCACGTTGCGGATCGAACTGAAGGAATACGACAAGGCCCCGTCGCTTTCGGAAACCCTTTCGACCGAGGAACAGGTTCTGCTCCGGCTCCGCGACTTTCTGGCCGACACCAGCCATTGGGACGGCGACCTGGTGCTGTCGGGCAAGCCGCTCGGCTTTCCGATGGAATGGGTGATTTCGCCCGAGCACGGTGCCCTGTTGGTGCTAGGCACGGAACCGAAGGACGAGCAGAAGCCGCCGTTCGAGCTGCAAGTCATTGCGTCGAAGGAAGCGTTCGGTCTCTATTCGCCCACCAACGGCAAGAAGCTCATGGGCACGCCCACCAAGGTACAGGCCGTCGGCCAGGTCAGTTTTTCGGTCGACGAGAAGGCCGAAGATCCCGAGAAGCCGTTTCACGTCGTGTTCGGATTGGGGTTCAAGAGCTTGGACGAAGAGGAACCCCCCCAACCCTTCCGGCTCGATTTGACTCTGGACCCGTGCGCCTTCGTGGGCATCGCCCATCAGGCCGACGCCCAATGCACCCTGTCGGACGGGATGCTGGTCGTAGAAACTTCAGAGTCCCAAAACTGGCGGATCGATGCCGAAAGCGGTCGATTGCTGGAGTGTGCGATGACCGATGAAGACGGGCAGTCCAGAATGCGGATCTCGTTCGTCTCCGGAGCGCTAGAGCGTCGGGTGAAAGAGATCACCGATGCCGGGGCCGGTTACGCGAACCAGTTCGACCCCGAGTATCCCGTCAGTTCGTTGCTGGAATTCCTCTGCGACGAGCAACTCGTTTCGAGCCTGGTGGAGCTTGACCCCAAGGCCCGGCGCGGTCTGGGCGTGGTCCGCACCATCCTGCAGAAACGGGCCTTGGAGCCGCTCGACAACCTGATCGCGACGGGCGGCGGATCGGATCGGGAGAAGTTCAAGATTCCCGAAGACGGCCGGGCGATCGTCGAGCAGATCGGCATGAATCCCCTGGTGCTCGGCGTGCGGATCGTGCTGCCGTACTACGGCAAGCTCTTTCCGTACGATTCCTGGCCCTGGACCGTCGGGCGCGAGGCGGCGCTGATCGCCATCCAGAGGGCCGAGCACACCGGGGCCGTGCTCGAGCAGCTTTTCGAGTCGGAAGAGAACGGGCCGCTGTGCTTCCTGGTCACCGGCACGCTGCTGCAGCGGATGAGCCCGCAGGCGGCGCGGGCGTTTGCGGCCAAGGGACTGACAAAGCTCTCCGAGGCCGATTTCCGCAACGACTACCGCATCCTGCTTTCGCCGAACTGCGTGGCCGGCAAGTGCGCCATCAAGATCGCGGAAGTGCTCCGCGACCTGGACGAAGAGGAGGTGAAGCTGCTCGACGCGGCGCTGTTCGGCGAAGAGGCCAGGGTGCTTGCCGACGCGGCCGCAATCCTCCGCCGCCGCCCGGACCGCCCGGTTACCGAAGTCCTGCCCGAGGCGTTCGACCGGCTGTGGGAAGGCGGGCTGAGGCAGCGGGTGGAGAGTGCCTTGCGCGGGTTGATCGAAGAATCAACGCCAGACGCGACGGAATTGACGCAGGCATATCCTCGATAGTCAAGGGCGTCCGGGAATTCGAGACTGTGGGAGGCGTCTCCGACGGCGATTGAGATTCCCGACAGTGCGGATCGCCGTCGGAGACGCCTCCCACAGGCGAAGTTGGCTCAGGCGCTGCCTTGAACCTTGAAAAGGTTCTCCAACACCGTCATCGTCGCCGCGTGCTGGCCTTCCAGTTCCGCCAGACTCTCGCGCTCCTTCTGCACCACCGCTTCCGGAGCCCGTTCGACGAAATTCTTGTTTTCGAGCTTTTTCTTCTTCGCCTCGATCAGCTTGTCGAGCTTCTCCAGTTCCTGCTTCTTCCGGGCGATCTCCGCCTCGATGTCGATCAACTCGGCCAGGTCGACGAAGACCTCGATGCCGGGCAGGGTGACGTTCGCGCTCAGCGCCGGGGCTTTCACTTCCGGACCCCAAGCGGACGGTTTCGCGCCGGCCATCGACGCAAAATAAGGCTCCATCGGTTGCAGCAACTCGGCCACCTCGGCGTCGCAGCGGACGGAGAATTCGATCTGCTGCTTCGGCGGCACGTTCTGTCGGCCGCGGATGTCGCGGATTGCCCGCAGGACGTCCTGGAACCGGGCGAAGCGGGCTTCGATCTGCGGGTCCTGCCGCCGCGGGTCGCTTTGGGGCCAAGGGGCGATCATGATGCTCTCGGCCGCTGAAGCGGGCGCGTCGATGCCGCGCTGAGGTGCCGCCGAAGAGAGAAGCTGCCATACCTCTTCGGTCACGAACGGGATCATCGGGTGCAACAGCCGCAGGATCGTATCCAGCGTATGGGCCAACACCCGCTGGGCCAACGGCCGGCCGGACTCGTCCTGCAAGCGGCCCTTGACCATCTCGACGAAGAAACTGCAAAACTCGTCCCAGGCGAAGTCGTAGAGCGTGCGGGCCGCGTCGGCGTACTTGTAGTCGGCCAGGTAATCGGTCACCTGTTGCGTCACCGTCGACAGCCGGCTGAGAATCCAGCGGTCCTCGACCAGCAGTTCCTCGTCGGCAACCGCACCGGGCGTGAAGCCGTCGAGGTTCATCAACGCGAACCGCGAGGCGTTCCACAGCTTGTTGCAGAAGTTTCGGGCCATCTCGAACCGATCGCTGACCACGGCTCCACGCGGCAGTTGCGTGTCTTCCGGCTTCTCGGCCCATTGCGTGGCGAACCGGCCGCCGCACTCCGGGCACTTGATCCGCGGGCGCATGCGGTTCTCCGTGGTCTGCGGGATCAGCTTGCGGCAGTGCGGACACTCGAAGTCGACCGGCATGCGGAAGTCCTGCGTTTCGGTGGTCAGGTACGTCAGGGCGAAACGCAGCGAATCGGCCCCGAACTTCTCGATGATGTCGATCGGATCGACGCCGTTGCCCTTCGATTTCGACATGCCCTCGCCGTAGCCGTCGAGGATCTTCGGATGGATGTAGACTTCGTGGAACGGAATCTCGCCGACGTTGTGCAAGCCGGCCAGGACCATGCGGGCGACCCACAGCGAGATGATGTCGCGGCTGGTGATCAACACGTTGGTGGGATAGTAGTATTTCAGTTCCTCGGTCTGTTCGGGCCAGCCCAGGGTGGAATGGGGCCAAAGGGCCGAGCTGAACCAGGTGTCCAAGACGTCCTGCTCGCGGACCAGCTCGTGACCCGGCACCGCGTCTTCGGCCAGATCTTCCTCCCGGGCACAAATCAGCCACTGGTCGTACTGCTCGTCGCGATGCCAGACCACGTCGTCGCGGTCGGCGAACGCCCGCTTCAGGTCATCTTCACCGGCCGTCCTGCAATACCAGATGGGAATCTGATGCCCCCACCAAAGCTGCCGGCTGATCGGCCAATCGCGCTTTTCGCCGAGCCAATCGAGATAGCCTTTGGTGTACCGTTGGGGGATGATCTTCACGCGGCCGTCGGTCACCGCGTTCATGGCCGTCTGGGCGAGCCGGTCCATCTTGACGAACCACTGGTCGGTCAGCAGCGGCTCGATGGGCGTCTTGGAGCGGTCGCTGTGGGCCAGGTCGATCTGGCGGTCTTCGGTCTTCGCCAGCAGGCCCAGCTTGTCGAGGTCGGCCACCACGTTTTCCCGCGACACCATGACCGTCTGGCCCTCGTACGGCCCGGCGTTTTCGTTCAACGTGCCGTCGAGGTTGAGGAT
>DATLAN010000192.1:0-17305 GCA_035527455.1 Thermoguttaceae bacterium
CGTCTCGATGGGCACGTGCGGCCGGGGGTTGGGGGCCTGCATGCTGTAGAGCACGGCGCGGCCGCCTTCCTGCGTCTCCAGGGGCCTCGACCAGCCGATCTGCGCGCCTTCCAGCGGATTCGGCTGGGCCTGGATCCAGTGGTCGATCTGCTTCTCGAGCACCACCGGGATCTCGGCCGATTGACCGTCGGCGTAGTGCAGCACGTATTTCAATACGGTCGGCATCACGAACGGCCGCCGGGCGTCGAGGAGCCGGGCGCGCTCGTCGTCGGAGATCGGCCGGGCGACGTAAGCCGTGTGCAGGAAGTAGAGCACGTCGGCTTTGCGGCCCACCGGGATGCCCTCGACCGCCGCCGGCCTCTCTCGGGTGAGCGACGGATGGGCGTTGGGACCGCCGAGCATGATGCAGTCGGGAATCGGGGCGGTGCCGTAATCGACCACGTGATAGGTCACCTCGGCGAGGTCCTGCCGGCCGCGGGGCAACATGGCCAGGTTTTCGCCCTTGCTGCCGAACCAGCCCGCCTTGCCGCTGCGGTCGTCCAGGTAGGCGTTGCAGGATTCCTGGATGCTCACGGGCGTGAAGCGGACGTTCAGCCCGGGCACGGCGACCGCGGAAGCCGCCCGCGAGCCGACGCCCATGTTCTGCAGCAGCACGCTGAGGATGCGGAGCTTCTTGGCGGCGTTTTCGGGGCGGGGTTCCTCGGCCATGAACTTGATCTGGTTCAACAACACGCCGCCCGGGCCGTTGGGAAAGGCCACCAGCCCGCCGACGTTGTCGAGAAACACGGCCTTGCCCGGCAGATCGGGCCGCAGGAACTCGACGTTGTCGATGCCCACCAGCCGGACGTCGGTGCGTTGGATGGGGCGCTCGCGCCAACTGCGAATCCGTAGCGTGATCGTCTTGTCGACCCGTACGGACTGCGGCAGCTCGATCACGGTCACGTCGCGCGAGTCGGGCAACACGGTCTTGACCGGATGGTCTTCGTCGCCGTCGAGAATGACGTCCATATCCTTGATGGTCCAATAGTTCTCGTTGTTCCAGATCTTGATCGTCTCGAGCACGTCCGGCCGGCGGAGCGTGAACGTCAAGTCGACCGGCCCTTCGTCGGGCAACCAGATCTGCTGGATATAGCGCCAGAAATCGCTGGACATCATGCCGTTGACGAAGTTGAACGGGTCGTGGTCGTCGAAGGTCGGCTTGTACTCGTACGGGTCTGCCGGTCCGCCGGGCGGCCGCGTGAACGGCGCGAAAGTCCGCCCGTCGATCACGTAGCTGTAGGTGTTGCCGCTGACCCAGTAGCGGCCGTGCATGATCACCGTAGGGCTCAGCAGGGCCACGTCGCGGTTGCCCAGCGTGGCGGCCAGCCGGTAGTGCGGGCTTTCCAGCGTAACGCGTTCGACGCGGAAGGGACGGAGCACGTGATCGGCACCGACCAGTTCGTTGAAGCGGTCGATTCCCTCGGGTCCCAGTCCATTGAGCATGATCCAGCCGCCGGCCTTCTGAAACGCGTCGGCTTTGGACTTGAGGTTCGTCAACGCCTGGAGGTTTTGCGGCGAGGCGTGGATCAGCGCGACCTTGTATTTGTCGAAGTCCAACGCGTCGGCCACGCCGGGAGCCGTTTCCATCAACACGCCGGTCTCACGGACCTTTTCGGCGAGCAGCTCGTCCTGGGGACTGACGACGGCCGCCACGCCGGCGGCGGGACGGTAGTCGGCATAAACGCGGATGAAGTTCCGCAGCAGCACGTCGGCCGCCGGATCGAGCCCGAGCTTGGCCCCCACGCGGAGTTGGCAGAGCAGGATTGCGCCCCGTCCACACGGGACTTCCACCAACGGCGAGAGTTGCAGCGACTCGCCGCACTCGGCCAGGCTGCGTCCGCCCCGGGAGGGTTTTTGGAAGGCGTTCTTGTACGTGGGATGGTCGCCGGCCCAGTCGATCAGGTCTTCTTTGCCGAGGTCGGCGAAGATCGGCGTGCCCAGCGCCTGCGGATGGGCGTAGCCGCCGAAGTGCGTGGTGGCCTTGATGGGCACGGGCAGCGCCGCTCCGGCCGGAGGAGTCTCTTGCTCCAGGCAGATCACCCGCCCGCCGCCTGCCGCGAACGCCAGTAGCCCGGTGCCGAACGCCTCTTGCGGCGAGAGCGTATCGTTGCCGACGATCAGCAGTCCCTGCTTGCCTTTGACCGAATCGAGATCGTCGATCTTCTCGAACTTCAGCCCCGCCGTGGCCAGGAACTTCGCCACCGTGCCTTGACGGTCGAAGAGATAGACGGGCACGGCCGTATCGATGGATTGGACCTCGGGCAGGACCGGCACGATCCGCTTGTCGACGTAGTCCTCCGCGCCTTCCTGGCTCACTTCGAGCGTCAGCGTACCCTCGACGCGGCGGTCCGTTTCCGGCGGGCGGATCCTGATCGTATGCTCCCGGCCGAAGCCCGGCTCGATGTCCAGCGTCACCTTGTCCTCGACGACGGTCGTCCACGCCGGATTGTCCGGCGACACCTGCTTCGTCGGGTCTTCGATGCCGCGCGTCACGTAGCTCCACGTGAGCGTCACCGGCTCGTCGCTGAGCGTGTCGTTCATGATCTTCAGCAGCAGGCGGTTCTCCTTGCCCGCGTATAGCCGCGAGGTCTGCTTTCGCGGGACGGCGTACAGGTCGCTGAAGATCTTCTGGCCGTCCTCGAAGTTCCAGAGGTTGTCCCAGGGAAAGAACCCCGCCACGCCGGCCCAGCGATAGCCGCCGTAGAGCATCCGCAGCCACTTGGCCTTGCCGCGCCGGGCGTAGTCGATCCCGCGGAAGACCTCGTCGCCGGCCACGTACGCCCCGTACTCCAGCTCCTTGGCGAAGCAGCTTTCTCCCACCACCCAAGGCTTCCTGCGGTCCCAGGGCCAACGCTCGATTTTGGTGGCGTAGTGGTCCAGCGCGTAGGCGTTCTCGGGATAATGGTCGAACGCGGCCGTGGGATAGTGCGGGTCGTTGATTTCCAGCCGGCCGCTCAAGTCGCCGCCGCCGCCGACCGTGTACGGCCGCGTCGGATCGAACTTCCGTCCTGCTTCGCACACCTCGCTCATCAACGCTTCCACCTTGTCGAGATACCCGCCGTAGATGTTCATCCCGTTGATGTAGACCAGTTCGTTTTCGACCTGGTAGAAGATCACCGACGGGTGGTTGCGGTAGGCTCGGGCCACCTGGGCCATGTGCTCGCGGAAGTTCTCCCACACCGGCTCGTTGACGATCAGCAGGGGGTTTCCGTCGGCGTCGCGGGTCCGCAGGCCGAGGTCGTAGCTGATGAACATCCCGTCGATCATCGTACACAGCCGGCCGGGAACGCCGGCGCGGTCGTAGAATTCCAGACGCTCCTCGCGGGTAGGCAGCGACCGGGTGATCCGCCGGCCGTGGCTGAAGCGCATGAACCGGCTGCGGTCTTCGCGCCAGGCCTCGGCCCAGTCTTCCGGTTTTTCGATCATCTGGGTGTGGACGTCGACCCAGTTCCAGAAGTTCCGCCGCACGCCGTTGATGTAGATTCCGGGGCCCTTGATGGTCACCTCGCGAAAGCCGAAGAGTTCCTCGTGGACGTCGACCGCCCGGCCGTTTTCGGAAATCGTCGTTCGCAGGCGGTAGAGTTGCGGATCCGGCTGCGGCCACCAGAGCTTGGGATTCTCCCAGGCGCCGGCGACGGTGACCGTCTTGACTTCCCCGGGGGACAAGCTGACGGAAAGCGGCCCGAACGTCTTCTCGACCGTGTCGTCCCGATCGTTGACGGCCTCGCACGTCAGTTGAAGCGTACGCGGCTCGCCCGACGTGTTGCGGACGGTGACGTCGGTTTCGAGTCGCTTCTTTTCGACCGAGGGCCGGATGAACACGTCCTCCGTGTAGGCGTTGCCGGTCGATTCGAGCGTGACCGGATTGACGATGCCGTAGACGTACCCGTCGCCGTCGCCCTTGGTGCTGGGATAGATAGGCGCGACCCAGCGGGTCCACTCCTTCCTGTCCAGGGGTCGGTTGCGCATGCCCATCAACGTCTGGTTGTTGCCCAGGGCCTTCTTGTCCATGGCGTAATACGTACCTTTGACGACCACGGCGATTTCGTTGACTTCTCCGGGCCGGATGAACTTCGAGACGTCCAGGTCCCAGGGCACCCACACGCCGCGGTGCGTGCCGGCCAATTTGCCGCCCACGAACACGCTGACGATCCAGTTCGTGCCGGAGAAGTGCAGCTTGAAGCCCCGGCCCTGGTGTGCGGCCGGCACGTCCACCCGCGTGCGATAGATCAACCGATGCCCAAACACCAGCGGCGGCGCATTCCACGGCGAGCCGGGCACCTCGAAGCCCATCCAACGCAACGGGTATTCGTCGGGGGTGGGCAACTTCTGAACCGGTGCGTACGTCTCCCGGTCCATATCCGGATCGTCGTACCGGGCGACCTGCCACAACCCGGTGAGCTTCACGTCGGTTCGTCCCGCTCCTTCCGGCCCCGGCAACGCGAAGACCTCGCGGGCGGCCCGGCGGTCGATTTCACCGTCGTAGGTTTCGCCCGGTTTGAAGGGTCCCTCGGGCACGAACTTCCCTTGGACGAAGGCGAGGCAATCCAGCGCGACGAGCATCCGGGCGTTCTCGCCGGTGGTCTTCGGATAGCGGATTTCCAGCGTCGTTTCTCCGGCGGCGAGATCCACTTCGCCCAGGTTCGCCCAGGAGACTTCGCAGAAGAATCCCAACTCCATCAGGTTCGTGGTCGGAAACGTTTTGGGGACGTCGTGCCACGGGCCGCCGGCGATGCGCCATTGGAAATCGGCCCGGGCGCGGAACCAGCCGACGCGTGCCCAGAGGTTGTACTTGCCCCGCTGCCGGACGTCGACCTTGTATTTCAGCAGGATCCCTTCGTCGGGGACGAGTTGTCGGATCTGCGCCTGATCCATCCCCTTCATGATCCACTGGCCGGAGACCAGTTGGGGCTTGCCCATGTTGCTCTGTTCGAAGTGCTTGAAGTTCGTTTCGGCGTAGTCCTCCGCTTCGACCCAGACGAACGTTTCCGGCTCGGCGGCGGAGGCCAAAGCGGCGGAGAAGAGGACGATCATCCATCCCATCGTGGCCGGGTGGCGAGCCGTGCTGTACATGCTGAATCTCCGGGCAAGGTGGTCCGTTGGGACGTTGTGACGCTCACAACGCGGTGAGGCAGGACTGCTGCACGATTGTAGCTGATCGTTCCACAGACTTCAAATCGTCTATAGTAGCCATCTCGCTCCGCGAGATGTTGCTTCGTCTTGCGGAGCAAGACGGCTACTATGGACGGCTACTTTGGATGTTGTGCTCGGGCCGTGGGAACTGGTAGAATGTGGCACGTGGGTGTTTCGTCCGGCCTGAGACAGGAGGGTATGGAAATGAAGATTCCGCCGATCATCGGCGACCCGATCCGGCTCGTCTGCTCCGCCGTCTATCTGGTGGCCGTGCTCGGTCTTGCCGCAGCGACTTCGGCGGCGGGGCTCGATTCGATCGGCAATACCGACGGGCTGCTCACCTGGCAAATCGGCACGCTGGCACCGGGCGAGTCGGGCCGCCAAGTCGTGCTGTTCGCCTTCGACGACTCCCACGCGAAAGTGGCCAGGCGTCTGGAGGCGGCACGGCGGCGGTTCGCCGCACCGGTGGAACCGCCGAAGCCCGCCACCGATCCGCCGCCGCCGAACGTGGTCTGGATCAAGAACGACACGACCGATTTCGCCCTGGCCGGCCCGGGCCATTTCTTCTGGGAAGGGCTCCGGCAAGGGCTGACTTGTCCCAAGGGCGGTCAACTCAGCCGGTTCGGGTACTACGTCCATTACGACGACGGCGCCCCTCGCCGCGCCGGCACGCCCATCAACGCCGAGAAGCTCGAAAACCTACGCGTCGTCGAGCCGGTCCGTCCGATCGATCGACAACAAGCCGCCGCCGTGGTCGAAACGACCGATAAGAAGGTCCGCGTGCAACTCCGCGCGATGATGGGCGAGGGGCCCGTGGCCGCCGTCGAGTTCGTGCTGACCAACATGTCTGAGAAACCGCTCACCGACGTGCGGCTCTCGGCCTACGCCAATCTCGAATCGGCCCACACGCACCCGGACGACTACAGCACGCTCGATCGCCTCACCGGCGGACTGCTGACGGTCGATCCCCCCTCGGGCATGTGCCTGGTGATGGCCGGGCTCGATCGGCCGGCGTCGGGCTACTCGGGGACTTGGGCCTCGCAAAGCCCGTTGGAGCAGGCGGTTGGTATCGAGGCCGTGAAGTGGCAGGAGTTCGCCGCCGTTCCCCAGGACGCGAAACGGCAACTGACTCAAGCACCGCGCCCCGGCTTGCCGCACGCCCCCGGCTTGCCGCACGCCCCCGGCGGCCGGAACGATCCGGTCGAGCCGGAAACACGCGGCCTGACGCCGGAGGAAGCCCAAGCCGTGTTGCACCGCGACTGGCTCTTCCAGGCCGACGGCCGGCCGACCGCCGAGCGTGCTTTGCAGGAAATCGGCTGGGCCCGGGAGTTGGCCGAGAGACTGAAGCGGAATCCGAAGACGCCGGACCTGTCGCGGGAGTTGGCGGAGTTGGATGCGTTGGAGAAGCGTTTGGCCCCTCTCCCAGAGGGAGAGGGAGTGTATCTGGAGGTCCGCGCGGTGAAGCGGCGGATCATGCTCAAGAACCCGGCGGTCGACTTCTCGCAAGTGGTCTTCATCGACAACCCGTATCCGCAGGGTGCCGAATGGCCGCACCAGGCCCGACACCGCAACGGCATGATGGCCGTGCCCGGCGGACGGCTGCTCGTGCTCGACGGACTGCACCCGGGCGGACGGGTCCGCAAACTGGCCCCGGAAAAGCCGGGCAGCTTCTGGCGGCCCGATCTGTCCTTCGACGCCCGACGCGTCCTGTTCTGCTACAAGGCTTACGACCAGCAGAGCTTCCATCTTTACGAAATCGATCTCGACGGCACGGGCCTGCGGCAACTGACCACCGGCGACTACGACGACATCGACCCGATCTACCTGCCCGACGGCCATATCCTGTTCTGCACGACCCGCTGCAACACGTACGTCCGCTGCATGCCGTACACGTATTCCTACGTACTGGCCCGCTGCGACGCCGACGGAAACGACGTGTACCTGATCAGCCGCAATAACGAGCCCGACTGGTGCCCCGCCTTGCTCAGCGACGGGCGGATCTGCTACTCGCGGTGGGAATACCACGACAAGGCGTTGTGGCGGATCCAGAGCCTCTGGACGGTCAATCCCGACGGCACCAACGTGGCGACTTTCTGGGGGAACCAGAGCGTCTGGCCCGACCATCTGGCCGAGCCGCGACCCATTCCGGGCAGCCGGCGGGTGATGTTCACCGGGCTGGCTCACCACGACTGGTTCGCCGGTTCGGTCGGAATCATCGACCCGGAGGCGGGTTTCAATTTTCCCCTCGGGCTGACCAAGGTTACCTGCGACGTGCCCTGGCCGGAATGCGGCACCCCGCCGTCGGACCCGCACGAGGCGGACGATTATCACGTCTCGGGCCGATACGCCGCCTACAAAACGCCCTATCCGCTTTCCGAAGAGGATTTTCTCGTTTCCGCGCGAACCGGCGGCCGGGAGGATAAGTTCAAGCTGTACCTGATGGACGTGCACGGCAACCGGGAACTGATCTACGAGGGACACTACAACGTCTTCCACGCGATGCCCGTGGTGCCGCGCCGCAAACCGCATGCCCCGGCCGATCGCGTCGCCTGGCCCGGCACCGGCAACGACCGCAACACGCCCCAGCCGGGCATCCTCTACAGCGCCGACGTCTACCAGGGCGTCCCCGATCTGCCGCGGGGAAGCGTGAAGTATCTCCGCGTGATCCAGATGGACGCCCGCACGTATTCCACCTGGCAGCGAGACGCCTACCCGAACCTCTTCGCCGGACCGGCCGTGTCGATCATCCAGGCGGAGGGCGTCAAACGGATCCTCGGCACCGTGGGCGTGCAACCGGACGGATCGGTGGCCGTCGAGGTTCCGCCGGGTCAGGCCCTGCACTTCCAATTGCTCGACGAACACTATCGGGCCTTGCACACGATGCGGTCGTTCACCGGGGTGATGCCGGGCGAGCGGCGGGGGTGCGTGGGCTGTCACGAATCGCATAGCACGACCCCGGCGGGCGGCAGCGGCCTGGCCCTGAAGAACCCGCCGGCCGAACTCGCGCCGCCCCCGTGGGGTACCGAAAGCCTGAGCTACCTCAAACACGTCCAGCCCGTGCTCGATCGGTACTGCGGCAACTGCCACCAGGGCGACGGCGAGGCTCGGAAGGACTTCGATCTGACGCTGCGGCCCGGGCTGGGCGCGTTCCAGGAACCCTACGTGAGCCTGGTCGGGTCGACGAACTACGGCGGGGCCCCGAAAACCACGCCGGGCATCGCCGGGGCGCTGAAGGCCGAGAACTACGACCAGCGCGACCCGGCCGGCTATGCCACGATCCGGCCCATGCAGCACTTGTCGTATACCAGCAAGTTGATAGAAATGTGTTCCAGCGGAAAACACTACGACGTGAAGCTCGACGGCAAGGACCTGCGGCAATTGATCGGCTGGGTCGACGCCAACTGTCCCTACCGCGGCGACGAGGAAGTCCGCGCGATCGCCGATCCCGATTTTGCCGGCATCGAATCGCTGCCGGTCCGTCCGCGAACCAAGACGGCTCCGATCATCCGGCGGCCGTAACAACCAACTCGAACCAAGCAGAGGAACCCGACCATGTCCCACGAAACCGTTTGTCCCAAAGGTCACCGCGTGCAGATTGCCGAGGAGCATTTCGGCCGCCAGGTGCGGTGCCCGACCTGCAACGAATCCTTTGTCGCCCCCAACCTGGGCGAGATGGCCAGCCACGGCGTGCCGCCCGTGGGTGCGTCGCAAGGCGGCAGCGGCGCGCGTGCCTGGTCCTTGCGAGGAGCCGGAACGAACCGTTTCTCGCTGGCCACCGGCCGTCCGATGCTGGCCGTCGGCCTGGTCCTGGTGCTGATCTCGCGCGGCTGCGACACGATCGGTCGCCGCGCCGTCAACGCCACCCTGTCCGAGCAGGAACTGGCCAAGGTCAGATTCGACAACCGCCTGGAAAGCGAGCGGTTGGAGATCCAGAAGAAGATCGACGAGATCGACGACGTCGTGGAGGATCGCCGTGCGGAGGAGGCCCAGCGCATGAGGGAAATCGCTGTGGAAGACGACTCCGGCCGGCGAGCAGACCTCCAAAAGCAACTCTCCGAATTCCAAAAGGCGTGGAACGAAGAGGAAGGGAAAGACCAGAAGAAGCGTGACGAACTGAACGCGGAACTCCAGAAACTCGCCGGCAAGCACCGGCGCGAGACGAGGGATTTCGAGAACGGGGAGTACCGCGATCTGGAAAACGCGGCCGAGGAAGCGCAGGCCACCAACCAGATCCGCGGCTATTGGCGGCAGGTCTTCTTCGTCTTCTCGTCGATCATCCTGGCGTTGGGGCTGTTAATCGTAAGCTGGACGGCCGACGGGGCCGAACGCTGGATCTGCCTGATCATGCTGGCGATCATCACCCTGAGCATCTACATCGGCGGCGTGCCCTGGCTGCCCGGCTTTCCCGTGTAGCGTGCGGCACGTTGATCCGAGTACCGAATATCGAACAAGGAATGCCGGCGGTCGGGGCCGGTTATATCGGTTCCACTGGCACTGTGCGCGTGGGCAAGGTGCGCTGCAGCCTTGATTTCGCCGGCGCCGGGGCATATGCTAAAGTGTTTGGGCAGATAACACTTCCCCCCCGATATACAGGCTTCGAACCGCAGGAATCCGCTCCCGTGGCCAAACGCGCGCACAAGAAGATGCCCCCGGAACCGATCAGTGGGGCCGACATCGCCATTCAAGCCCTGGTCAATCACGGCGTGGACACCGTTTTTGCCTACCCTGGAGGGACCAGTATCCCTCTGCATCAGGCTCTGACACGCTTTCGTGACAGGGTGCGCGTGATCCTGCCACGGCACGAACAGGGCGGCGGATTCGCTGCCCAGGGATACGCCCGAACCACCGGCCGGGTCGGCGTCTGCATGGCCACCAGCGGCCCGGGGGCCACCAATCTGGTCACCAGCATCGCCGACGCCAAGCTCGACAGCGTCCCGCTGATCGCCATCACCGGCCAGGTCGGCACGTCGGTGATCGGCACCGATGCCTTCCAGGAAACCCCGATCGTCGAGGTCTGCCGCAGCGTGACGAAGCATCACTACCTGGTGACCGACGTCGCGGACGTTGCCCGCGTGGTTCGCGAGGCATTTCACGTCGCCACGACCGGCCGGAAGGGCCCCGTGCTGGTCGATCTGCCCAAGAACGTCCAGGTGGCCACTACCGTGCCCGACTTCGACGCCCCGATGGACCTGCCCGGCTACCACGTCGACGACCGTCTGGCCCGGCCCGAAGAGATCCGGCAGATGGCGGCGATGATCCGCGCCGCCAAGCGTCCGGTGATTTACGTTGGCGGCGGGCTGATCGCCGCGGAGGCCAGCGAAGAGCTGTGCAAGCTGGTCCGCAAGACGCAGATCCCGGTGACGACCACCTTGATGTGCCTGGGCGGATTCCCCGGCGACGATCCGCTCTCGCTGGATATGCCGGGAATGCACGGGAGCGTCTACGCCAACTACGCGCTGAACGAGGCCGACCTGCTGTTGGCCTTCGGCGTGCGGTTCGACGACCGGGTGACCGGCAAGGTCTCGGAGTTCGCCGCCGGGGCCAGGATCGTCCACGTCGACATCGACCCTTCGGAAATCAACAAGATCAAGGAGGCCCACCTGCCGATCGTCAGCGACCTGAAGTACGCGCTGGCCGAGTTGAACAAGATCGTCGAACCGCCGGAGGACCTTACCGAGTGGCACAAGAAGATCGCCGGCTGGAAACAGAGCGATCCGTTCCGCTACGACGAGGATTTCGACGGCATCCTGCCGCAGCACGCCCTGCGCGAGCTGTGCCGGCTGACCATCGATCTCGACCCGATCATCACCACCGGCGTGGGCCAGCACCAGATGTGGACGGCCCAGTACTACAAGTTCCGCCGTCCCCGGCGGCACGTGTGCAGCTCGGGACTGGGCACGATGGGCTTCGGTCTGCCGGCGGCGGTCGGGGCCAAGATCGCCCATCCCGACAAGCTGGTGATCGACGTCGACGGCGACGGCAGCCTGTTGATGAACATCCAGGAGATGGCCACCTGCCACTGCGAAAAGGTGCCGGTCAAGGTGCTGCTGCTGAACAACATGCACTTGGGCATGGTGGTCCAGTGGGAAGACCGCTTCCACGCCGCCAACCGGGCCCACACCTACCTCGGCCCGATCGACCATCCCGAGGCCGTCGGACGCGGCAACGGCATCACGCCCCAAGAGCGCTATCCCGACTTCGTGGGCGTCGCCGCCGGCTTCGCCTGGAAGGGGCGTCGCGTGTCGAAGAAGGCCGAATTGACCGACGCCCTGCAGGAAATGATCGACGCGCCGGGTCCGTTCATCCTCGACGTCCAGGTCCCCTACCAGGAACACGTGCTGCCGATGATTCCCTCGGGCATGACGGTCAGGGACCTGATTCGGGTCTGATCATCCGCTGTCGTAGCCACGTTCGCCAGAACGTGGTAACCCTTGGGCATGCTCCACGTTCTGGCGAACGTAGCTACAAGCCTTTGAATAATCCGGACTTCACGGATCATCCGAATCCGGCGGCACCGGACTCTTCGGCGGCGACGGTTCCACCGGCTCGGTGTGCGCGGCCGCGACCACCTTGTCAGTCGATTCGGAACTGCTCGTCGTCTTCGAGGTGGTGCTCGATTTCGATGAAGCGAGTCCGTAGGTTTTCGGCGTCGGTACGTTGACCACGACGGCCTCTTCCGGCTCGGAAAAGTATGCCTGGTCGGCGACCGAGACCGGCTTTCGCTCTTTGCCGTCTTCGGCCGGGTAGATCAGCGGGATGTCGATCTTGCTGCCGGCGAACTTCGTGCCCTCGAAGATCGTGCCCTGCTCGAACGGTCCGGCGCCGAACAGCCAGACGTTCTTCGCCTTGCTCTCTACCGGAACCACGCCCGACTGCCACACCGGGCGGCCCGTCTTGCGGTTGTAGGCAAACGCGGCGATCTTGGCCACCGCACGCTGTTCCGTTTTCGTGGCCACGTTCATTTCCGGCAGTCTGGCCGGCAAAGTGGGCACGGGAAGCATGGACGGAACGTTGACGGCCGGGATCCCCACGGTCAGCTCGCGACGATCGGTGCCGACGGCCCCGGCGCGTACCTCGATCACGTAGTCGGCATCCTCGCGATCCTCGATCAAGACGCAACCGGACGCGAGCATGTGCTGGCGCAGCAGACTTACCAGGTAGGGGGAATCCGTCACCGATTTCAGCGCGGCCGAATCGAGCCAGACATTCTTGCCGGCGACCGCACGCAGGTCGAGCTTGGCCACGGCGCGGTCCATCGCGTCGGAGATCAGCAACTGCTCGGTGGCCGTGCGGCTCGTGTCGGTCCACTTCGTCGTCCCACATCCGGCCAAGGCTACGCCGCAGAACAGTACGGCCAACCGCCCGAATTGCCGTAAGATATTGTTTCTTCGAGACTTGCAGATCATGCGACGTCGGCGACTGAAAGGCCCGCCGGAGAACACCGGCAAAAACGTCTCTCTACGATGAGGAATCCTTGATATCGGCACGTTCCCCGCCTATAGTTGAGACATTACGCCCCGGATGTCTCCCTTGTTGGTAGGACGGATTTCCAAATCCGCCATCTTCCCAAATCGATAACACTTCAGCCAAATGGTAGCCGGATTCGCAAGAATTCGGACGTTGCCCAGTTTCACGCGAAATGGCCCGAATTCTTGCGAATCCGGCTACAAATCGATGACACTTGAAGGAGAAAAACCCATGTACCTGCCGAATCTCAAAGCCCTCGTCATGCCCGCCGCCCTCTTCCTGGCCGCCGGCTTGCCGATCTCCGACGCTGCGGCGGCCGATCCCCAGACGACCTCGCTGGTGGGCGGCGACCTGTCGACCTGGCAGGAGAACACCGGCGACTGGCAGATCGTCGGACAGGTGAAAACCGACCCGGCCGACGCCCGGCGGCTGGTTTCCGTCCCCGGCACCGCCGTGCTGGTCAACGGCCCGACCGGACGCACCCGCAACATCTTCAGCAAGCTCGAACACGCCGACGTCGAGGCCCACGTCGAGTTCACGGTTCCGGCGGGCTCGAACTCCGGCGTCTATTTCCAGGGGCGCTACGAGATCCAGATCCTCGACAGTTGGGGCAAAAAGCCCGACGAACTCGAACACGGCGACTGCGGCGGGATCTACCAGCGCTGGGACAACGGACGCGGCTACGAAGGCCATCCGCCGAAGGTCAACGCCGCCCGACCGCCGGGCGAGTGGCAATCGTTCGACGTGATCTTCCGCGCCCCGCGTTTCGACGCCTCGGGCAAGAAGATCGCCAACGCGAGGTTCGTCCGGGTGCTGCACAACGGCGAGCTGATCCACGAGAACGTCGAGGTCACCGGCCCCACCCGCGCGGCTGCCTTCGCCGACGAAAAGCCCTTGGGCCCCCTGATGCTCCAAGGCGACCACGGCCCGGTCGCCTACCGCAACATCCGCGTGAAGCCGCTGGGGGCGGAGAAGCCGCTCGGGCCGGAAAAGTAGCCAAGCGGCAGCCGAATTCGCGGGGACTCGCCCAGGCGTGCCATTGTTTACCAGTTTTTCGGCCGAAGCAAAACAATCGACCCCTTCGGCCGCCGCGCGGATCGTCGAAACGCTTTACCGGAAAGCGACTTACGACGACGCACGCGAACCGTCCGGACGGGCGAAAGCCAGTTTTTTCTTGCCCCATGCCGAACCGTTCGTCGTCCCTAAACCGCCCCATCTTGCGCAACTCCTGCCACACTAACGACTTAGGTCGCTCCGCCGCCCTTGACAGATACCGGTCGATCGGTTCGATTGGCGCGATGGTTACGTTGTCGCAAGATGTTTCCCAACAACAACTTACGGCATTGTTTCCCACTTTTCGCCGATTTCGCCATACCGGGAAGCAACAATCCTTTCCCGGGCGGAATGCACGGGTCGAACGACCCGAATCCCCCCTCCGCCTCCCCCCTCCGGACGAACGGCAAACTGGCGAACCTCGATTCTTCGAAGAGCGGCCCCACGAGACATATAAGTGTACTAATGCATCCTATCCGGAAGTCCCTGTCAATCTCCAGATTCGGCCGCCCACAAGCACTTGGAAAACCCGGCAAGATTCCCGAGAAGGATGGCAGGCTGGACAAGGGGCGGCAATCGGGTATCATTTTGGAGGGTCGGCTCTACCGCCGCACGTCGAGTCTTTTCGGCTCTCCGAGGATGTCATGGTGGACTTGCTTAGCTACACGACGGAACTACAGAAAAGACACGAGAATAGCACATCGGCTCTCTACCGAAGGCAGGCGGGGCAAGTATTCACACCGGTCGAAATCGCTCGTTTCATGGCGGGTCTGCTTTCTCATTTCCCTGCGGAGTACCGCTTGCTGGACGCCGGAGCCGGTCTTGGCGTTTTGACTGCCGCAGTCTGCGAAAGATTCTTTGCCCTGCGTTCTCCACGGCACATAGAAGTCCACGTGTTCGAGAACGAACCGAAAGCAATCCCTCTTCTGGAGCAGAACCTCGAGCATTGCCGGAAGGCTTTGGAGGACGCAGGCCATGCACTCAACTACGTAATCCACGATAAAGACTTCATAATCGCAACAGCCTCAAGCCTGGATGCTCAGCGGACTCTTGACGGCAACGACCTCCGTTCGACGTTTGACGCTGCGATCATGAACCCGCCCTACTTCAAAGTTCGCAAGACGTCCGCCCATGCGAAATTGATGTCCAAAGTGGTTCACGGTCAACCCAACGTTTACGCCTTCTTTCTTGCGTTGGGCGCGCAGTTGCTCAAAGAGGGGGCTGAACTGGTAGCCATTACGCCGAGAAGTTACTGCAACGGTCTGTATTTTCGTGGTTTTCGAAAGTGGTTCCTTCAACGGATGGCTCTTGACCACCTTCACCTTTTCGAATCACGAACGGCTCCGTTCAAGTCTGCCGACGTGCTTCAGGAGAGTGTCATAACGAAAGGTCATCGGCTGGGCAACAGGTCCGCCACAGTAAGGATATCAACGAGTCACGGCCCCAACTTGGACGAGGATCCCGAGGGGTTCGATGTCGCGTCGGACCGCGTAATCGACGACTCGTGCGGCGAAAGCGTTCTTCGGATTCCGACCAGCAACGAGGACGGCCGTATCATGGAATTGGTCGAGTCCTTTCCCTGTCGCTTCTCCGAACTTGGACTGTGTATTTCTACCGGGCCGATCGTCATGTTCAGGGCAACGGAGTTCCTGTTGGACGACAACCACAGCCAGTCGTCCGTTCCGTTGCTGCTCCCTCACAACATCGAGCCGTTCGGCACGAAATGGCCCGTAAGGAAGAACGGAAAGCCAATCGCGTTCAGTCTGCGTCAAGAATCCATGCGATTGCTCCTCCCCTCGAAGAACTACGTGTTGCTGAAACGGTTCAGCGCGAAAGAAGAAAGACGCCGGCTGACCGCCGGCTGCTTCTTTCCTTCCGTGTCGAAGAGCCAATACGTCGGAATCGAGAACCATTTGAACTACATCTATCATAGCGAGCGCGACTTGACGGACGAGGATGTCTACGGGCTCGCGGCGGTTTTCAATTCGGTCTTGCTCGACCGCTATTTCCGAACGATCAGCGGCAATACGCAGGTCAACGCAACCGAGATTCGCAGCATGAACTTCCCTGACATGAACGTCGTCGCGAAAATCGGCCGGCAAGTAAGAAGTCTGCCCGTGATGACCGCCGACAGGATCGAGAGGATCGTGCTGACGGAGTTCCGGGTCCGAGGCTCACTGAGAGAGTATTTGCTGGAGCACGCGGGATGAGCAAAAGAGATGAAGCCCTTGCGATCATCCGAGCCGTCGGTCTTCCCCGTGCGCAGCAGAATGAATGCTCGGCGCTGACGCTTCTCGCGCTGGCGGATGTCAGACCGAAGGGCTCATGGCGCAAGACCCAGCAGCCGCTATTGCGAATTCTGGACATTATGGGCTTCATGCGCAAGTATTACAGGAAGGATTACGCAGCCAATTCAAGAGAGACCGTCCGACGGAGGACAATCCACCAGTTCGAACAGGCGCGAATCGTTGACCGGAACCCCGATGACCCATCTCGCCCGACGAATAGTGGAAATACTTGCTATGCCCTGACCGATGCTGTCGTGCCCGTATTGCGATCCTATGGAGCAGACGCTTTTGACGCAGAAGTGGAGCGATTCATCGGGCAATTCGGCAGGCTGCGAGAGGCATATAGAAGGAGCAGGCGATCCAAGGAAGTCCGGTTGCGATTGCCGAACGGGTCGGAGGTCCACTTGTCTCCCGGCAAGCATAATCAACTGCAGGTTGCCGTTATTGAGGAATTCGGTCCCCGTTTTGCACCCGGCGCTACGGTACTTTACGTGGGAGGCACCGCGCGGAAGCATGTGGTTTGCGAAACGGACGCCCTGGCGTCCCTGAAGATCGAGATAACCCGGCATGACAAGCTGCCGGATGTGCTCCTGCACGACAGCGAGAAGAACTGGCTCTTCGTAATCGAGGCCGCAACCGCCCACGGGCCGGTTGACGCAAAGCGACACACTGAAATCGAGCACATGTTGCGTAGGTGTACCGCTGCGAGAATCTATGTCACGGCCTTCTTGAATCGGAACGACTTTCGCAAGTATGCCGCCGATGTTGCATGGGAAACGGAGGTATGGATTGCCGATACTCCGGAACATATGATTCATTTCAATGGGCCGAAGTTTCTCGGTCCGTACGCGCCAAGAAACGCTTGAGTCCGTAGGGTGGGCACTGCCCACCAATTCCCCAAAAACCAGGAAGGCTCATTCGGATAATCGTCGGTGCGGTGCAGCCACGCGAGGATTGCGGGAAATGGGTGGGCGTGCGGATCGGATGGGTGTTCGGAATTCCTCTTGTTGCCCAGCAACACCGGCGATCTTGCCAGTGAGTCAAACGGGATCGTATGATCTCTTCCGCAAGATCGACGGTGCCGCCCGCGGAACTACTGACCACCCACTCGCCGAAGGCCGGTCTCACCGCTTGCATTAGTGCCACTGCCACAGTCATTCAAAGGAGCGTGAAATGGCCAAGAGAGTTCTTGCGTTAAGCGTTTTGCTGACAGGCGCCGTGATCTTCTTCGGGTGCAGCAGCAAGTCGCGAGAGGTGGCTTCCGTTGACCGTGACGAAACTACGAAGACGGAATCGGAACCGCGATGGCCGACGCTGGAGCCCCC
>DATLAN010000193.1:0-7294 GCA_035527455.1 Thermoguttaceae bacterium
GCGTCGAAGTGGGCCTTGCCGCACTGAATCTTGTCCCATTCCGAACCGCGGAGTTCGAGTTGCTTCTTCGTGCTCCGCAAGAACGACCACGTCATCTTCGCCAAGCTCGACCGGGGGTTCCGCGACGCGGAAGACTTTCTCGCGACCCGGCGGCTCTGGGAACACATGGGCGTGGTGATCCATTTCCTGGACTTCAAGGCGGACCTCAGCACGGCGCACGGTCGCTTCGTGGCCACGCTGATCGCCGCGGTGCAAGAAGATCGTCGGCCGCAAGAAGACCCGCCGGTTCGTCGACGATCCCAAGCAGCGCCGCGTCGGTCAGCAGATCATCCGGCTGCGCGACGAGTTCCTGCTGAGCTGGGAGACGATCTCCGACCACATCGAAGAGGCCCTGGCCAAGTGGGAAGGCCGCAAGCCGCGCCCGAAGTGGGGCGGGCATCCCAAGCGCGTCTACAACCCCCGCCAGGTGCAGCGGGTCTACCACCAGGAACGAAAACTCCAGGACGAGGAACGCCGGCGGGCCGGCGCAAAACGAGACCGAGAACTCGCCAACCTCTGACGCGGCAGGCTGCTTGTAAGCCTATCCACTAGAGGCCGTATGTGGCCAACAGCCTATCCACTGCTTCGGCGGCCCGGTCAGAATTCCGAGACGGGCGGTTTCTCTTGTCGGGCTGCTCGATGTCGTCGAGCCAGAACCATTCGGCGGGCAGGGCAGCAGCTTCCACGGCTGGCTCAACCAGCCCTTGTTCATCGAATGCGGCAGGTGAAGTTGCAGCCGCCTGCGGGGGCTCACTGACCGACAGATTAAGCAGTTCAAGGGCGTTCGCGAAGCTCGTCTGATTATTTCGAGCCAACAGCACATCGGTGGCGTTCACACGCTGGTCGCGGTTGAAGTCGTACTCAAAATCAATCGGAGCTGGATTCAGGAGGTTGCGAGGATTGTTGCGGGCCAAGAGCAGATCAATCGTGGTCACCTGGGCGTCGGAAGCCGAATTGCCGGCTTCGCCCACGGCGTTGCCGAAATAGAACACGTCGTCCGCATCCAGGTCCGTGTCGGCAGCGAGCACCGTCACTTGTGGCCACTGGTTACGGATCTCGCAGTCTTCACAGGTGATTGTGATCCGGTCAGAACCATCGGTGCCGACATCCTCGCGGAGCTTGACAATGCCCGGCGCCTGCGAGGGACCCCAACTGTTCGGGGTGCTGCTGTTGCCGACGCTGAACTCGATTATCTCGGAATCAATAGGGGATACGGATAGCTCGTACGCATCAAGATTGGTCAGCCCGTCGCCGTTCGGATCCTCGTGCGGCCCCGCGGCCAGATTACCGAAATAACGAAGTTCCCAGACGTCGGGTAGACTGTCGCGATCCTGGTCCGGGCTCGTTCGGCCGGGGTGAGTCCCAAGTTCCAGCTCCGTCGCGTTGGCCAGCCCGTCGCCATCCGGGTCGTTGAACTCGTGGTTATCGGGGAGCCCCGGCGCACCAAAGGAGAGCGTGCCGAAGTACAGGCGTTCCCAGTTATCCGGCAGCGTATCGGCGTCGCTGTCGTTGTCGGCCACGACGGGACTGGTGCCAGCCAGAAACTCCTCGAGGTTATGGGCCTTGTCGTTGTCGAGTTCTCTGTCACCGTAGCGATTTTGGCCCAGATTGCCGAAATGTGTGTTTTCCCAATCGTCGGGCAGGAGGTCGTTGTCGGTGTCGTTGACGTTGCTGTGGCTTGGGTCAATGTAGTCCCAGCGGTCTTCTGCAATGGTGCCCGGGGGTTGGACAAATCCCGGCCCTTGGCTCACCGCCTCGTATTCTTCTGGAACAACCCAAGTGATCAAATCGCCATGGTACGCATTGCTCACGCGTGTACACCAGTATCCGTCAGGTCGAACAAAGACGAAGGGTGCTTCGACAATCGGCTGCACGTAGTACCGGTCGGTCTTGACGTACACGACGACCTTGTACTGGTCGAGGTCGACGTTTGCGACCCGGCCTGAGGCCACGCCGCTGCCGATACCAAGAGTCAGGATCTGGATGCTTGGCTCGCCTGGGGCCTGAACGTCGATCGAGGTGAAAGCCCTGCTCACGCGACCGTTGCCGTCGATGGCCACCAGAGTCACTTCGGCTGGGCCCAGGGCAACGTCGCCGGCGAAAAACTGAACCGTATCGGAGTCTCCCACGATGCAACCGCGATTGCTTTCCCAACGAAAACGGACCGGATCTACAGCCGCGGGATCGATAGTCGCGCGGACGGTGGTGCTCGCGCCCAGCGCAAGCGACGTGTCGTCGGCTATCAATCCCGTGATAATCGACGGCTCGGCGTAGAAGTCTAGTGTAAACAGATCGTGGACGGTCTCCTGCTGGAGTTTGCAGCGGAGTTCGTAACCCCCGCCGGGGAGTTCGTCGAAGCGACCGATCCCAAAGAACTCCTCGGGGTCGTCCTGGCTATTCGGGTTGCCGGTCTTATGCCATTCATCGTTCCACTCAAACACGGAGATGCCGCTCACCAGACCCGCCAACCGCGCATCCACGTACCGATCCATGAGACCTTCGGCTACCTGCTCGCTGCTGAGCCCACCCTTCCGGTACCACGGATACCAGGGATGCATGTCGACTTGGGCCGGTGGCATACCCAGTTCGGCGGGGCTGTCAGGCAGACCCATCTCGCTGATCACTACCGGCGTGTCCGGGAATTGTCGCTGCACGACTTCCCACAGTGCCTTGAGGTAGCCTTCGTACGGCGTACCCGTGACGGGGCCGGCCTGGTGGTCGCGAATGCGATCCGGTTCATAAGAATATACGTTAATCGAATAGAAGTCGAACTCGACCGTGATACCGGCTCCGTCGGTGTACAGCAGATCGCTCGGTGGATAGGTTGCCCACGTCACCCAATCGGAGAACCGATCTCTGCCCGGCTCGCTCATCCGCTCCTTGATGTGGTCGCGCATCGCTTCCAGGAATCCCTGTAGCTGGGTGACCTCACCGGGCGTGCCGGCCGTGAATTCGTCGCCGATTTCCCAAGCGAAGATGCGGTCAAAGGCTCCCGCGGCTTCCACCTCGCTCATCACGGCATCGATCTTCGCCCACCCAACCTCAATTGCACCAGGACCACGAAAATCGCCGAAGTATATGTCCCGGATGATCCAGAAACCGAGTTCGCGAATGCCGCTGTAAAAGCTGGCGGGCATGCGTACGGGATACTCGGTCGTGGGCTGTGGATAGACTCGCAATACGACCGGGTCGCTGCCGCCCTGATACTGCCTCAAACGGCGAAGATCGTCCTGAATACGAAGCGCCCGAATCTCGCCCGCGATCTCCTGCCCGGGTTCCAGCGGCTGATAGCTGATGATGTTCAGGAAGGCTGGCTCGTCATGGAGGAAGAACTGCCCCGCCTCGATGACGAAAGGAAAAGGCTCCGGCGGTTGGATCAGTTCCAAACCTGTCATGAAGCTCGTCTGGCTGTTCCGAGCCAGCAGCACGTCGGTGGTATTCACGCGCCCGTCGCGATTGTAGTCGTACTTGAAATCAATCCCGGCCGGATTGAGGAAGTTGCGGGGATTGTTTCGAGCTAGCAACAAATCGGCGATAGTGACATGCGCGTTGGTGTTCGAGTTGCCCGTCTCGGCCACGGCATTGCCGAAGTAGAAGATGTCTTCTTCGGCCAGACCCGTATTGGGGGTAGCCAAGAAGGTCACTTCCAGCCATTGGTTCTTGATGGCATTGTCGTCCCAGATCAGCGTCACCCGATCGGAACCGCCAACGCCTTCACCTGGACGGACCGTGACGGTGGTTGGGGCCGGAGCGGGTTCCCAAGTGCCGAGATCGTCGCTGTTGCCTGTGCGAAACAGGAAATCGTCGGCGCTCAGATCGGCGGTTTCCCACAGGCCGAGAACGTCGATGATGATCCCGTTGACGCCACGGCTGTAACTGGTGTAGTTGACGAACGTGGCTGTTTCGCCCGGCAGCAGGGCGGTCTTGTCGGGGGCGATCGCCGTTTCGTCATTGAAGTCGGGATTATCGTCGCTTGACGTGTCCCAGTGCGAGTTATTGTAGAAGATGTGTCGGTCGGAAACCTCGGCCGGTGCAATCGACGTCGTCTGGGTATCTGCCGTTTCGGGATCGGGGGTTGGCTCCCGGTGGCCGACGTTGTCGGTAGCGATGCTGTAGAATGCGTAGGTATGTCCGCCGGGGCCCGTGAATGTGGCCGAGGTCTCGGGAGTGCCGTCCAGCCAGAGTTCGAATGGGCCGTCGTCGATGGAAACGTAGACGTCGTAGGCGGCGATTCCCGAGCCGTTTTCGTCGTCTTCCCCGGCCCACGTGACCGGGAAGTCGCGCGTGTCGGTCGTTTCGGGCAACTCCTCGACCCGGCTGGCGTCATTAGGAATGGCGGCGTCGATGGTGTTGCGGACCAGCGGCGTGTCGATCGGGTCGTTCCAGTCGAAGAAGATGGAGGCCTTGTTGGTGATTTCGTCGCCGGTCTCCAACCCGGCAACCGTGTCGACCACGTAGCCGATCGACCCGTCGCCGCGGCCGTTGTCGTCGTTGGGGTAGAGCAGTCCGATCAGCGGATCCTCGGGCATCCAGCCGGTCGCCGGGTCGAGTGCCATGAAGCTGGCCGAGAGGGTTCGTGTGACCCGATCGAGCGCGACGGCGACCTCGACGACCAACTCATGCCCTTCGATGGTCCGCTGGAGGCTCGCCTGATAGGAATCCAATCCGGTGGGGATGGCAAAGACCTCGCCGCCGAACATGAACTCGGTCAACTCGAAGGTCGTCAGATCGAGGTCTTCGTCGAACGTGTCGGTTATCCGAATCCAATGGGCCGGAGCAGTCGCGTCGGCCATGTTCTCGAAGCGGATCGTGTAGGGCATGACCGCCGATTGATCCACATCCACAGCGATGTAGCCTTCCACGCCGTAGCCCGCCGGGCCGAGTTTGTCGTTGGGGTCGATGGAGCGGACGGGGTTGATAATGCGGGTGGCGGAAGGGATAGCCTCCTTGATCTTACGTATCATTCTGTTTCGCCAGGCATCGGAACTCTCATTGGGTATTTGCAGTCCTCGCATCAGCTTTTTGACATCTAGCTCGTCACGTTTAAGGCGTTCATCCTCGAAAGTCTTTATGTTCCGGTGATGAGTGGTCATGTCCCGCCGCATCCTGGCTTCGTATCGTTCCTGGGCGAGATCAGAGGAGTTATCAATAATGGTACCTAATACGCTCGCGCCGGCAACTAACCACCCCCCTGGTCCCGTGACCAAGAGCCCCATCACGCCCAATCCTGCAAACCCAATACCCTGGGACCACTTGCCTTCATTGATCCCCATGGTGAGTCCGTCAGCAATGCCTAAGCCACTTGAGGCCCCGCTAATGCCACGGCCGACGGAGGTTAGTCCTGACGGGTCAACGTACGTGAGTGGTTGATTGCGCACATAGCGGTAATGGTTCTGATCGCCAGAGCTAACACCAATTGGATCGTGCGATGCAAATCTCCCAAGACATGAGTCATAGTACCTCGCACGCATGAAGTCGAGGCCACTCCCTTCGTTCATCACGCCCCACTGCCCGACGAACTGGAAATCGTTGGCGACGGTTTCGGTCCAGGCTAACTCTCCGCCGAAGGGGAGGTAGGCGTAGGTGTTGACGGCCGCGCCCAGCGCGTCGGTCAGTGCGGCGGTGGAACCCAGGGCGTCGAAGTCGTAGAAGTGCGAACCGGCGGCGGTTGTCTGGTTGACCAGTCCGAAGCCGTGGGTGTAGCCGGCTTGCCAGGCGTCGGCTGTGCCGTCGTATTGGCCGATGACGTTGCCAAGCCCGGTCGGGTCGATGACGTATTCGGTCACGACGCCGTCGACGCTGACCGCCACCCGATTTCCGAAGGCGTCATACGTATATTCATAGACGGTCCCGTCGGGCATGGTCACCATGACGAGTTTGTTGTCGGTGTTGTAAACATACTCGGTCGTTTGGCCGGAAGTGGTCTCGCGAATGAGGTTTCCATCTTCGTCGTACTCGTAGAGCGTGTCGCCGACCTGCGTGTACTGGTTCAACTCGTTCGACGTATACGCGGTAGTCTCGCCGTTGATAGTGGTGCTAAGGCGGTTGCCGAGCGGGTCGTACTTGTAGGCGATATCCTGGGCCGGAAGCGTCGAGCCGGCGGCCGGCGCGAAGACGGCATGGGTCAGTTGGCCGATCGCGTCGTACTCGTAGGTCCATGCTCCGTCGAGTGTGGTCATCGAGGTCCGCAGACCGGCCGCATCGTACGTGTAGTCGAACCGCGAGGTAACGGTATGGTCCGGGCCGTGGTTGACCAGATGGAGAAGTTGCCCGGCCGCGTCGTAGTCATGCGTCGTGTAGGTTCCGTTGCCCTTGTCCGTGCGGCCCAATCGACTTAGTGCGTCGTACGAATAGGTGACGATCACCGAACCGCTTTCGTCCGTCAGTTGCCAGAGCCGCCCGAGCGAGTCGTAGGCGTAGGCGGTCTGGTGGCCCAACTCGTCGGTCATGCTCGCGCGTCGTCCGGCCGCGTCGTAGGTGTACTGCAAGAACCGGCCGTCGGGGTAGTCGATTCGAGTCAGGTAGTCGTTGGCGTTATGGGTGAACGCGGTCGTGCCGGTCGGGTCGACCGATTCGATCAGGTTGCCACGCGCGTCGTAGGTGAACGTGGCCGACGTGCCGTCTTCGTAGGTTCGCTGCGTCACGCGGCCTTCGGCGTCGAGCGTGTATTGCACCGACTGCCCGCGGCGGTTGATCCACTGGTCGACGTTACCCGAGGCGTCGTACTGCCACCGTTCGAGGGAGGCGTCGGCATAGGTGATCGAAACGAGATTGCCGGCCGCATCATAATCGTAGTCGGTCACGTTCCCGGCGGCATCGGTCAACAGGTCGAGGCGGTTCAGGTGGCTGGTGTACGAAAAGCGAGTTGAAAGCCCCAGGGCGTTCGTCGAGCGGACGACGTTGCCGAGCGTGTCGTAGGCGAAGGTCGTCGAACGGCCCAACGGGTCGGTCATCCGGGTCATATTGCCCAGCGCGTCGTAGTCCATCTCGACGGCTCGGTCCAAGGGGTCGACCGTCTTTTCGATCGCACCGGTATGATTGAAGTAGAAATCGGTCTGGCCGCCGAGCGTGTCGGTCATGGAGACGAGCCCGGCGTCGCCTCGCGTGATGTCGACGCGGCCCGCGCCACCGTCGGCGTAGAGGGCAGCCAGTTGGCCACGGTCGTTGTACTCGTAGAACGTATGCGTTCCATCGGCGTGGGCGATTTCGGTCAGGGCGTGCTCATCGTTGTACGTGTACTCGACACGCAGACCGT
>DATLAN010000194.1:0-2400 GCA_035527455.1 Thermoguttaceae bacterium
CCCAACGCAGTTCACCACGGGATCCGGGGACGGCGCGGGGAGCGTAATGGTCAGGGTGAGACTTTTTTCGTCGCCCGGGCTCAGGAGATGCGGGCCGCCCATAAGCCCACACTGAATTGTCGGAACGGCGACCCCACAGGCCCAAGCTGCATCCGCGCTGACAAACGCAGAGCCCACAGGCACGTGGTCCTCAACGACCACCTGGCCATTGTAATCGTCCGGCCCCAGATTGGTGATGGTGATGGTGTATTCGCAATTGCCGCCCTCGTCGCAATGTGCCGGCCCTTGCTTCGCGATGTCGAGATCGAAGAAGCCGGCCCCGTCGAGCACGTCAACACTGTGACAGTCTTCGTCGACATGGACATCGGCCGCACCGTCATCCGCGCCCATCGCCGCCCAGTTGATCACCGCACAGTTTTCGGCGGCACCACCGGCGATCCCATCAGGGAGCTTGACGTCGACCCACAGGGACTCCGAAGCACCCAGAGGAAGCGTCAGCTCTATGCTGGAACAGGAGAGTTCTCCTTCGCTCTGCACACACCCGCCGGGGAACCAATGTCCTATGAGCGTCGCATCGGCCGGCAGCGTGTCGCGGACCGCAAGCACACCTTGGAACTGTCCCGGCCCATAATTGGTGACGATGACCTCGAACGTGCAGCCGGCGTTCTCGACGCATTGGGCCTGGCCGGTTTTCTCAAGGCCGAGATCGAAGCCGTCGGTGACGGGTGTGTCGATGCAGACGTAATCGTTGCCGTCGCCGGGGCCGTCGTCCGTGCCCATCTCGAACCAGTCTATGCCGGCGCAGTTCTCGACATGGTCGTCCGCGACATCCGCTGGCAGCAGCACGGTGAGCGTCAAACTCGCGGATGTTCCGACATTGAGAATCGCGTTGCCGAGCGTGACGCAGGCGACCACTTGGCCGGCGACATCGCAATGCCAGCCCGGCGAGGCCGTAACGAGCGTCGCGTCCACGGGCATGGTGTCGTTGACGGCGAGCGGACCGATATAGGGCACGGCGCCCAGATTCGTGATCTTGACGGTATAGGCGCAGTTCACGCCTTCTTGGCACTGCAGCGGGCCGGTCTTCTCGATGGCGAGATCGGTATTGAGCACCGGAGGGGGAGGCAGCGGCCAGCCGTCTGGCGGCAGAGGCGCCGGGTCCCAGCCTTGATCTGGCGGCAGGCCTGGCGGAAAGCCTTCCTCTTCATCGACGCCGGGAATGCCCTCCGCAACGTCCTCTTCGCTCTCGCCTTCGCCCGTCACGCCCCCGGCCGGGGCCGGCTGATAGATGGCAACATCACCGACCTCTGTAGCGCCCCTTTGTCCCGGCGCTTCGCCGTTGGAGTCGATGTCGATCATGACCGACTGCTCGGGCCCGGTCGCAGGCGTTATCGGGCCAGGTGCCGGATAGGGCTGGAAAGCGGTAATCGGATCGAACGCTTCGTAGGGCCGCGCCGCGCGTCCCTGCAGTCCATCGACATTTTTCGAGTCGGCAGGCTCATCGGTGTCGGAATCGAGACAGGGGCCACGCGACGAGCACAGACCGTCGCCGGTCATCCAGACGAAGGCGTCTGGAAGCTCAGGGTCGATCAACCGAGCGTCGTCGTAACCAGGGCCGAAACTCACGCCGCCCGCGGCACTCCCGCGAATGTAAGGAGGGCCTGCCTCGCCGCGGTCGTAATAGCCGACGTCATAACGGCCAGCGCCCCGCCAAAAGCCTTGAGGCGTCAGTTCGTAGCGCAGCACGCGGGCCTCGTGCGGATACGCGAACGCGTTGTCGGCTGCGAGACCGAGATTGCGCGCCCCGCCGCGCTCGGCGAGCAACATCACGTCCTGATCACCGAAAGCCGGAAACGCGATATCGGAAACCGGATGGCTGCGCCCGGCGCGCGCGATCGCTTCCGGCGCGCGGAAGAAATCAGGCAGGAAGAACTCACGACGCGCGCTGCCGACGTCAAAGCTGCCATCGTCTTCGATTCGCACCGACCAGATCGCGTTGCGTTGATCGTCGCCCGCCGTGGCGTAATCCGCATTGCCGAATCCCTGGCTGCCCCAAACCGAATAATAGAGCCTCACCTCCTCGGTTGCGGGAAAGCGGCGCACGCCTACGCCCCAGACGCGGCGGCGGAAATCGGCGAAGTTCCAGCACGACGGCGCGCGCGCGAAATCGCCGCTCGGGCAGTCGGCAAGGCGCGCGGACGACGACGCATCGAAGGAGACGGGCGGCAGGGACCGGTATTCTCGCTCGGCCACGTCGAGGAAAGCGGAACGCCCGTCCACGCCATGATCGTAGTGACCAAGGTCGGCGCCGTCGGAAGCTCGCAAGCGATGGATCATGCCGGTTTCGAGGTCGGACACGAAGAACTGCTGATTCCACCGGTCGAAAGCGATGTTGCCGAG
>DATLAN010000195.1:0-6990 GCA_035527455.1 Thermoguttaceae bacterium
CAATAATAGGGCTCTTCAGGGGTTTTCGTGGTCCCATTTCCGGTCCATTGAAGTCGACGGCACGGAGGAGTACGGGTTCCTCTTCTCTGATTCTACCTCTTTGCGCGTCGTGAACAGAGAAGAGGAACCCGTACTTCCCCAGCACGGGAAACGGCAGTCTCACCCGGCAGCCACGAAATTGTCTGAAGAACCCAATATAGCACGGCCTCAAGTCGGTTGGTAGCAGAAGCCCACCCTTTCCTACTGCCTGGAAGGCTGGTATACTGGCATCTATGGTCCGTTGCGCGAACACTCTGCCGATGTGGCTCCTACTGTCCGGCATCGCCGCACTTTGCCTTGCCGCCACTGTCGGAGCGGCCGTTGGGCAGACCGTCGAGGTCGGCTCGGGCAGCTACGCCGTGAGCCTGCCGCCGGGTGCGAAGCGGCCGCAAGCGACGATCTACCGTACCGAGAACGCCGCCGGACCGATGCCGACGAACGATTGGTGGAGTTCGGTCGCCTGGATGGAATTCTCCGAACGCCAGTATCCCCATCCGCTGGCCGTGCAGGCGGTCCGTTCGGGCCTGGCCGTCTATTACCCCGGCCCGCACATCACGGCCAACAAGGCGGCCATCTTCGGCTTCATGCCCGCGGGAACCGGGGAAGACCTCGTCCTGGGCCATTCCGCTGCGGCCGAGTTTCGCGACGCCCGAGTCGACGGCTTCAGCGACTGGTTCGTGCGCGTGGCGTTTGCCGCGGGCGGAAATCGGATGCAGGTCTCCTACGGCCACGGATCGCCGTTCGTCTATGCGCTGTATGAAGGCGGCGGCGCCCGAGTCGCCTTCGCGAAGACGCCCCGCGTGTGGTCGGGCGACGCGGACGGTGCCGTGTTGGGCGTTTCGGTCGGCGGCAAGCACTACGGCCTGTTCGGCCCCGGCGGATCGACCTGGTCCGGCCTGGACGGCAAGACCTTCACGAACCACTGCGGCCAGAATCGTTACTTCTCGCTCGCCCTGCTGCCGGACGACTCGCCGGGGACGCTTTCCCTGTTTGCGGCGCACGCCCATGCCCACGTCACCGATACGGCTTTCACCGCTCAATACGACCCGGCCGACGGCACGGTCCGTACGCAATTTACCTTCACCACCACCGCCCACGAAGGCGACAACCGCGAAACGCTGTTCGCGCTCTATCCGCACCAGTGGAAACACACCTCGCACGAGCTGCTCGATGCGGAGTACGCCTCGGTTCGCGGGACGATGAAGCTCGGCCGAGGATCGTCGTTCGAGACCCGCGTGCCCTTTCCCGGCGTGTTGCCGTCTCTGCCCGACGCTGGCACGTACGACAAGCGACAACTCGACCGCTTCCTGGACGACGAGGTTCGACGAACCGAGTCGGGCGTGAAGGACACGTACTGGGAAGGCAAGCGGTTGGGCAAGCTGGCCACCTTGATCCCCATCGCCCAGCAGACCGGCAACAACGAGGCGGCGTCGACCTTCCGCCGGGAACTTCAGGGGCGTTTGGAAAACTGGTTCACCGCCGCCGATTCCCAGGGCCGATTGAAGTCCAAGGGACTGTTCTACTACGACGACAACTGGGGCACGCTGATCGGCTATCCGGCCAGCTTCGGCAGCGACGCCGATCTGAACGACCACCACTTCCATTACGGCTACTTCATCAAGGCCGCGGCGGAGATCGCCCGCGACGATCCGGATTGGGCGAGCGACGCCCGATACGGTGGCATGGTCAAGCTGTTGATCCGCGACGTCGCCACCTGCAACGATCGGGACCCGCTCTTCCCGCGGCTGCGGAATTTCGACCCCTACGCCGGCCACTCCTGGGCCTCGGGCAACGCGAAGTTCGGCGACGGAAACAACAACGAATCGTCGTCCGAGGCGATGAACGCCTGGTGCGCGATGATCCTCTGGGGGCAGGCCACCGGCCATCAGGCCATCCGCGACGCCGGCATCATTCTCTATACGACCGAAATGACCGCCATCGAAGAGTACTGGTTCGACGTCGAGCGAACCAATCACCACCCGGACTATCCGGCCTCGGTGGTCACCATGGTCTGGGGCGGCAAAGGGGCGAACGGCACCTGGTTCTCCGGAAACCCCGAAGCGATCCACGGCATCAACTGGCTGCCGATCCACGGCGGTTCGCTCTACCTGGGGCGGTACCCGGACTACGTGAAACGCAACTACGACGCGCTGGCTGCCGAGAACGGCGGAACGAATTGGGACCAGTGGGCCGACCTGATCTGGATGGTTCGGGCGTTGGTCGACCCGCAGGACGCGATCCGCCAGTTCGATGCCCGGCCGGAAAACTTCACGCCCGAGGCCGGCAATTCGCTGGCCAACACCTATCACTGGGTCCACAACCTCGCGGCGCTGGGCCAGGTGGACCGAAGCACGTCGGCCGATTATCCGCTGTTTGCCGTGTTGGGCAAAGGCGACCGAAAGACCTACGTCGTTTACAACATGGAGCCGCAGCCGCGGACCGTCGTGTTTTCCGACGGTATGAGACTCACCGCCGAAGGAAAGGGATTCGCGACGGCTTCGCGATCGTTGCCATGAGCGACCAGAACCCGTTGCCCGAGGCGATCCGCGACGTCGAGCACCTCGAGGAGTTGCTCAGCGAGCCGACCGACGGGGTGATCGAGACGATGGGCCGGCTCGAAGGCGATCTGCTGGTCCTGGGCGTCGGCGGAAAGATGGGCCCCACGCTGGCGCGGATGGCCGTGCGGGCGTCGCAGGCCGCCGGGGTGCGGCGACGGGTGATCGGCGTCTCGCGGTTTTCCACACCCGGCTTGCAGCAGCGGCTGGAATCGGCCGGCGTCGAGACGATCGGCTGCGAGCTGCTCGACAGGGCCCAATTCGACGCCCTGCCCGACGTGCCAAACGTGCTCTACATGGCGGCGATGAAGTTCGGCACCACCGGCCAGGAGGCGACCACCTGGGCGATGAACACGTATCTGCCGGGCATGGTTGCCGAGAAGTTCCACCGCGGCCGGATCGTGGCCTTCTCGACCGGCAACGTCTACGGCATGGTGCCGGTCGATGGCGGCGGATCGGTGGAAACGGACCCGCTGCTGCCCGACGGCGACTACTCGATGAGCTGCATCGGGCGGGAGCGGATGTTCGCGTACTTCAGCGAACGGTTCGGCACGCCCGTGGCGCTGATCCGGTTGAATTACGCCAACGAAATGCGCTACGGCACGCTGGTCGACCTGGCCGCTCAGGTGCTCTCTCGGCGACCGGTCGACCTGACGATGGGCTACTTCAACGCCATCTGGCAGGGCGACGCCAACGCGATGACGCTGCGGAGCTTCGACCGCGCCGCTTCGCCGCCGTGGGTGGTCAACGTGGCCGGTCCCGAGCGATTGAGCGTGCGTGAGGTGGCCGGGCAGTTCGGCCGCCTGATGGACAAGCCGGTCGCCTTCCGCGGCAGCGAAGCGGCCGACGCGCTGTTGAGCGAAGGGCGGCTCGGCTTCCGGCTGCTCGGGCGGCCCCGCGTCACCGCCGAACAAATGATCCGCTGGATCGCCGACTGGCAGCAGCGCGACGGCCCTACGCTGGGCAAGCCGACGCACTTTCAGACCCGAGATGGAAAATTCTGAGGGGGAATTGAAAATTGATAATTGCAGATTGTAAATTGCAAATTGAAGACTGGGGACCGGCAACAAGCCCCAATTTGCAATTTGCAATTATCAATCTGCAATCTTAGGTGGCCGCTCATGAGCACCTCCCTGCCCCCAACCGTCCAAACCGTCCTCCAGCGCGGTGTTGTCCTCCCGGCGCATCCGCTGGCATTGACGGCCGAGCGTAAACTCGACGAGCGGCGCCAACGGGCCTTAAGCCGCTATTACATCGCCGCCGGCGCCGGCGGCCTGGCCGTGGGCGTGCATACCACGCAGTTCGCGATTCGCGAGCCCGAACACGCGCTGTACCGGCCCGTGCTGCAACTGGCCGCCGAAGAATGCGACCGCGCCGATGCCGAGCGAACCGAACCGCTGGTCCGCGTGGCCGGGGTGATCGGGCCCACGCGCCAGGCGATCGCCGAGGCAGAAACCGCCCGCTCGCTGGGCTACCATGCGGCCTTGCTGGGCCTGGCCGCGCTGGCCAATGCCACGGACGACGAACTGATCGACCACTGCCGCACCGTCGCCGACGTGATGCCCGTCTTCGGGTTCTACCTGCAGCCGGCCGTGGGTGGGCGACTGCTCAGCTTCACCTTCTGGCGGCGGCTGGCCGAGATCGAGAACGTCGTGGCCGTGAAGATCGCCCCGTTCAACCGCTACCAGACGCTCGACGTGGTCCGCGCGATCGCCGAGTCGGGCCGTGACGACATCGCCCTGTACACCGGAAACGACGACAACATCGTCATGGATCTGCTCACGCCTTACCGATTCGACCTGAGCGGGCGGCGGGTCACGCGGCGGATCGTCGGCGGGCTGCTGGGCCACTGGGCCGTGTGGACCCGCCGTGCTGCCGAAACGCTCGACGAATGCCACGCGGCGGCGGCCTCCGGCCGGCCGATCCCGGTCGAGCTGCTCAGGCGCAACGTCGAGGTGACCGACGCCAACGCCGCCGTCTTCGACGCGGCCAACCACTACGCCGGCGTCATCTGCGGGGTCCACGAGGTCCTGCGCCGCCAGGGCCTCTTGGAAGGGACCTGGTGTCTCGATCCCGATGAAAGGCTCAGCCCCGGCCAGGCCGAACAGATCGACCGCGTTTGCCGCGCCTATCCCCACCTGACCGACGACCCGTTCGTGGCCGAGCATCTGGATGAGTGGCTCAGCGGGTAGGGGGAAGAATATAGCCTTGTCTGGCTCTCGCGCGTCTCGGAGAATGATGGCCGCAAGTACGGGTTCCTCTTCTCTGTTTGCGATCCGCGGCCTCGTCGACCGCGTCCGTTCGTTCCCGCGGAGCAATGAACAGAGAAGAGGAACCCGTACTTTCCTTGGCTCGGCACGGGACGGAGGAATCGAGTGCATCAGCGAAACATTGTCATTCTCTTCGGAAGTGGCTAGTATAGGATGCTGACAAGGTGAACGGTAGTTTTTTGCGAGCAGGAAAGGACAGAGTCATGCGTTGCCTCTTCATTCTTCAGCGACAACCGCTGTTGAGCGGATTCGTTGGCGCCGTTCTATTGGCCTGGCTGAGCCAACCAAGTCTCCACGCCCAGGAAGGCCACGCGCCCGAAGGGGTGCGGCTGCTCGAGAACAAGACCTTCGACGACGGCGACGAGGGACGCCGCGAAATCCTCGATCTGTACAAGGACCTCCGCGTGACCGACGTCTGCGACGGCATGGACCTCGTCGGGCTGCAGGACGTCGGGCTGATGGACAACGACATCCGGCCGCTTTGGCGCGATCCGGACAAGTTCACGCACCGCTTCGTCGGCTTCGCGATCACCGTCCGCTACGTGCCTTCCGACCGCCGGGTGGGCGAGAATTCGTTTCCCGACCTGGAAGGTTTCAAACAATTCAAAGGCGAACAATACGGACGCGCCCCCGATCCGTGGGCGGCCGTGGCCAGGCCGGGCGACGTCGTGGTGATGGACACCGGCGGCGTGTTCGAGGGCGGGAACATCGGCTCGAACAACAGCCTCGGCTGGGCCAAGCGGGGCGTCGTCGGCGTGGTGACCAACGGCGGCGCGCGGGATACCGACGAGATCGTCAAGGTCCGCCGCCCGCCGGTCTATCTCCGCCAGGGCCTCAGCACCCGCGGCGTCCGCCCGGGCCGCATGCTCACCGAGTCGTACAACTTCCCGATCAACTGCGCCGGCGTGCTCGTCTATCCCGGCGACGTGGTGGTGGCCGACGGCGACGGCGTGATCGTCGTCCCCCGCCAGCGCGCCCTGGAGGTCGGCCGGCTGGCCCGCGAAATCAACCTCGGCGACGAGCAGAGCCGGGCGAAGAAATACGAGACGCTGGGGATTCCCCTGGATGAGACCGTGAAGGAGAAATGAGCGTTCCAGAAAGGCGTAGCTGAATTCTCAAGAATTCAGCAATACGCGCAACACGAATGCATAATGCACCTTCGCTCCCGGGAATTCGCGGACGGTCGGGTCCGGACAACTCGGCGCAAGAGCAACTCTGCCCAGGGCGGCACGCAGGTCTACTCCTGGGCGATCACTTACAACCGGCACGACCAGGGCGACGGCCAGTCCAGCTATATCGGCGGCTGGGACGTGAACATGGCCGGCGTGCTGTTCGGCTGGAACGAAACGCCCGGCTGGATCGGCTCGATCAACGTCGGCCAGCGCGACGCGGCCGACGCCTCGTTCATCGCCAACCGGGCCGGATCGGGCGAGAAACCCATGCTGGGCTCCCAGGTCGGCGATCCCGGCGGGAAACTGAAGCCGCCCACCGGCGTGAAGGCCGAGGTCCATCAAGGCGACGCGGTCGAGATCACCTGGACGGACGCCTCGGACAACGAGGTCGCCTTCCGCGTGGATCGCCGCATCGCCGAGGGCCGCTGGACGCCGATCGCCTACCGCCCCCCGCAAATCGCCGGCCACGAAGAGAACCGCCCCATGTGGATCGACTACCTCGCCCCGCCCGGCAAACCGCTGGCGTACCGCGTGGTTTCCTTAAACGGAAAAGACAACGACGAAGGCGCCAGCGATCCGACCTCCGCGCTGACGCTTGTCAAATCAAAGTAGCCGTCTCGCTCCGCGAGACGAGGCCCACTCGACATGCCTCTCGATCGTGGACGTTCTTTTTCGCCTTGCAGCAGCGAACGTCAATGATTATGTACCGCCGCCAGCCGCAGAGCCGGCCCGCGCTTCGTATCGGGCAATCTCTTCCTTGAATTGGTTGATTCGCTTCTTGAGCGAACGCAACGTCAACTCGCGAATGTGCTCGTCGGCTGGCTCTTGTCGCTTGCTTTCGTAAAGTTGCTCCAATTCGTGCAACTTCGCTCGGGTGTTTTCCCATTGGCGTCGGTTATCAATGCTCATGGCATTACCTCGATCATTCCCTTGGGAACCAAATCACGATCGGTT
>DATLAN010000196.1:0-3728 GCA_035527455.1 Thermoguttaceae bacterium
TGTTGGGTGGATCGTGGCCGAGTCCGAGAACAGCATTGTCTTAGCGGGCACTTCGGCTCCAGAACTGGACCAATTCGCCGGCATGATGGTGATACCCAAGTGTTGCCTTACGAAACGCATCGATTTGGTTTGGCCTAACCCCTGAGCCTTAACGCCTAAAATGAGCGCCAGATCATACTCGCGTGGTTGGCCGATTGAATACGACGGCCGAAACTGACTCCATTCCTAGTTCATCATTCCGCACTCATAAATCCCTAGGGTCAGAATCCATTCCAACGCAAAGGAGAGAACAGTGGCGACGAAAGAGGGAACGACAACTCAAGTCTTGATGCCTGAGGAGACGTGGAAAGCCGTAGCCCCTCTTCAGATCGGCGATCTCGTAGTCGCAGTTTGGAACGGACAAGAGTGGGTCGTCGAGCCTTTCTACCCGAAGAAGCAATCTGACATCTGAAATCCGAAATCCTAAATTCCCATGCCCTCCCCCACCGCCACCCATCGCGCCCTGATCGCCGCCCGCAACGACCAGCGGGATGGGAATATCCGCGGGATCGGCCGCGAGATCGACCGGTGGAGCGTGGCCTTGGAGGAGCGGCTGCTTGGGATCATCGCCGCCAACCGGGGCGGACGCGAGGGCGTGCTCAGGTCGGTCGATGCCCTGCTGATCGGGTCGGTCCAGGACGCGGCGGATCTGCTGGAAAAAGAACTCCGCGGCCTGGCGACGTGGTCCTACGACTCGGCGGCCGAGGCGATGATCACCAGCCTGCCGGCCGTCTTCTGGATCAAACGGCTGGCACCGAGGCCCAAGGCTGTCCCCGCGCCCGTGGGCGAATCGATCGGCCCGAACTTCGACTGGACCAGCGTTTCAGCCGACGACGAGTACGAACGGGTCTGGTCCGGAAAAGCCACGGCCGAGGAGGTCGAGGAGATGATCCGGCAGCTCGAGTTCCCGCCGCCCTCGCCCGAGCAGATCGATGCGATCCTGAACGCCACCTCGGCCGACGACGGACTCTCCGCGATGCAGCGGATCAAGACCGTCACGGGCCCGCAGATCAAGCAGCTACGCGAGAAGATCGTCCTGACCTTCGCCGGCGACCTCGAGGGGGCCTCGGCCGTCGAGGCGCTATCCGGGACGATCCGCGAACTGGTGGGCAACGACCCGGGCAAGTCGACCGGGATGAACTACCGGGCCAAACGCATCGCGCGGACCGAGGGCATCCGGATCTCCGAGGCCGGGCTGCGGGAGACGTGGCAGGAGGCCGGCGACCTGATCGGCATGATCGTCTGGCACTCCGCCAAAGTCTCCGCCTCGCGCGAAGATCATGTCGCCCGGGACGGGAAACAATACTACCGCAACGAGGCGGGCGAGTTCATTGCCAGCGACGGGGAGCGGCTGCCCGAGATCCCGCTCGCCCCGAACTGCCTGTGCTGGACCTCGGCCGAATTGCGGAGCGACCTGACCGATGGGCTGCCCCCGGCCCAATACGGCGGATGGTACGACGCGGCGCAGGTCCGGGCCGAACGGGATCGGCAATTCGCCAGCGCGGGATGATCCACGAAGGGCACAAAAAAACACGAAATGAAACGGAAACGCCGAGTACGCGGCCACCGTCAGGCCGGCAGGAAGCACAATCACTCGCGTAAGGAACTGGCCAAACGTCGAAAACAACGCAAAGGAAAATGAGAAAATGAACCGAACCCCCCCTAGACTTCCGAGTGGTGGCGCGCCTACTATTCCACTGCGACCTACCAAGACGACACAAGATAAGGTCCAGCAGGCCGTTCGGCGGCTGTTGGACATGGCCAAGCGGGCCGAAGACGGAAAGGCGTATGGTGAGATCGAAATTATCATCAAGTTCGAGGCTGGAAATGCTACCACCGTAGACACGCACGTGCGGACCGTCGACAAATAGCGTAGTCCGCCGCTGACCAAAAACCCGCTGGGTACTGAGCTATCGAGTCAGGCCCGGCCCCCGAAGTCTCTCACGCGAGAGGCCCGGGGGTCGGGCCTTTTTTTGTTCTTGCCGTGGAGCGAACCCATGAAGGTCGAATCGATCCGGGAGTTCACCGACAGCCGAGGGGTGGCGTTGAAGGTCCAGGCCGAGGCCGGACTGATCACCGGCGTCAAGGTCCTGGGACTTCTCAGCCGCAACGGCCGGACCTACGTCAAGGAGGCCGTGGCCC
This sequence comes from Thermoguttaceae bacterium, assembly GCA_035527455.1. Classification (GTDB taxonomy): domain Bacteria; phylum Planctomycetota; class Planctomycetia; order Pirellulales; family Thermoguttaceae; genus DATLAN01. The sequence continues at coordinate 2,182 of DATLAN010000196.1, forward strand.
GGGCGGCGGCCCTCTACGAAGGCGCCAAGGTCAACGTCGACCATCCCAACGGCAAGGCCGATCAGCCGCGGAGCTACGCGGATCGGATCGGCGCTTTGGAAAACGTCCGTCTTGGACCCGGCGATTCCGGCCTGTTCGCCGACTTCCGCTTCAACCCGAAGCATGCCTTGGCGGAACAACTCATCTGGGACGCCGAGCACAATCCCCAGGCGGTCGGCTTCTCGCACAACATCACAGGCAAAACATCCCGCCGCGGCCAGACCGTCGTGGTGGAAGAAATCACGGGCGTCACGTCGGTCGATCTGGTCGCCGATCCGGCCACGACGCGAGGACTTTTCGAAGGTGACCAGGCAAACCACGAGGAGGCAAACGACATGCCCATTACGTTGGAACAACTCAAGGCCGAGCAGCCCGACTTGATCGAGGCGATCGGCAAGGCGGCCGTCGAGGCGTACGCCAAGTCGAAGGAGGTCACCGACCAGCGCGAGGCGCTCGAGGTGAAGGTCAAGACCCTGACCGAACAGGTCGACCGCTTCGAGGCGGAGAAGAAACTCGCCGAACATCGGGCGGCCGTCGACAAGGAACTGACCGACGCCAAGCTGCCCGAGACCGTCTTGACGGAGGTCTTTCGCAGCACGCTCTACGGCGAATCGGACCAGGCGAAGCGGACCGCCCTGATCGAGGATCGCCAGGCGATCGCCAAGGCCGCCGGCGTCAACCGGCCGCGCTCGCAAGAGCAGCCGCTGACCGAAGGCCAGACGCCCGATACGCGATCGACCAAACAGTTCGCCGCGGCGATCGCCGGCTAACGAAGAGCCCCGCGATCCACCGCAGCATTTTACGAAACAAGGAACCGGATAGAAGAGGAGCCAATCATGGCAAACAAGATGAGGTATCGCTGGGGCGAGACGAAGCCGCGGATCTTCGCGGTGGACAGCGCCGAGGTGATCGAGATCGGCGATCTCGTCTGGCTGAACACCGACGACGTTCGGCCGGCCGCCGACCTGACCAACTACGGGTCGCTGATTTCCAACCAGGATGAATTCAAGCAGGTCTTCGCCGGCGTGGCGGCGCAGCACAGTGCGAGCGGCGAGACGGACCCGATCCGCGTGGATACCGCCGGCGTGTTCGCCTTCACCTGCGCCTCGGCCACCTTCGAGGTCGGCGACCTGATCGGCCCGGACGATGCGGGCGACAGCGGCGCGGCGCTCTTGAGTCAGCAGGTGATCGCCGTGGCGGTCAAGACCGCGGCCATCGGGGTCGTCGCCCAACGCGAGGCGGTCGCCGTGACCGAGGTACTGGTCGACATCATCAGCACGGTCGCCACCGGCGGCGGAATGTCCGAGCAGACGGTCGGGTCCGGCGCGTAACCATCCCGACGCGGGCAAGCCGCGACACAAACACGAAACACGAGAGGAGTATTTTCCATGCGTATCGATTACCGAAAACTCAGGGGCGAATGCCAGAGGCACGGCCCCGATCACATCACCGAGCAGGTCAAGACGTGCCTCGCAGAGAAGGTCTTCAAGCCCGAAGACTTTTCCTTC
>DATLAN010000197.1:0-3384 GCA_035527455.1 Thermoguttaceae bacterium
GGGGCTTTCACAACGGGGCAAGCCCCGTCAACAATCCGACCATGCTCACAGCGGTGCTGGAAGCGTCAAGAATACCTCCCAGCCCACGGCGCGGGCGGTATATGCAAAGTCCTTCGCTACCAATCGCTTCACAGGCTCTCACCACTCTCCACTGCGAAGCCGCAAGCGGCACTGCCCACTGCCCACCGCCATGAACTCTCGCCAACGCGTCGAAGCCGCTTTGAACCATCAGCAGCCTGACTGCGTGCCGCTGGATCTGGGGGCCAGCCCGGTGACCGGAATGCACGTCAGCAGCGTGTACCAACTCCGCCAGGCGCTGAAGCTCGACGGGCCGGGCACGCCGGTCAAAGTGGTCGAGCCCTACCAGATGCTCGGCGAAATCGCGCCCGATTTGATGGACGCGTTGGGGGTGGACGTCGTGGGGCTGGCCGGGCCGCGGGGACTGTTCGGCTTCGAGAACAAGGACTGGAAGCCGTGGACGCTGTTCGACGGCACGCCGGTCCTCGTGCCCGGGGGGTTCAATACCGAGCCGCAACCCAACGGCGACGTGCTGATGTATCCCGAGGGCGACCGTTCGGCCCCGCCCAGCGGCCGGATGCCCAAGGGCGGATACTACTTCGACACCATCGTCCGCCAGGAGCCGATCGACGAAGCGAACCTCAACGTCGAGGACAACCTCCAGGAGTTCGGGCCGATTTCCGAGGCGGATCTCGACCATTTCGCCCGGGAGGCCCGGCGGCTGCAAAGCCAGAGCGATCGGGCGATCCTGGCCACGTTCGGCGGCACGGCGTTCGGCGACATCGCGTTGGTGCCCGCCCCATGGCTGAAATACCCCAAGGGGATTCGCGACGTCGAGGAGTGGTACGTCAGCACGGCCATCCGATTCGATTACGTGTACGAGGTTTTCCAGCGGCAGTGCGAGATCGGCCTGCGGAACCTGGCGAAGCTCAACGAGGCGGTGGGTGGCGCGGTCACCGCCGTGTTCGTCACGGGCACCGACTTCGGCACACAGAACGGACCGTTCATCAGCCCGCAAACGTATCGCAAGCTGTACCAGCCCTTCCACCGGCGCGTCAACGATTGGATCCACGAGCACACGCCGTGGAAGTCGTTCTGCCATTCTTGCGGCTCGGTCGCGGCCTTGTTGCCAGACCTCTGCGACGCCGGCTTCGACATCCTCAACCCGGTGCAGTGCTCGGCGGCCGGCATGGAGGCACGCACGCTGAAAGACCGGTTCGGCGAGCGAATCTCGTTTTGGGGCGGCGGCGTCAACACCCAGCGGACGCTCCCGTTCGGCACGCCCGAGGAAGTCCGCCGCGAGGTCCAAGAGCGGATCGCGATCTTCGGCCGCGGCGGAGGGTTCGTCTTCAACACGGTCCACAACGTCCAGGCCAACACGCCGGCGGAGAACCTCCTGGCCCTGTACGCAGCCGTTCGAGAAACCCGCCCCTAGCCGCTCGCGGCTTCGCAACAACAAGAACACAGCGATCGAAAGCCACCGACATGCGTGACATCAAAATCGCCGCCGCCCAATTCGAAGCCCGCGACGCGGATAAGGGCTACAACCTCGGGCGGATCGAGGCCCTGGCCCGACGGGCCGTCGAGGCGGGCGCCGAGATCGTCAGCTTCCACGAGGGCTGCATCACCGGCTACACGTTCATCGAGACGCTTTCGCGCGACGAACTGGCCGAGCTGGCCGAGCCGGTGCCGGAGGGGCCGAGCACGCAGCGGCTGATCGAGCTTTCCAGGCAAGCGGGCGTGCCCCTGCTGGCCGGGTTGATCGAGTCGCACCAGGACAAGCTCTACAACACTTACGTCGCCGTCGCGCCGGAGGGTTTCGTGGCCCGGCATCGCAAGGTCCACGCGTTCGTGAGCAAGCACCTCAGTTGGGGCAACGAACTGGAGGTCTTCGAGCTGTGCGGGGTGCGTTGCGGCATCCTGATCTGCTACGACAACAACCTGGTCGAGAACCCGCGAATCATGGCGCTGAAGGGGGCCGAGGTGATCTTCGCTCCGCACGTCACCTGCGGGCTGCCCAGCCCCATGCCCGGCCGGGGGAAGATCGACCGGGGCCTGTGGGAGAACCGCCATCGCGATCCGGTGGCGCTGCGGCTGGAGTTCGACGGGCCGAAGGGCCGCCGCTGGCTGATGCGCTGGCTGCCCGCCCGGGCGTACGAGAACGGGCTGTACTACGTCTTCACCAATCCGGTGGGCGTGGATCACGACACGATCAAGACGGGCGGGGCGATGGTGATCGACCCGTTCGGCGAGATCATTGCCGAGTCGCGGGCGCTGGGCGACGACGTGGTGGTGGGCCTCTGCACGCCGGAGAAGATCGAGCTGGCCGGCGGCCGCCGCTACCTGAAGGCCCGCCGGCCGGAACTCTACGCCAAACTCAGCGAGCCGCTGCCCGAGGGCCAGCAACCCGAGGTCAACCCCGGCTGGCGACTCTGACGCTCGTCCGCATCTCCCATATCCGCCCGGTTCCCCCACCGCCGCTTGCGGCTTCGCCGCCCCATCGGCAAACGTCTTGCGTCTCCCGCACGCGATGGGGTAAGATAGGTGTAAGCACCCGGTCACCATCAGCTAAGCGTGAGTGCCGGATGTCAGAGTAGCCGTCTCGCTCCGCGAGACGTGGCCACATCTCGCGGAGCGAGATGGCTACTTTAGTCACCCCCACGCCACGTGTCGATACGGTCCGGCAACATTCCGGAAGGGAAAAACGGTATGAAAACCGCCACCGCGATGATCCTCGTCTCACTCTCTCTGGCCGGATGCGACGACTCCGAACGGCCGGGCCCGACATCTTCTCAATCGGGGAAGCCCGGGTGGCAGGAAATCAAGAAATACGACGCCGAACTGATCTATATCGCCGCCGACGGCGAAGAAACGGTGATCCCCCTGGATGACGTGAAGATCAAGGACGACCGGGTGACGAAGACCGTTCCCATCACGTTGGCCGACGGCTCGACCGGAGACTTGGAGATCAAATTTCGCTTCATGGGGCACGGCTACGGCAATGCCATAGACCGCTACGAAATGAAACTCGAGGGCCCGGGCGTGTCGGCCGACGACCAGTGGAACGAGGCCGTCTTCTACTCCGACACTCGTTATCCGTTTCAGTCCGGCGAGTACGGGCAGTTCATCATCCAGCCCCGATAGCCGCCGTCCAAGAAGCCGTCCAAGAAGAGCGGTTCTCACTGGGGTTGTTCCCAAACGTGAGGTCCGTTAGAATCCCGCCGCCGTTTCCGTCACTCCGTGCCCATCCGTCGAGAAGGTACCCGTCGTGCCCTGCTTGCTTGACGCCGACTGTCGTCCGATCGTAATCTCGTCTCACCGGCGATCGGGGACGCACCTGACGATTGACTTGATTCGGCGCCAGTT
>DATLAN010000198.1:0-5717 GCA_035527455.1 Thermoguttaceae bacterium
GTACGGGTTCCTCTTCTCTATTCACGAGTTTCCGGGAAGAAACACAGCGTTTTCCGGTACTTCCAAACAGCCAGGAATAGAGAAGAGGAACCCGTACTTCCCCGGGGTAAGACGTCAGGTACGCGAATTTCGGATGATCCGCCTTTCTTGTCGTAAGATGGACCTTTCTCGAGCCGCCGTCTCCTTACCCACGGCGGAAAACGCCGGCGGCCTCGAGTGGAACGCGAGGATTCATGCCTCAGGGCCTGCGCCATCAGCTTTGGATCGTGGCCGCCGCGGCGGTGATTTTCTTCACCAACCTGGGTTCCACCGCACTGTGGGACGAGGATGAACCGCTTTACGCCTCCTGTGCCCGGGAAATGCTCCAATGCGGCGACTGGGTCGTGCCCACCTTCAACGGCGAGCTGTTTCCCGAGAAACCGCCGCTGGTCTATTGGCTGATGATGGCCGGCTACAAGCTATTCGGCGTGACCGAGTTCGCCGCACGTTTCTGGTCCGCCCTGCTCGGCGTGGGCACCGCATTGGTGACCTACCATCTGGGGAAGAGACTTTTTAGTGCGGACGTGGGGTTCTGGGCGGGGCTGATCGTGGCCTCGTCGATCATCTTCACCGTTTCCGCCCGGGCGGCCACACTCGATTCGGCCCTGGTTTTCGTCACCACGTTGGCGATCCTGGTGTTCGTGGCTGGAGGAATGACAAAACGGGGGGGGATAGAGAAAAAGAATGTCGCCGCGACAGCAGTCGTGACGGACTCGGCCGGTCTGGTGCCCGATTCCTGGCTTGTCTTCGTCTTGTTCTACGCCCTGTTGGGCGTGTCCGTATTGATCAAAGGCCCCATCGGGGTCGCGCTGCCGGTGATCCTGATCGGCGTGTTCCTGCTGGTCGCTAATCACAGGCGGCAAGCCGACGTCCGGGCAGCGGAAAACCGGGGCAGGCACTGGACGCGGAAGCTGATCGGATCGGTCCGCATTTTCGCCCCGCGGAACGTCCTGAGGGTCGCCTGGCAGATGCGGCCGATCACGGCCGTGGTGGTGGTCGCCGCGGTGGCCTTGCCTTGGTACGTGCTGGTCGGCCTGCGGACCGACGGCGAGTTTCTGCGCGAGTTTTTCGGAGTCCAGAACCTCGGCCGGGCACTGAAACCGCTGCAAGGCCACAGCGGACCGTTCTTTTACTATATCCCGGCCATCTTCATCGGCTTCTTCCCCTGGTCGGTCTTCTTGGGCCCTGCCCTGATCGAGGCGGTTCGCCGGATCCGCCGGCGCGGCGCGGGGGCGACGGAGATCCTCTTCGCCGTTTGCTGGCTGGCCGTGTTCGTGGGCCTTTGGTCGATTCCCAGCACCAAGCTGCCCCATTACGTGTTGACCGCCTATCCGGCGCTGGCGCTGCTGACGGCGGTGTTCGTCCACGCTTGGATTGCCGAGCCGGTGCGGTCGCGGATCGCCCGAGTTCGGATGCGCAGGGCGAACGTGACCGTGATCGTGGTGGGCGTCGGTATCATGGTGGCGTTGCCCATCGTGACCGCGATCTACCTGCCCGGCCAGTGGATGCTGGGATTGGTGGGACTGGTGCTGGTGATCGGCGGTGTGTGGGTGTGGGTCTTGGCCGAGCGAGGCAAGGCGCAACGGGCGATGGCGGCGTTCGCTCTCACGGCGGTCGCGTTTCTGACGGCCATGTTCGGCTTCGCCGCGTTGCGGGTCGATCGTTACCAGAACGCGCCGGTGCTGTTGGCCGAAATCCGCGGCGACGCCGGCGGCGACTGCCAGTTGGCCGCGTATCGCTTCTTCCGCGAGAGCCTGGTGTTCTACGCCGACCGACACCTGACGAAATACAGCCAGGCCGACCGCCTGGCGGAATTCCTCGACGAGGCAGAACACCCCTACGTGGTAACGCTCGACGCCTATGAAAAGGAACTGCAGGAACGTTTTCCGGGCGAGTTTCGCGTGCTTTTGCGGCGGCCCCGGTTCCTTCGTCCCGGCGAAGTCGTCGTGCTGGCGCGAAGCAAGGATGAACAGCCCCTGCACACGGCCGCCGGACGGAACGCCCCCAGACTGCAATAGACTCTTACGGCGCAACATGCGAGCATGTTGTGGGGCACGTTTTCAACGTGCCTGGCACGATGAAATCGTGCCCCACGTTTCGTTGCGGCCGCAAGCCGCGTTAGGAAGAAGTGGTTCTCCGATGACCGACTGTATTGTGGTCATACCCTGCTACAACGAGGCGGCGCGACTGCCGGTGGACGCGTTTCGGCAGTTCGCGGCGTGCGGTCATCCGGTACGGTTCCTGTTGGTCAACGACGGCAGCCGGGACGACACGCAATCGATCCTGGAGGGTCTGCGGGACTGGGACGCTGGGCGGTTCGAGGTCTTGCGGCTGCCGCGGAACATGGGCAAGGCGGAAGCGGTCCGCCGCGGGATGCTCCGCGCGCTGGCCGAGCCGGTAGAGATGGCCGGCTTCTGGGATGCCGATCTGGCCACGCCGCTGGAGTCGATCCTGGAATTCCGCGAGACGCTGCGGCAGCATCCGCACCTGCAGATGGTGCTCGGCGCGCGGATCCGACTGCTCGGCCGGCGCATCGAGCGGCGCATCCTGCGGAGGTGCTTGGGCCGGACGTTCGCCGTGGTTGCGTCGATCGTTTTGCGGCTGCCGGTTTACGACACCCAATGCGGCGCCAAGATGTTCCGCGTCTCGGCGGCAACGCGTTGCCTGTTCGAGCAGCCGTTCTGCACGAACTGGATCTTCGACGTGGAACTGCTGGCGCGACTCATCCGTCTGCACAAGGCGGCAAAACTGCGGCCGCCGGAAGAGTGTGTCCACGAACTGCCGCTTACGCGCTGGCGCGACGTGGCCGGCTCGAAGGTCCGGTCGCGGGACTTCTTCAAGGCCTTTTTCGAGTTGGTGCGGATCTACTGGACCTATCTCCGCCCCGGCGCGATCGGCCCTCGGACCGGCCGGATCGGACCGTCCGAAGCTACCACCGGCGAGCGTCCCGCCGAGGCCGACCGTCGCCGTGCCGCCTGACGATGGGCCGGGGCGGATTTCTTGTCGGCGGCACTTCCAGTTCATGAATAGCCCGAGCAATAGCACGGGAAAAGTCAAGACAGGGAACGGTGGGGGTCTGGGAGAACGGTAAAGGCGGCTACGATCTCTTTCGCCCCCGGGGCAGCAAAAGTTTGTCCGTGTATGTGCCGATGTGAGAGGAGTCGATCTTCGGTAAAGCCCCAAGGTAGGTGATGAGCAATTCAGGTGACCGGGCGGTCCCATCGACCGTTCTGCCTCCCGGTCCACTATTGCTGCCGTCGGCGGAGTCCCTGTCGGCTCTTGCCCGTTGGCTGCGGTATGGGCGCGAGGTTCCTTTATCGGTTGTCCTTTTGACGGCTGCCACGGTGGCGCTGGTCGTGGATTGTCCGTTGGCCCAATGGTGTGTGCGGGGCAGTTGCCCGGAACCGCTGCGGGACCTGTTCCGGATCGCCGAGCCTTTTGGTCACGGTCTGGGCGTACTCTTGATCGCGTTGGCGATTCACCAGCTCGATCCGTTGCGACGCCGCGGCATCCCGCGCCTGCTGGTGTGTGCCTTCGGCGCCGGGCTGTCGGCCAACGTGATCAAGCTGCTGGTCGTACGGATGCGGCCGAAACACTTCGACTTCCAGGGCGACGTCTGGGCGACCGTCGGCGGATGGTTTCCAGGCGCCAGCGCCGGCAGCATGGGCCAGAGTTTTCCTTCCGCCCACATGGCCACGGCGGTGGGACTCGTGGTGGCGTTGACGTGGCTCTATCCGGCCGGCCGTCGGTATTTCGTCGCGCTGGCCGTGCTGATCGCCTGCCAACGCATCGAGACGGGGGCCCATTTCCTCAGCGACGTCCTTTTCGGCGCCGCGTTGGGCTACGTGGTGGCGCGGATCTTTCTGACCCGAGGTTTGCTGGCCGCTTTCCTCGATATCTGGGAAGCGAAGGGCGGCCTGCTGCGAGGGCAGCCTCTTTTTGCCGGAAGCCGGTTATCCAGTTCCGGCAGCCGGCATCCTTCTCAGTAGCTCGAAGTTGCAGAGCCGCACCTGCGGCAGGCCCTCTCGGTCGGTGGCCAACCGGTGCGATCGGTCGACCGACAGCAAGATGTGATCCCCGCGCAGGCTCAGGTCTTCGATATCGGCATCGGCGAGAAGCCTTCTGGTCGTCTGCACGACTCGGAGGTACGCCTGTTGGGTCAGCCGGCCCTCGCGATACGCCAAGAGCGCGTCCACCCCCTCGTAGACAACCTCATCCTTGACCGCCAACTGGTCGTCCGGGCCGTTCCAGTAGCCCCAGATGGTCATGTACTCGTGGTGTTCGCTGAGGATCGGATGTCCGCCGGGGGTCCGCAGATCCGCGTGGCTTTCGTACCGGCTTCGGTCGGCCAACGACGACGAGGCGACCGACCGGTGACCGGTCATGTAGATCGCGCGCGGATACTTGGTCTCGATCCCCTTGCGCGACAGTTGCATGGCGATGGAAAACTCTTCGAAAGGGCTGTTGTAGCCGTGGGCCAGAATGCGCCGCTCGCGGCGAACGTAGGGGTCGGCGTCCGGACGTTCTCCGACGCGGGAGACGCGCCAGACCAGGCGTACGTTGTCTTTGGTCACCGTCCTGTACGCCAGCGGCGACGTGCTGAGCTTCGTTCGGGGCGTCCTTCGCCACTTTTCGGGCAGGAAGTAATCGAAGAGCATGGGGTCGCGGCCGACCACCCAGAGGGACCCGCCGGTGCTCTCCACTTCCCCGTACACGTAGTCGACGCCCATGATCGTCACGGGCGCGAGCCCCAACGGAAACTCCTCTTGCGTTTCGAATCGGCGGGCCTGACGGACCAGGTAGTTGCGGCGCTTGGCCGCACGAATCTCCTCTTCTCGGACCGGGGTGCGCTCCAGCAACTCGAAATCCACCAGCCCGTACAGAACGGCTTGCGACTTGTCGCGGACGAGCCCTCCGTTGGAGGTGGGTCGTACGATGATGTGCTGGGGTTTGTTGTCCCGGACGCGGAATCCGCTGGCTTGCAGTCGGCGACCGGCCGTCTCCAAGAGATCGGCCATGCCGGCATGATCGATCAAGCCCACCCGGTAGGCTTCGACCGCGTCGATGCCCTTGAGCCATTCGTAGATGACCGCATAGTTTCGATTCCAGTCGAGGTGGATTTCCTCGTGGCTGCGCTGGATGGCCTCCATCTTGTAGCGTTTTCGGCCCAACTGTTCCCCTTCCACGTACTTGCGCGGCACGTAGATGGCCAACGGTTTGTGCGTGTAGAGCCGACCGGCCGATGCATTGCGAACGCTGCGCATTTCCAGCACGAGGCTGACTTCCATGAAGGGGCTGTTGAACTCCGCGCCGGTCAGATCGCCGGCCGCCGTTTCGCCCGGGATGTCCTGCCCCATCCGGTTCCATTTGACGATGATATCCTTCGACCGGCCGTCTACTTCCTTGGTTTTCATTCGGTACAGAGCGCTCGTGCCGGGCAGCCGGATACTGTGGCGCTCCCGCCACTGCCGATCGCACCAGTGGTTTTCCGGAAACAGACACTTGGTGTAGGGCAGCCCGTGTTCGGTCAGGTAAAGATCCGTGCCGTCCTCCATCCGCAGGTGCAGGTACTTCACGTCCAGCACGGTGACAAGCGGCTGCGGGGCGAAGTAGACCCCCAGCCCGGGCTGGGGTACTATCGCATTTTCCACGGGCAAGGCACTGTTTTCGAGCATCAT
>DATLAN010000199.1:0-10477 GCA_035527455.1 Thermoguttaceae bacterium
CCACCTTGCATGGTGTTTGGTCCTCCTGCTTCCCTTGGTCGCACAGGCTGCGAAAAACGACTGGGCCGAAGGGACCCAGCAACGGGCCGACGGCGCCACGCGAGACTGCTACAATCGAGCGGGCATGTTGCCGTGGGACCACTACATGGGCGATTGGCGCGACGCCGACAACGTCGCGCAAGGCAACCGGCCCTACGCCGTGGCCACCGTGGCCGATGACGATACGGCCCGGTCCGTCGAGTGGGACGTCACCGACCTGGTCCGCGAGTGGTTCGCCGGCAAGTGTCCCAATCAGGGCATGTTGCTGCGGGCCGTCCGGGGCGCCGGCTCGCTGCAGTTCCGCAGCCGTGAGTACGCCGGGAAGGCCGAGCGCCCGCAACTCGTCCTCACCGGCGACGGCCGGACCGTCTCGCTGGAGCCGGAAGCCGACACGTATCTCGATACCTCGACCTATCGAAGCCTCGGCGACGGGCAGTCCCTGAAGGTGTCCGACGGCTCGAACCACGCGCTCTTGCGGTTCGACTTAAGCCGCTTCGAAGGGGGAACGATCGCCAAGGCCATGCTGCGGCTGCACACGTTCGCCCAATACGGCAACGGCAGCATGGACGTCGGCGTGTTCCGATGCCGGCAGGGTCACGATCTGCCCGCGTCCGATCCCATCGCGGGCCTGGCCGCCAAGTATCCCGGCGACCAAGACATCCTCGCCGATCCCGACGTGATCTTCTTCGCTGACTTCGAGTCCGACGATTGGGCCGACGCGTGGTCCTACGCCGGCGGCAACCTCCAACCCGTCGCGGTCGATCCGCAGCGAGGCTTCCAGCCGTTTCGCGGAAAGGCGCTGCGGGCGAAGATGGCCGAGGGAACCAACACGGCCATGAACGTGACCTTCAAGCTTCGCAAAGTGCTGGCCGAAGAGCCCGAAGAGATCTTCTTCCGCTATTATCTGCGGCTGGGCAACGACTGGAACCAGACGGTCGAAGGCGGCAAGATGCCGGGCATCAGCGGCACGTACGGCGTCGCCGGCTGGGGCGGCCGGCGCTCGGACGGCACCAACGGCTGGTCGGCGCGCGGTGCCTTCTTCCGCTCGGTCCCCCAGGGCAATCCGCTGGCCGGCACCCATCCGATCGGCACCTACTGCTATCACGCCGACCAGTCGGGCCCCTACGGAGAGACCCGGGTATGGCAGAACGACTACCGCGGCTTCGTGGAAACCGGCCGCTGGTACGCCGTCGAGCAGTATCTCAAGCTCAACACGCCCGGCCAAAAAGACGGCGTGCTGCGCGCCTGGGTCGATGGGCGAGCGGCCTTCGAGAAAACCGACATCCGCTTCCGCCACGTGGACAAGCTGCGGATCGAACAGATCTGGATGAACGTCTACCACGGCGGCACGAAACCGTCGCCCTACGATCAGCACCTGTTCGTCGATAACGTGGTGATCGCCAGGAAGTACATCGGGCCGATGCGGGAGGAATGACGAATGTCTAATGACGAATGTCTAATGACGAATGACGAATGTCTAATGGACGATCACGCCCCCTGGTTTTCGTCATTCGTCATTCGTCATTAGGCATTAGGCATTCGTCATTTATTAACGCCCCTCCCTCCGCGCCTCCAGCGCCCGGAAGTAGGCGCCCGTGTTGGCGAAGCACATGATCAGCGTCTTGGTGGGCCGGTAATAGCCCGGCCATCGGCCCCGGACTTGATCCATCAGCGCCTTGCCCTTGGCGAAATAGCGATCGCGATTGGGGTGACTGGCCGGCGCGTGCAGGTAGCAGGTGAAGAGCACTTCGGAGTAGAAGCAGGTCTGTTCCAGCCATTGGCCGGGCTTGTCGTCGGGCAGCGCGAGGTAGAAATCGCCGAATCGCAACATCGTCTCCAGCGCCATGCGGTAATCGGCGTCGAGCCGGCCGTTCTCGATCTTCATGTCGAGGAAGCGGCCGGCCGCTTTGACGAACAGCGTGGCGCCGAGCCCTTCGAACGGCTCTTGGGCGTAGTCGAACATCTTCACCGCCGCGTCGTAGTATTTCCCCTCGCCGGTGAGTTGGTAGGCGTAGACGTGCGTCATCAGCAGGTTCCCGATCCCGCGCTTGTCGCCCATCATCCCGCGGGTGAACCAGGGGCTGTGGACCGTCCAGTCGGCGACTTCGAGGAAGGCCTCGCGGCTGGTGCGGTCGCCGGTGAGGTAATAGTGCTGGGCCAGGCTCGCCACGTAACAGTGCCCCGCGTTCGGTCCGCCCGAGGCGTATTGCAGTCCGTACTTGCCCGTCTCGCTGGGATACATCCGGTGCGTGCTGCGGAAGGCGGCCGTGTCGTGGGTGGTGTGCGTGAAGGGGCCGTGGCGGTAGGCCTCCGACGGCTCGGCGTCGCTGTGGTAGATGCAGACGTCGGCGTAATGGCGGCAGAGCACGTCGGCCATCCACATCCAGCGGGGATCTCCGCGGCGCAGCCCCTGCAGCATGACCCCGTAGCACACGTCGTACTCGTTGCCGAAGTGGCTGATCGGCTGGCGGCCGACGTGGTGCTCGGGAAAGTCGGCGACCATCCTGGCCGGCGAGACCTCGTTGTCGGCGAACGTGTCGCCGAAGTGCCGCCAGCCGTACTCGTCGATCGTGTCCCACTGCGCGATCACCGACGTGGCCCTGCCGCCGACCGGATGGACGAACGCGTCGCAGGTCTGTTCGAGCGACTTGAAGTTCTCGCGGTCCAGCGTCGCCGTCGGCCAGAATGCCCGCGTGGCGTAGATCGCCGCCGGATCGGGCATCGCGTAGAGCGGGCGGTGCGCGGCCTCCATACGCTGCTCGACGGCCAGGTCGGTCGTCTTGGCGTCGTGGAAGACGAAGAGCATCTCATGCGTCTTCTGTTCGCCGCCGAGCATCTCGTGCATGGCGGCGAATTCCCCCGGCCACAGACCCACGCGGAGTTGGTCACCGTCCAGCTCGAGCGCCTTGGGGAAATTCTGCCAGAAGTCGCGCACCGCGACGGCCACTCCGCCGGACGTGCCGCGGACGTGCATCCAACCGTCGGCCCGATGGCCTTCGGAGACCTGCTGCCCGGAGCGATCGACGCGGTAGCCGCGGAAGCTGGTCGGCACGCGGAAGTCCTTGTCGAGGTGGTTGGCCGAGTTCCAGTTGGGGCCTCCGGAAGAATCCTGGTAGAGCCGCGTGGCGGCCAGCGGCGGCTGCCCGGCCCCGACCCCGACGCGAGCAGCCGCGGGCGGGGAAGCCAGCGGCAAGCGGATCGAGAAGTCGTCCATGAGGATCGAGCCGCCGCTGCCCAAGTCCCAGACGTTTCCGGGATGGGCGTGGGCGGCCGGATTGTGCAGCGTGTAGAAGACCCGGACCTCGCTCTTGCCGGCGTAGAAGTGCATCCGGCAGACGTAGTCAGCCAGCGGCAGCTTTCCGCCGGGCCGGATTTGCCCCCGCACACAGAGCACGGCGGACATCGCCCCGGCGTCCTCGAACTCGGCTTGCGTGGTGGTCTGGTCGTCGGCGTGACGGGAACCGTCGGCCTCGATCAGGACGGCTCCGCCGTTGCCCACGGCGGCCAGCAGTTCGCCGCCTGCGACGGCCGCCGAATCGAACAACCGAAAACGCCGGGTGTCGATGCGGAACTTCGCCGCGCCGGTGTCGATCTCCGCCACGCCGCCTTGCAGCCGCCAGGCGATTTTCGGCAGCACCTGGCTGCGCGGGCCTTTGGCGAGGCGATAGACCGCTTTGCCCCCGGCGGGCACGTCCGCCTGAAAGCTTAGCAGGACCCAGCGGGGCGTGCCGTCCTGGTAGGTGCCGGTGGTCGTGATCTGGACCGGCACCGCGCGGCCCTCGGGCCCTAGCAGCGTCAGTTCCTCCGCCCGGCCTACGAACCCACGCGCCAGCGGGACACCGCAAGTGACCGGTTCGGCCATGCGGGCGAAAGGCAGCTCGTTGGTCAGCGTCAACGCGATCTGTACGCGGGTTTCCGATGCGGCCCAAGCGGCCGAAACGGCCGCACAGACGATGCCGGCAACTGCTGCGGCTGAAAACCTGATAGCGACCATCGCATTTCCTCCTCTTCCACACCGTCACGGATTCCGCGAGCCGCCGATTCCGCGAGCTGCCGATTCCGCGAGCCGCCGGGCTTGTCCCGGTGGAATGTCACTACGAACGGGCGCGAATGTCGTAGACATACAAGTACTCTCCGCGGCGGAGGTACAGTCGGCCGCCGCAAACGATCGGATGGGTCCATGCCAACGCCCGGCTGTCCTCGGGCGTCTGGAACGTGCTGACGACCTCGAACCGATCCGGACGCGGCTGGATCAACAGGACCTCGCCGGTCTGCGTCAGTCCGTAGATCAATCCCTCGGCGGCCGTGAGCGAGAGCTTGGTCATCCGTTTCTCTCGATAGCTGACTTCGCCGGTGAGGAAATCCGCGCAGAAGAAGCCTTTCCCGCCGGCTCGGCAGGAGCTGCCGTAGAGATGGCGGCCGAAGAGCATCACGCTGCCGTGGCAGTTGTCGAGTTCTTTGTCCCACCAGAGTTCCTTGGCGCCGCGGTTGTCGGCGTCGATCTTCACCACGCGCCCGCCGCCGGAGTGTCCGCTGGCCAGGAAGACGTAGCCGTCGGAGAAGAGCGGAGCGTTGACGTTCTGATCGTGCGGGGTGACGTGCGGATGGGACCAGAGCAGTTCGCCCGTCTGCACGTCGACGCCGATGGCCGATTTCTGCGTCAGCGTGATCAACTGCCGCACGCCACCGTGCGTGACCAGGATGGGCGAGCAGTAGGCGGCCGTTTCGTCCAACGCGTTGTTGGCCCAGACCGTCTGGCCGTTCTTCTTGTCCAAGGCGACGACCAGGGCTTTGCTCCCGCCGGGCACGCAGAACAGCAGCGGGCCTTCGACCGCCACGTTTTCGGTCAATGACCAGGTGCCGTAGCGGGCGCCGAACTTCTCGACCAGGTCGACCGCCCAGACCTCTTCGCCCGAGTCGGCCCGGTAGGCGGCCAGCCGTCCCTTGGGGTTCATCTGGTAGACGACTGCCTCGCTGTAGGCCGGCGTGGTCCGCGAGCCGGGATAGGGGCCGGTCCAGCTTTCGCCGTTTTGGGCGGTCCACAGCTTCTTGCCGTCGAGGTCCAGGGCGATCACCCGTTCGACCTCGTCGAAATCGCCGGCGGTGAAGATCGTCCCTTCGGCGATCGAGACGCCGGAGTATCCGTCGCCGCACTCGGCGAACTTCCAGAGCAGCTTGGGTCCCTCGGCCGGCCATTGCTTCATCAGGCCCGTTTCGCGCGAGACGTTGTCGCGCTGGGGTCCGTGGAAGTGGGGCCACCACGGCTTGCCGTCCACCTCGTCGGCCCGCAGCGCGGCGAGCCCCGCGGTCAAGAGGCCCAGCAACACGGCCGCCGCGGCCACGCCGGGCGATTTGTCGAGAGAACGGGAACGAATGAAGCGTTTCATCGGGGCCTCTCCTGCGAAAAAGACCGGCAAGAATCGTGGTGGGAACGATGCCCCAGTATACCTCAACAACCGGTGACGGGAAAGCCCGTAGTGGTGCGACTACCGATAAATGTCGGCCGCCGCACGGCGACGATGTAGCTCGTTTGAATATTCGCTGCCTGACATTAACCGACAGTCGCACCAGTAGGGTGGGCATCGCCCACCAACCTCCTGCAGGCGTCAATTTCCTGCCGGCGTCAACGATTTGTAGCCGGATTCGCAGAAATTCGGACCATTTCGCGTGAAACTGGGCAACGGCCGAATTCTTGCGAATCCGGCTACGGATCAATGCCGCCTTCAGATGGCTGAATCGTCGCCATATTCAAGCCTGAAACCCACACTCGTGCTACCCGCCGAACTTCGCTTTCAGCCGGTCGGCCACGCGGCGGACGTAGCTGCCTTTGCGCTGGGCCGCCGCTTCGATCGCGTCGAGATGGTTTTTGGCGGCCTCGCCGATGTACTCCAGGGCGTTGGTGGCGTGCAGCACGACGCTGGCGTTGTCGGCCTCGAGCGCCTCGACGATGACCTTGGCCGCCTCGCCGTGGCCGAGCAGGCAGAGGGTCTCGGCCGCCGTGATGCGGACGTCGCCGCACGGATCGTCGAGCAGCTTCTTCAGCGCCTCGGCGGCCGGCTTCGATTGCTCGCCCAACACCAGGCAGCCGGTCGCGGCCCAGTAGCGGACGCCGCCCTCTTCGTCGTCCATCATTTCGATCAGCTCGGGCAGATGGGCCGGATCGCGCTCGCCCGCCAGTTCGGCCGCCGCCATCAGGCGCTCGAGCGGATAGCGCTTCGGATCGCGGACCATCTCGTAGATCGTGCTGCCTTCGGCCCGATCGAGCATCATCCCCTCGGGCAGGAAGCCCGAATCGCGGATCGCCAGCAGGTGCTCCCGGTTGGCCTGCCGCATCCGCTCGAGGATTTCGCGATGGGCCGGGCTGTCGGCCAGGTTGTTGACCTCCCAGGGATCGGCCTGGGTGTCGAAAAGCTCCTCGGGGGGCTTGGGCAGCCAGAACTGGCTCTGGATCTCGTTGCACTTGCCTTCCAGGTAGGCCTTCTCCCAGCTCCGCGTCGCCGGCATCTGCCAGAGGTAGGCCAGGTGCTGGCCGTAGATGCGGTGCGGGTTGTAGTTGCGGATGTACCTGTAGCGGCCGTCGGTCACCGCCCGCATCATGTCGTACCACTCGTCCATCCGCCCGCGGAAGAGATAGGCGTAGTCGCGCGGCTCGGTCTGCTGCGGTCCCAGGAACGGCTCGCCCTGCATGTAGTCGGGGATCTTGGCGCCGGCCAGGCTGAGGACCGTCGGCGCCAGGTCCACGAAACTCACGATGCGATCGGTCTGCGTTCCCGGCTTGTCCGGGGCCAGGTGCTGATACTTCTTGGGAAAGCGGACGATCATCGGCACGCGGGTGCCCGTGTCGAACAGATAGCGCTTGCTGCGCGTGAGGATGCCGCCGTGGTCGGAGTAATAGAAGACGATCGTGTCCTCGGCCAGTCCGGCCGTTTCCAAGTCGGCGAGAATCTGGCCGACCTGCTCGTCGAGCCGGGTGATGATCTTGTAGTACTGCACCCAGTTGCTGCGGATCTCGGGCGTGTCCGGGTGGTAGGGGGGCAGCTCGAAGTCCTCCTCGAGATACTCCGGCACGACCCGCGAGCCGTGCAGCGAACTCTCGTGCGAGGTGCCCAGGTTGAACACGCTGAAGAAGGGCTGGCCGGGCTTGCGGTTCTCGTAGTGGCCCTTGGAGATCTGGTCCCAGTCCGAGCTGTCGTAGCCGGAGTGGTTGTAGTCGGTCTTGCTGTTGTTCGAGCAGAAGTATCCCACCTCGCGCAGGTAGCGGGGGAAGAGCTTGATATTGTCGGGAATGTCATACGTGCTGCGCATGTGTTGGGTGCCCATCGAGGGGCCGTAGACGCCGGTGATGATCGTGCAGCGGGTCGGCGCACAAACCGGCGCGTTGGCGTACGCGTGGCGATAGAGGATGCCCTCGGAAGCCAGCTTGTCGAAGTTCGGCGTCTGGGCACGCTTGTCGCCGTAGCAGCCGAAGAACGGCCCGTTGTCTTCGCTGGTGATCCAGAGGATGTTCGGGCGGTCGGGCGCGTCGGCGGCCGTTGCCACGGGCGAGGCGACCACAAGAATCGCCAGCCACACGACCAGGCCGAAGCCGATCGGCACGATGGTCGAGGCGGGAAAACGAACGGAACGTGTCATGGTGGGCTCCTTGGTAGGAATTCGATGCGGGTTACGGTGCTGACAAGAAAGTTGTAGCTGAATTCGCAAGAATTCAGCCGTGCACGATACAAACGCGTAATTGATCATTGCTTGTTGACTTCACGGTGGGTCGGGCTTGGAAACGTCGGTGCCATAGTGAGGTCTTTCGGCGATTCTCTGAATTCTTGCGAATTCAGCTACGGGGTTATCTCTTCCGGTCAGAGAAGCATACGACTCGCCCGTCCATGGTCGCGATGAACAGGTGCCCGGCGGTGGCGGCCATGCCGTCCCAGACGGGCGGCGCGGCCAGCTTGACTTCCGCAAGCGGCTCGCCGCTGGCGGCGTCGAAAACGGCCAGAACGCCCCCTTTCCTGCCCTCCCAGGCCCCGTGCGGGTCGGCCGGATCGACGACGTCGGGCGATCCGGCCGCGAACAGCTTGTCGGCCGTGCGGACCAGCGCCGTAATGCGGATCGGCACGCGACGCTCCCAGATCACCTTCTGCCCCGGACCGGCTTTCTGCTTGGGCTTCGCCTGGTTGCCCGGCGGCGGGTCGGCCGATTCCCTGAGCGAATAGCAGGTCAGCCGATAGCCTTCGCCGCCCGGGCGGAAGACCGTCTCGCGACTCCGCGACTCGTAGATCTCCACGCCGTAAACCAGGTCGCCGGCCAACACCATCACGCCGCTCGTTTGCACGCCGGCGACCTTCCAGAACGTCCGGTTGAACCAGCTCGGGTCGAGATAACCGCCCGTGGTGAACAGATGACTCCGGCGGGCGGGCTCGTCCGCGGAAGTAACGTTCATCTGCCGGATGAAGACGTTCGCGCCATCGGTCGCCGGAATGTCGGCCAAGAGTCCGGGCATCAAGTTGGCGCTGGGCTCGGGCGGCATCTTGCCGGTTTCGGGATCGGGACTGTAAACGGTCCGCTGCCAGGCGACGCGGCCGGTCGGCGGATCGAGCGCGAAGAGGCGGATGCCGCCGTCGAGATACGACGACCGCCCGGCCGCCAACCAGCACTTGTCGTCATGCACCAGGACCGAACCCGAAACGGGCCAGGCCGATTCCAGTTGGTCGAAGGCGATCACGCGACGTTGCCCGGGCGCGGCCTGAAACCGCCACGCCAACGCGCCGTCGGACGCCCGCAGACAATAAACCCGTCCGTCGGCCGACCCGAACATCGCCAGCCCGCGGTAGATCGTCGGCGGCGAATCGACCCGGGCGCCGGCCGTGTACTGCCACGCGCGGTTGCCGTCGTCGGCGTCCAGTGCGTGGACCGTGTGGGCGTCGACGTCGGCCACGAAGACCTTGTCCTCGGCCACCACCACGCCGCTCGGCCGGCCGCCAAGTTCCGCCGTCCAAAGCGGAGCGAGTTCTGCGCCCACGGACGCCTTCGTTGCTCCGCTGCGCAGGCCGTCGTGTCGATAGGTAGGCCAATCGAAGGGGGGAGGGGCGAGGAGCGAGGGACGAGGGGCGAGGGGCGAGGGGCGAGGGGCGAGAGCACCATACGCCGGTCCGCGCTGCAAACGCACGTCCCGATCGCCCTCATCCCTCTTCCCCCTTCCCTCATCCCTCACCCCTATCCCCTCGTCCCTATCCCCTCGTCCCTCGTCCCTCGCCCCTATCCCCTCGTCCCTCTCCGCCGCCAGCGCGTTGAAGCCGGTCAGCTTCGCTTCGATGTAGCAACCGCACGGGTGCGGCGCCACGTAGAGCAGGCCGTTGCAGGGCAGGTTCCCCAGCAGGCACCCGCTGCGAACCCAGTGGTTCTGGTAGTTCTCTCCGGTTTCCAGATCGACGAACTCCACGCCGCGTCGCGACGCCATCAGGAACCGCTCGGTGATCTTGTTGCGATAGCAGCGGTGGTGGTGGCCGACGTTGAAGATCTCCTTGGTGGGAAGTTCCTTGCGGAGTTCGCCGGTCCGCAGATCGAGCGCCTGGATGCGATAGTCCACGATGCTCGAGTCCTTGGCCTTGTAGCCGCTGCCCCACACGGAGCCGAACTCGGTCTCGGCGTTCACGTGGGTCCAGACCACCTCGCCGACGACGAAGACGTCCGGCGGCGTGCAATGGCCCCAGCCGCCGTACGCGTGCTTCCACATCGGCCGGCCGCTCTTGGCGTCGAAGGCGTGGAGCGTCCCCGGCATGGTGTGGTAGGTGTGGTGCGTGTTCGGCTCCGGTTGGGCCAACAGCAGCACGCCGTCGTGATAGACCATCACTGTCAAGCGATATTCGTACATGCCCGCAAAGCCGATCTTCTGCACGGCATCCTCCGGGATCGCGGGCCGATCGATCCGCCAGAGCGTTTCGCCGGAGTCCAGATCGAGGCTGGCCACCGACTCTTCGGTGAGCAGGAAGACCTGTCCGTCGCCGGCCGCCAGTTCCAGGCGTCCGAACGGGTCCTGTCCTTGCGTGGTCCAGATGCCGGTGAACGTGCCCTTCTTCCAAAGGACCCGGCCGGTCTCGGGATCCACGGCACAGACGTGTTTCTCGGTGGCGCGTTCTTCGCTCGTGCGCGGCTCGTTGAGCGACACGACCAATCGCCCGTCGGTGCAGAGGATTTCGTCGGCCCGGGCCGTTTCGGCGTAGACCCGTCGCACCTGGCCGGTGGCCGCGTCGAGGGCGGTAACCGGGGCGTCGAAACCCAGCGTGACGTAGACGGTGTCGTCGACGGCCACCAGCCGCTTGCCCACCTGCGGCGGCATCGTGAATCGTCCCGTGGTGACTCCGGCCCCCGTGTCGGGCGTTCCGCTGTAGTTGCGGGAGCCCCACCTGGCGATGGGCCGTTTCCACAACAGCACGCCGCTGAAGGC
>DATLAN010000200.1:0-12778 GCA_035527455.1 Thermoguttaceae bacterium
TGCGGCGGATGGTTGCACGCTGGCAGATTCCCCCGGCGGTGACGCTGGGCGGCCGCAGCGTGTGGTTCGCCGGGCGCGTGTTGGCACACATCGAGGCGGCGGCCGAACGTGCGGCAAAGGGAGCCGAACGCGACGCGCGAAGATTCCGGGAAAATTTCACTTGACTTTGTGTCGAGCATGATGTATAATTCCCCGTGAGGTGATGATGAGCACGAAACGAAAACCGAAAGCGAAGATGGGGCGGCCTCCGTTGCCGCCGGGCACACAGAAGGCTATCAGGCTGGGCGTGCGGGCAACGAAGGCCGAACGCAAAATGCTCGAGGCCGAAGCGAAGAAACAGGGCTGCACCATCAGCGACTTGCTGATGCGGCCGTGGCGCGAGGGCCGGAAAGGACGGTAACAATGGCGTTCATCTTTCAGACACACGATCGGAATGGCAAGGCTCACGAGAAGTGGAAGTACCGCATTGTCGATTGGAACGGCAGGCGGAAAACCGCAACCGGCAGCACGTCGGAACCGGAGACGCGAAAAATGGCGCTGCAGGCCGAAGCCCGCGTTGCCAGGATCCATGCCGGGCTTGAGGCGCCGCCCACATCTGCCAACAGACACCGGCACCGGCCGTTCGATGAAGTGAAGGATGAATACCTTGCGTGGGGCAAGGCCCAGGGCGGCCGGGGCGGGAGGACGTGGAGCGCTCAGCACGCCGACAAGCGCGAGCGTTCGCTGAAATGGTGGAAACAGCGGCTCGGGCTGGACGTGCTGATTGACCTTGAGGGCATTCTCCCACGGGCTGAGGAAGCACTGCGCGAGCTGCAGGCGTCAAACCACGCCGGCAAGACGCTGCAGAACACCGCCGAAGCGCTCAAGAGCTTCTGTCGATGGTGTGTGGCACGTGGCTTTCTGGCAGTCGATCCGCTCAAAGGGCTTGCACCATTCAGCACTGAACCGAAGACGATCCGCCGAGCGCTGACGCTGACCGAGATCAGGGCATTGCTTGAAGCGGCACCGGAGCATCGTCGGCTTGTCTACGAGGTCGCATTCTGCAGCGGCTTGCGGAAGAATGAACTGCGGTCGCTGTCGGTGGACGATCTGGACGTCGATGGCGGAGGCCTTCGCCTTCACGCCGAATGGACCAAGAACCGCAAGACGGGTTTCCAGCCGTTGCCCGTGGCACTGATCCAACGGCTGCAGGCGTTCGCGGCAACGGGCACCGCGGCAAAGCTCTACAGCACATTTCTCAAGCGACGCGATGCGACGCTCGAAGTGCCAGTAAGCCCGATGCTCTACGTGCCAAGCCATGCGGCCAGGGACTTTGACGAGGACTGCAAGGCGGCCAAGATCAAGAAGAACGCGCCGGGCGGTAAGGTGGACTTCCACAGTTGCCGGGTCGCCTACGTATCGATCGTGTTGGAAAGCGGAGCGGGAGTGAAGGAAGCCCAAAGCCTTGCCAGGCACGGCACCCCTACGTTGACGCTCAACACCTACGGACGCGCCCGCGAGTCGCGTCTTGCCGAGCTTGCTGAGGCCGTTGGGAATGCCGTCTTGACGGCTGAACCGGACGCCGAGAGCACAGCCACAGCACAAAAGGTTGCAGTCGGCGCCGAAAGTTATGATCCTGCAAGGAGTTACGTGGTGGAGGATAGGGGATTCGAACCTAAATCCTCTGCCAGTTCGGCAAAGTCGGACATAAGACAGAGCGAGCCGAATTCCTGCCACTGGACGCCGGAGTCGAGCCAGCAACAAGGGAATGTCGAAAAAGAGCATGCTGAACCTACGTCATGCGCTGCCGATTCTCCGCTGTCTTCCGGCAAGCCGCAGAGCACAACCAGAGCACAACAAGAACTCTCAGAGCACAACCAGAGCACAATTTCGGGGAGCTTGCCGGTTGACCTGCAACTTGTCGTGGGGGCATGGGAGCGGCTGCCCGACGTGGTGCGGGCTGCTATCGTGGGGATGGTCAAGGGCACGGTGAAGGGGCGGTAGAACACTGCCAGTGATTTCGGCGCTGTGGGCTTCCCAACCCGGCTGTGTGGCCTTGCACCACCGGGGACAGGGGCGGCACTCAGGGGTATCCGGTGGGCGGCGGATGATGCGCTTGCGGGCAGCGGAACAGGCGCCGACAGCGACCGACAGTATAGCCGGGATGACCCACCGGCGGTGAACACTCGGGGAGCGGCCCTTGCGCTCCCCGGCTCTGCTTCGTCGGCTGAAACGTCAAGGGAGAGGGGCGACGATGGGATAGACGGGGCGCTTCCGGGCAGAATCGGCACCGGCTCCCAGGTGGACGCGAGCGGGAGTGCCGACGCAGGGGGAAGCACCGATGGTGCGGACAAAGAGCAGGGAACATCGTCTTCGGGAGGGGGACGCGGCCGATTTCCGCATGCGGGGCAGGACTATGAGATTCGTAGGCCTGGATCGGCAGGGCATGGTATTGTATAGTGCTGGCGGAAGGCACCGGGAAGTTGGCAGCAGGTGGACATGACCGGGGCGGCATCGGCTCCAAGGGGTGCGCACCGAACCCGCAGAACTTCATCGGCATCGGGCATGCTACTTATACGCGGTTCTTCCGGGGGATAACGTGAGGGAATGTTACGGAAAAGTGTGATTCCATCGTGAATGCAGAGCGCAGAACCGCGTGTAATAAACGTTATACGCGGTTTGTGTCGGGGGGGTGAAGGGACGTGGAAAGCGGCAGTGAAGGCGGGTGAAACCGGGGGGACGTGCGGCATAATCGCAAGGATTCGCGCGGGCGGACGGGCAGGGGCGGGAAGCGTTGGACGACATCGCGGATCCCTGTTCGGCCTTTCCCTTCTCTAGCTCGACCCCTGTGGAAAATATTACAAAATTAGCGTCTGGGGAGTAAAAAAGGTCATTTTAGAGGGTATTTGTGGTCAAAAGAGGGGGAAAAGGGTGTAGAAAGTGGGCCAAAGTGGGGGATTCGGTGAATAAGTGGGAATTTACTTGACTGCCGTACGCATGTGTGCTAGGATGGCGGCGCTTGTCGCGTCACCACGGCCTTCCTACAGCGTTCCGAGAAGGACTTGCGTTGAAGCTGGAGCCGATGGAAAAGGAGGCGGCAAAGGAGCGGCAAGCTGAACAAGCGCGACGAAATCAACCACAGGCTTCAGAAGGTGGCAAGTTGCCACCTTTAGAAAAGGCCAAAACCCGCGACAAGGTTGCCGCAGCCGTGGGTATGAAACCCCGGACTTATGAGATACCCCCCGCGCACCCCCCGATTATGGTCCAGGAGCAGAGCGCCTCGCCAAGCACACGGCGGCGCCTCTCGCGTACGTTCTGAGAAGGCAGCAGGAGGTCACCCCGAATGCAGCGACTCGACGAAGCCTATCTCCAAGATATCCGCAGCATCGCACCGCTGACGGTCGACGAGGAACGCGAACTCAGCGACCGACTTGCCGCCGGCGAGGACACCGCCGCCCGGAACCGGTTGGCCGAAGGGGGCTTGCGGCTTGCGGCGCAAATCGCGCTTCGATTGCTCCGGGGCTGGCCCGGGTTCGACCTCGACGGTGCCGTCGGAGCGGGCAGCGTCGCCCTGATCGGCGCCGCCGGGCGGTTCGATGTTCGAAAGGGCTGCCGGTTCACCACCTACGCGAGCAAATGGGTTGAACCCGCTATTCAGCGGGAAATGCACCGGCGGATGCTTCCCGCGATCAGCCTTGATTCCCCCGACGCCGACGAGGCGTTCAACGATTCAGAACCCAGGCCGGGTAAAGCGTACGCCGACCGTGACCTTGTCGACGTGCTACTTGCTCAGCTCGACGACGATGAGCAGACCATCGTCATCTTGATGTTCGGTATCGACAGCGACGAGGGCGGACTGTCGTACGCGGCCATCGGCCGGCGGTTGCACTTGTCGCGCGAAGCGGTGAGGCTGATAGCGGCGGCAGCGCTCGACAGGCTTCGGCGACTCGCCGTTCAGCAGGACGGACGGCACGTCTACCATCCGATACCGGCACCGGCCGCGGCACGTCCGGCGACTGAAACACTGGCAGCAGTTTCCGCTTGACATTCCCACTCCCGCCCGATATGATCATGATCATGCGCAGGCGGGAATCTTCACCATCGCACCACCCCTGCCAAACCCGCCGCGCATTCACTTCACCACAAGCTCGGGCGCTCATGGGCGATGGAGCTTCACGGGCGCGGGCTTCACACGGGCGAAAGGAGAACCGCCATGAACAAGCTGTTGCTCGTTGGGTTGGTTGTCGTACTGTCGTTGAATGCATCCTCAGTGGATAGCGCTGACCAAGGCCAGGCACCGGTGCAAGGCGACACCGAAGAGGCGCCCAAGACCGCAGAGGAACTTGAGCAGGAGGCCGTTCTTCTCCGGGCGGAGCGCGATCTTCTCAAGACCACGGTCGACCGGCTACGCGCGGAACTGAAAGACGTGAAGGACGCCACGGGTGCCACCGAGAAGGAAAAGCAGGCACGGCGCGCTGCGGCGCTCATGGCGGAGAAGGTGACGAAGTATGAGAACAAAGCGATCGGGACCGCAATACATGCAGCGGATGCGGTTGCCAAGGCAGATGCGACTGCGGACGTGTGGAAACAGCGTGCGTACGGGGCGTGGGACATCGCGAAGGAGCGAGGCGTGGTGATAAATAACCTGCTCGGGCAAATCACAGTGCTTGAGGCACGTGTCGATGTAAGCGAGGAAATCGTGGAGCAACTCAAGGGCATTCGGAGAGCGGCGGGGAGAACGGCGGGCAGTTTGGACCGGATAGCTCGCGAGCTTCATTATCTGAATTGGTAGCTTCGCACCCCATACTGATGCATTGGGGCAAGAAAGCCCTTGATTTCCCGGCGCCGACGTGCTATGATGGTGTTCACTGGAACGCAAGGGCGCCGAACACCTCGTAAGACTTGATTCAGCACGCTCGACCTTGCGGCCGGGCGTGTTTTGTTTTCGTCGCGGAGTGCCGGGATACGGCGACGCCCCGACCGCCCCTTGCGGCGGCAGTAGCACTCGGCGGCGTGAATGGCGGGGATAGGTGCGGACTTGCAAGCCGCGCCGAACCCGGCAACCCTGAGGCCGTTGCCCCGCCCTTCATTTTCAGGGACGGCAAACAGGGAGCCGACACATGGCCACGACCCGCTCGAACACCACGTCCGAATCAAGCGTCGTTGTTTCCAGTACCATTGCCAGGTGCAAGCAGCTTATCGATGGATACGAGAAATCCGTCAGGCAGGAGATCGACGCCTACATAGCCCACCGGCGTGTACGGCAACCCGTAACCATGTCACCGGCGGAAGTGATGCTGCTCTGCGACGGACACACGCCCGAAAACTTGGCCCAATGGCTATGGCTGGAGAATACAGGTCATCGGCGCGACCTTCCCCCGGAATGCTGGTTCACCTTCCACATCGAGGAGTTCATCGGCCAAGCCCTTGATCGTGAGGGGAACGAAACGCAGGTGACCCTGACCGCGCCGGACGTGCTTGCCGTGCCGCGACCCGCCGTGCCGCCTCTCCCCGAAGACTTCACCGTCTCGCGCATTGTGTTCAGGAAGCACATGATTGACCGGGTGACGCTCTACGCGGAGGCCTTGCAGCAGGCATGCGGATGGGACATCGACAAGTTCTTTGCCGACATCATCGAGCCTGAGGACGTGGCGAGCTTCGTGTTGAACCATCGACAGGAACACGATGGGAGCTGGGTTCAGGCTGAGGTGGACAGGGACTTGGAGGAGTGGCACTATGCCCGGCTGCTGGAGTTGGAAGCGAGAACGAAGCTGCGTTCGCCCGTGACGCCGTCCGGCGAATGGACGTGGCTCCAACTCAGGATTCTTGAGGCGCTGCACTACGCCTCATTCACAGGAGAGGGACTAGCCAAAGCCATCAACAAGCCATATCCTACAGTGCGGGATGCCCTCAAAACGACCGGGCGCTTACGCACTTCGGGGTACGTTGACAACAAACGTGGGGTGAACTACTACCGAACGGATGCGCCGCCCGACTTGGAGGCGATGTAACATCATTCCAGACTCCCTTCCGTAAAGACTCCGTAAGCTCGCCGTAAAGACAAGACCGACTTCTTGTGCTATACTGTGCAGTAGAATCGAACGGCTGCACAGGAGTATAGCACATGTCCAAAGACCTCACGATTCACGACCTCGCCAAAGTTGTAGGCAGGCACCCGGAAACACTGCGCCGTCTCGCGCGCACCGGGAAACTGCCGGGAGCCTATCGGCTCGGACACTGTTGGCTGATAAGCGAACAGGCTGCCCGCAAACTGCGCTGTGTTGACGCCTACCGCACCGGCGAAACGGAGGTGGCACCATGACCGGGAAGCCTTCCGTTATCCGCGCGATTCGCTTGCACTGCCGTGAATGCATCCCCGAGCCGAAAGGCGCTTACTTGCGCTGTCCGACCATCGAATGTCCGGCCTGGCGATTCCGTGTTGGCAACCCGCGCTTGTTCGGCAACCCCGCACAATACAGGGGGGCGGCTCTGCGCAAGGCTGTTCAGGCAAGCCCACGTGCAAGTCAAGCCCATAGAAGGCCCGCCGTTGCGGAAGCACGGGCAAACCTACTCATGGCTGAAGCACAGGCGAAGACGGACGGCACACCGCACGTGAGCGGCGTTGAGGTGTGGGGGCCGGACTTCTGGCCGGGCTACAAAGTGGGGGAACGGGCGGTGCAGGCAATCCGGAGGATCTGCATTCATTGCTGTGGCACCCGTGACGTAGCCGGAACGTGCTGTAGCCCGAACTGCACCCTGAGTGAATTCCGGCACGGGCGCTATCCGAGGCCGGGGGACGCGGCGCCGGTGCCGAATATCCCGGACTCCGTGAGGCGACTTTCGGCAGACGAACGGGCGACGGAGATATTAGCATGAACTGTCCCGGATTCACAACAAGAGGCTTCGTCGAGGTCCTGAACTTCGGCGCTCCCGCGGCAATTGTGTTGTGCGGCGAAGTTCAGTTCCACGGGAGCATTCCCACTGGATGGCAGATTGACGCGGTTGGTGACCTTCCGCCGGCGGATCAGCGCGACGAACTGCTCGACCTGTTGCCCGATTGCCGGGTGCGGAAGGATGGTGAACAGTGAACAGACAGATTGAACTTGTTGTCGGGCGGCTCCGCAGCCGTGGCATGGATCCTGTTCAGAACAACGGCGGCTGGCTGGCGCGTTGCCCGAACTGTGATGATCCGGGGAAGCGGCACTTGTACGTGAAGGTGGGCGACAAACAACCCGTGATTGTCGCCTGCCAGCATCAGAACTGCAAGATCGAGGACGTGCTCGCGCGTCTTGACCTTGAGTTGAAAGACATCAGTGCAGAACAACCGAAGCCTACCCGTAAGACTCGCCGGGAATACGTCTGCGGATATGACTATCGCAATGCGAACGGCGATCTGGTGTATCAGGTGCAGCGAGTTCACATTGTGGACGCTGAAACAGGTGAACGGCTCGACAAGGACTTCCCCCAACGCAGGCCAGACCCGGAAGCTCCCGGCCGCTGGATCAATAATGTGAAAGGCGTTCCCCGCGTGTTGTATCGGCTGCCGGAGCTTCTTGCTGCGGACGTGGGCGAATGGTGTTTCGTGTGTGAGGGCGAGAAAGACGTTGAGACTGTAGCGGGGTTGAACCTTTGCTCCACCTGCAATCCCACGGGGGCCATGCACTGGAATGTGCTATCGGATGATTCGGCCCTGCATGGGCGGCGGGCGTGCATCATCGCGGACAGGGACGACAAGGGACGGCGGCATGCTCAGGATGTAGCACAGCGGCTCGCGGGCAAGGCGGCGCTCGTGAAGGTGATCGAGCTTCCCGGCGATGGCGTCAAGGACGCGACGGATTGGGCAGACAGCCTTGACGCCCAGGACGGAGAGGTGCTCAAGCGTGCTCTTCTCGACATGGCGGACGCTGCTGAAGCGTACAAGCCAACAGCGGGGGCGGCCGATAGCTTGATCGTCGAAGACATCAGCCCGATCCCGCTTGCCGATCTGTATCTGAAATCGGTGAGGAAGACCCGGCTTGTGCGGTGGCGCGGGCAGTTCTACACCTACACGGGTACGCACTTCGCAGAGCTTTCCGACGAGGCGCTTGAGTGTGAGCTGTACCGCTATCTGGACAACCTTCGACTGAAACCGACGAAGAAGGATGGCCGCGAAGCCGAGCCAGTGAAGCTGACTCCCCGATCGTCGCTGGTACGGGAGGTTCGCCTTGCTCTGCCCAGCAGGGTTGGCGTCTACCTGAGTGATGCAACGGACGCACCGGCATGGCTAAATGGCCGCGTTGAACCCAAGCCGCGCGACCTCATCGCATGCCAGAACGGGCTGCTCGACCTTGCCACCGAAAGACTCCTTCCGCACGATCCGGGGTTCTTCACGGTTAACGGACTTCCCTACTCCTTTGACGCACAAGCCCCACAACCTAGCCGATGGCTCCAATTTCTCGACGAACTGTTCGGCAATGACGAGCAGAGCAAGGAAGCCTTGCAAGAGCTGTTCGGCTACTATCTGTCATCTGACAGCAGCCAACAGAAAATCGGGATGATCGTGGGGCCGAAACGGGGTGGCAAGGGGACCATCGGGCGCGTTCTGACGGCCATGCTTGGGCAGGAGAATGTTTGTGCGCCGACCTTGGCGAGCCTTGGGATGAACTTCGGGCTGCAGCCCATGCTGCACAAACGGCTCGCGGTCGTCTCGGATGCTCGACTCAGCGGGCGCAGCGATCAGGCAGTCATCACCGAGCGGCTGCTGTCCATCAGCGGTGAAGATGCTCTGACGGTCGACCGGAAGCATCTTTCATCGTGGACGGGGCGACTGCCGACGCGGTTCCTGATTCTGACCAGTGAACTGCCGCGTCTGACGGACATGAGCGGCGCTATGGCGGGGCGGTTCGTGCTGCTGTGCCTCACCCGATCGTGGTACGGCGAAGAGGACACGCGGCTGACAGAGAAACTGCTGGCTGAGTTGCCCGGTATTCTGAACTGGGCGATTGTCGGGTATCGCGCGTTGGCGAGCCAAGGCCGATTTACGGCTGCGAACGCATCCGCAGATGCAATGCGTGAACTTGAGGATCTCGCTTCCCCAATCTCAGCCTTCATCCGCGACCGCTGCAACGTCGGCCCCGGCAACTTCATCGAGGCGAACAGGCTGTACGGTGGTTGGAAAGCCTACTGTGGGGAAACGGGGCGAGAACATACTGGCACGCGACAAGCCTTCGGGCGCGACCTCCGGACGGTGCTTCCCGGACTCAGCACGAGCATGCCGAGGCAGGACGATGGGCGTGTTCGGTGCTACATGGGCATCGATCTGGCCGTCTGAACGCAGGTGGCACGCGTGCCGGCACAAAATCTTTTGCGCCAAAAGTACTCATAGAAGGCCTCGCAGGGGGGGTTTGGAGCTCTGGCACGCATGGCACGCATGACTACAGACTTTTACGCGCGTGAGGGGAAAAGAGAAGAGTACACATGAGAAAGAGAACCATGAAAACACACATGTAGTGGGGTGGCACGCGTGCCATGCGTGCCATGCGTGCCAATCCAGCGGACGAAGGAACATAGCGATGGCTGATCCTAAGTAGAAAGGAAACGCAATAACGATGGGAGAAACAATGATTGCAACGGGCACACGCCTGGAACGTGCGACGCTGACGACTTCGCGGCTTCTCGACTTTTGCTCCGAGCGGGAACTGGTGGCGCAAACCGGCCATCCGGTGGAAGACTGGCCGCTGGTGGCTCTGAAGGAGCTGCTCGACAACGCTCTGGACGCCTGCGACGAGGCGCGTGTGAATCCCGAGATCGAGGTGATTGTGGGGAAGGATGGGATCAGCATCTCGGATAACGGGCCGGGCATTCCGGCGCGTACGGTTGAGGGCGTGCTCGACTTCAGCGTTCGCGTATCGAACCGCGAGGCGTACATGGCGCCGGACCGCGGGGCGCAGGGCAACGCCTTGAAGACGCTGGTGGCGATGCCGTTTGTCCTGTCCGAGGATAGCGGTCTTGCCGGCGGGGTTACGATCACCGCGCAGGGCGTACGGCACTCGATCACGGTGACTGTGGACCAACTTCGCCAGAAGCCGGTGGCGAGGCATGAGTGTTCTGAAATTGTAAGAAACGGCACCCTTTTCCACTTCGCGTGGCCCGATTCAGCAAGCTCATTCTTGCAGGACGCTAAGGCTCGTTTTTTACAAATGGCGGAGGACTACACCTTCCTGAACCCGCATTTGACGCTGGATATGGATTGGTTCGGCGCTCGCCGCCGTATCGCCGCCACGTCATCCGATTGGGCGAAGTGGCGGCCAAGCGACCCGACGTCCGCGCACTGGTACGAGGTTGATCACCTAGCCCGTTTGGCCGCGGGGTACATCGTCCACGATCAGGATCAGGGGCGGGATCGGACGGTCCGGGAATTCGTGTCGGAGTTCCGGGGGCTGAGTTCCACGGCGAAGCAGAAGAAGGTGCTCGACGCGACGGGCTTTGCCCGGGCAAAACTGTCGGAGTGGCTGAACGGCGACGGTGCGGTGGATCGGGAAGCGGTATCGGCATTGCTGGGTGCGATGCGGTTGCACAGCAAGCCGGTGGCCGCGCCGCTGCTCGGCGTCATCGGGGAGGAGCATCTGAAGCAACGCTTCGCGGGGCTGGGCGGCAAGATGGAGTCGTTCAACTATCGGAAGGTGGCGAAGATCGGCACGGACGGCTTGCCGGTCGTCATAGAGACGGCCTTCGCGTGGCTGGACGGCGATGGAAAGCGGCGATTGATTACGGGCGTGAACTGGTCCGCAGGCATCGGAGACCCATTCCGGGTATTGGGTGCAACCGGCGAGGGCTTGAGCAGCATCTTGACTGATCGTCGCGCCGGCCCTAACGAGCCGATCGCTTTCCTGTTGCACGTGGCGTGCCCGCGCGTGGAGTATACGGATCGGGGGAAGTCGGCCATTGTGGTGAAGGATTGAGTCAATGGATAGCTCAGACATTCTATCGGCGGTCAACAGTGTGACGGCTAAGTGGACCAAGCAGCGAAAAGCCGAGGAGCGGAGCCGCACCCGGGCTCCTCGACGCGCTCAGGCATGGCGGTCGTGGTCGTTTAGAACCACCATCAAGGACGCGGCGTGGGCGGAGATGAGCGCCGCCTACCAGAAGGCAAGCAACAATGGGCGATACCCGGCGCACGCGAGACAAGTTATGTATGCTTGCCGACCGGCTATTCTGGAGCGCGCCGACGGTTGCGAAAGCCTCGATTCGGCGTATTTCACTCAAACACTGCTGCCGGACTACATGGCCGCGCATCCCGACGAGACCGCCGATTGGGACGTGGTGTGGGATGCCAGGGGCAGCCTGTCGGAGCCGCATACCCAAGAGCAAGTGCCGTTGGGAAGCCTGGGCGTGCGGCGTTACCTGCGGGCCATCAAGGAGCATGCCGTGGGCGAGGTCATTCCAACGATTGTAGGCGCGGCCTTCCCCACGATGGGGCCAACGAACCGCTACAGCGCCATCCTGTTCATCGAGAAAGAGGGGTTCATGCCGCTGTTTGAAAGCGTTGCCTTGGCCGAGCGATTCGACATCGCGATCATGTCGTCGAAGGGAATGTCCAGCACTGCCTGCCGCGAATTGGCGGATACGCTCTGCGGCCGCGACGTGCCGCTGTTGGTGCTTCACGACTTCGATAAGTCGGGGTTCTCGATCCTGGGGACGCTGAGCCGCGATACTCGGCGCTTCACCTTCACCGGCGCGGTCAACGTGATCGACCTCGGCCTGCGTCTTGAGGATGTCGAGGAGTATCAGATGCAATCCGAACCTTGCTTCTACGGGAAGACAGACCCGAAATGGAACCTCAAGGAGAACGGGGCCACGGAAGCGGAGATTGCGTTCCTGGTCGACAGCGGCGCTAGGTGGCACGGCTACAAGGGGCAACGTGTCGAGTTGAACGCCTTTTCCTCCGGCGCCCTGATCGAATGGCTTGAGAAAAAGCTCCGCGCGCACGGCGTGGCCAAGCTGGTGCCGGACGATCAGACCATTGAAACGGCGTATCGCCGGGCGGCGATGATCGAGGTCCTCAACAAGAAGGCGGAGGAAGGCTTGGCGGAGGCTCGGAGGACGGCGCAGTGTCTGGAGGTCAACGCCGCCTCGCTGCGGAAGAAGATCAAACGCGCCCTGAAGCGGAACCCGCAGACGTCTTGGGATCAGGCCGTCGGGGAGATTCTGGCCGAGGAGGCGGATCGTGAGTAGCACTTCATCCGCTGGTGCCATGGGCCAACTTGAGGAAATCAGGTGGCGGTGTTCTTCGCGGGCACCCGGCGACAGGGCGAGCGGCTGTGCTACTTCATCCTGCGGCATGCGGCGCGGAGCGCGGTCGAACAGGAAGCACACAAAGATAACGGTCAAGCAGCGGCACACACGAATGAAGGCAAAGACTATGCCATAACCCGATGATTTCGTTACAGGAGCAAGATGATGAATGAACAGGTTGAACAGGACATTGAGCGAGCAGTTGACCGCGTGGACCAGGCGGACGTGGGCGGCAGTGAATCACTTCCCGCCGATCCCGAAGCGGAGAAGGGCGAGGCGGACGGCCGGGGCGGACTTGTGCTCGACACCCTTGCCGGGTTGCCCGACAAGGCGATTGTCAATGAAGCGGCACTCGCCAAGGCGCTGCACGTGGCGCCACGTACGTTGCGGCGGATGGTTGCACGCTGGCAGATTCCCCCGGCGGTGACGCTGGGCGGCCGCAGCGTGTGGTTCGCCGGGCGCGTGTTGGCACACATCGAGGCGGCGGCCGAACGTGCGGCAAAGGGAGCCGAACGCGACGCGCGAA
>DATLAN010000201.1:0-23880 GCA_035527455.1 Thermoguttaceae bacterium
CGCCGCTGTGGATTCCCCGGGCGATCTCGACCATCTGGCGGATGACCAGCGGGTAGCCGTCCAGCCGGCGGGTGACGTCGACGTCGATTTTCAGTTCGCCGAGATGCTCCCGGGCCTTCTGCCGCATGGTTCGCCAATCGATCCGCCCGAAACGCCCGGTCGGCTGGCGGCCGAGGAACAGATTCTCGGCGACCGACAATTGGCCGACGCCGGAGAGTTCCTGGTAGACCATCGCGATGCCTTGGGCCATGGCGGCCTGGGGCGTGGACAGATCGACCGGCCGGCCGTCCAGGAGCACCGAGCCGTCGTGATCCGGGAGCACGCCGGCGAGGATTTTCATCAGGGTGCTCTTGCCCGCCCCGTTGCTCCCCACCACGCCGTGGACTTCGCCGCCCGACAGCGAGAAATCGACCTCTTCGAGCGCCGTTACGCCGCCGAAACGCTTGCCGATGCGGCGACATTCGAGCAGTGGGGCGACGGTGGGCATGGCAGTGGGCCGCTAGCGGCTTCGCAGTAGAGAGTGGCTGGAAAGTGAACAAAACGCCCCGGGACTGCGATCCCGGGGGGGAACTGCCGGCCGGGAGGTCGGGGCCGGCCGGTCGCTTCCTTCTGGAAATCTTCCCCTAAGCCATTGAGATGTTCAAGGTGCTCGGCCACAATCAGGAGTTGTGGGCACGTTGAAAACGTGCCCCACGTTAGGGTATCTACGGACCAAATCCAGCCAGGATCTGGGAAGATAAGGAGGATTTTCGTGGGTTTGAAGGACAAGACGGCGCTGGTGACCGGCGGGGGAAGCGGGATCGGTTTGGGGATCGCCGAAGCACTCGCCCGGGAGGGATGCCGGGTGGCCATCAGCGGGCGGACCGAGAGCAAGCTGCAAGAGGCGGCCGCCGGAATCGACGGCGACCGGCCGGTGCTCACCCATCCCTGCGACGTGGCCGACCGGGATTCGGTCCGCCGGCTGGTCGATTGGGCCGAGCGGGAGTTGGGCCCCCTGGATATCGTCGTCAACAGCGCCGGGATCAACGTGGCCAAACGGGCGATGCACGAACTCGATCCGGCCGACTTCGAACGCATTCTGGCCGTCAACTGCACCGGCCTGTTCCACGTGATGCAGGCCGTGCTGCCGGGCATGAGGGCACGAAAGGGGGGTTTGATCGTCAACATCTCGTCGATCGCCGGCAAGCGGGCGCTGCCGCTGGCCGGGCCGTCGTACGCCGCCTCGAAGTTCGCCGCCACCGCACTGGGAACGGCCGTCGGCCTGGAAGAGCGATCCCACGGCATCCGCATCACCAACATTTATCCCGGCGAGGTCGACACGCCCATTCTCGACCAGCGTCCCGTGCCCGTGCCGGCGGAGAAGAAAGCCGTCATGGTCCATCCCGCAGACATCGCCGCCTGCGTGGTGACCATCGCCAAGCTGCCGCCGCACGTGCTGGTTCCGGAACTCGTGATCACGCCGCTTTATCAAGATTACCTGTAATTCAAAGTGTAAGTGCGGGAGCCCGAAAATGGGGACTGGCTCCGTCGACGACCGGTATGGCCGTGGTGATTTGTGTTGCCGACGGTGCCTGTCCCCTTTTTCGAGCGGCGACACCGGGGCACCGTGGAAAAAGGGGACAGGCACCGAGCCGGCAACGTATTTCCGCAGGTTGGACATCTGCCGCGGCTCGGAGCCAGTCCCCATTTTCCACTCCACGTTTACTGTTCGAGACGAGGCTTCATCTCGCCGCAGCGAGATGGCTACTAAGGAGATGAACCAACCATGAACAAGATTACCCCGATCATCCTGTTGTTCCTGCTGACCTTGTGCATCCACGCCTTTGCGCAGGACAAGAAAACGGCCGATCCGCGAGTGCTGGAGGCCGAGGGCGCGACCAGCGAAGTCTACAAGAAGGTCGGCGACGTCGAGTTGCGAATCTACATCTTCCGGCCGGAGGACCACAAGCCGGCGGACCGGCGGGCGGCGGCCGTGTTCTTCTTCGGCGGCGGCTGGGTCGGCGGATCGCCCAAGCAGTTCTTTCCCCATGCTCAATATCTGGCTTCGCGGGGCATGGTGGCCATGGCGGCCGACTATCGGGTGAAGAGCCGGCAGGGCACCACGCCGTTCGAGTGCGTCAAAGACGGCAAGTCGGCCGTGCGGTGGATCCGCGCCAACGCGGAACGGTTGGGCATCGACCCGCAACGGATCGCGGCCGGCGGCGGATCGGCCGGAGGACACGTCGCCGCGGCCATCGGCAACGTGCCGGGGCTGGAGGAAGAGGGCGAAGACACCTCGGTCAGTTCCAAGCCGAACGCCCTGCTGCTGTTCAACCCGGTCTATGACAACGGCCCGGAGGGTTACGGATACGGCCAGTTGCAGGATCGCTACCGGGAGATTTCGCCCCTGCACAACCTTCGCCGAGGCGCCCCGCCGACGATCGTCTTCCTGGGCACCAACGACAAGCTGATCCCCGTGGCCACGGCCGAGAAGTACAAGGCCCAAATGGAGAAGGTCGGCAGCCGCTGCGATCTGCACCTCTACGAAGGCCAGCCGCACGGCTTCTTCAACCACCCGGGGCCGGAGGCTTCGCTGGCCGGCACCTATTACGCCAAGACGGTTTCCGAGATGGACAAGTTCCTCGTCTCGCTGGGCTTCCTCTCCGTAGGTCAGGGCTCGCCCTGACGAACCGGCTGACGAACCGGCGACGAACCGGCGTGGTGACGCTCGGCTTGTTATGCGTCAGGGCAAGCCCTGACCTACAAGATGATCGGGCGTTTTACACCAGGCAGTGTGCCGGGTCGCTCAGATAGAGCATCGCGTCGACGTTGCCGGCTTCCCGGCACACCAGCGGGCAAGGGAGGATGATCTCCAGCGGGAGGTCTTCCAGCTTCTCCTGGTTGCGGACGATGAACTGGCCGACGATCAGCCCGTAGCCGTGGATCATCCCGGCCGGATTGATCGCGGTGGCGGCCAGCAGGCCGTCTTTCACGCCGGTCAGGCCCGGCTTCTGGCCGTCCACGGCGGTGATGACCATGTCTTTGTGGATCGTGCCCTCGATCGCCTTGGTGCAGGCCAACGCCATGTCGTCGTTGTGGAAGAACGCCCCGGCGATCGGCTCGTCGCTTTGGCCCAGCAGCGCGGTGAACGTGTTTCGGGCGGTTTCCGTCTTCCACTCGCACCACCGCACGCCGCCGCCGACCACCTCGACCGTGTCGCGGTACTTGGCCAGGATGTTCTCGAAGCCCTGACTGCGCTGCTGGGCGCCCGAGTGGGCACTGTCGCCGCCGATGTGGATCACCTTCCCCCGGCCGCCGATCTTGTCCATCATGTATTGGACGCTCTTCTCCGCCATGCCGGTCTGGTCGGGCGAAATCTGCATCCAGACGCCGACCTCGCGCAACCGGTCGTGCTCGACCAGCAGCGTATCCAAAGAGATCACCGGGATGCCGCGCTTCTTGAGTTGCTTGACCGGCTCTTCCAGGGTGCCCGACTGATGGGACTGCACGGCGCAGAAGTCCCAGTCGTCGTCGACCATCAGGTCGAGCTTTTCGCGCTGCTTTTGGGCGTTGAACTCGCCGTCGAACCAGACGACCTCGACGTCGAGCAGCTTGCCCCAGAGCATGGCGGCGTCGTGGCCCAGCTTGCACCAGGTGCCCTGGAGACCGCCGTTGGAGAAGGCGGCCCGCAGCCGTTTGCGTGGGCCGTCGCCGGACGACTGCGAGTTGCACCCGGCCAGCAGGGCGCCGAGCCCGAGTCCGCCGGCGGCCGCGGCGTGTTCGAGAAAACTGCGGCGAGAGCGTTGCGTGGGATTGCGAAGGGCCATGGGGAACTCCTTGGACGCGGGGCGGTACCGTTTGGCAAGGCGGTGACTCTCGGACCCCGTGGAAAAAGGGGACAGGCACCGAGCCGGCAGCGCTTTTCCGCGACTTTCACACCATTGGCGGCTCGGAGCCAGTCCCCATTTTCCACTCACCGCTTACAGTTCGGAATCCTAAGTGTTTTCGGCGGATTGTGCAAGCACGGCTCCCGGTCCGCGGGCGCGGGTTGGCGCGGATCGGCGCGATTGGGTGTGGATTGGCGCGATTGGGTGTGGATTGGCGCGACCACCGGTCGCGGCTTTGTGATTAGCGCGGGAAATAGCCGGGATAGGGGCGCCGCGTCATGTTGGCGGGGACGACGGGGTGCAGCGGCTGGATGGTGACGTCGTCGAGCCAGACCTCGCCCAGCCCGGTCAGCGAGAAGGTCACGTTCATGTGGCCCGAGCGGAGTGCGACGCGGTAGAGCGTGAATTGTCGCCAGCCGTCGGTCTGACCGATCCGTTCGGCCAGGGCCTCGCCGGAGAGGGAATCGACGACCATCAGCCCGTCGACGCTGCCGGTGATCGCGGCGGGGACCTGGACCCAGCCCTGGATACGGACGAGTTCACCCGCCTCGACCGGCACGGCGGGGCTGGTGATGCTGAGGGGTGTGGATTCGAGGACGGCGGGCGGGTTTTCGGGGTCGGCGGCCCGGGCGGTCAATCGCAGCCCTCCGCTGCCGGTGTGGGCCGCTCCGGCCAGCAGGTCGGCCGATGTCCGGACCTCGTCCGAAGCGCGCTGAACGTGTCGCCAGCCGGCGCCGAGGATCGTTTGCAGATCTTCGAAATCCCCGCCGACGAGTCGATTCGGCCCGGTCCGGGAACCGGCGATCCGATCGATCAGGCCCCGGTGCCACGGCAGGGCGGCAAAACAGGCGGTGGTCGGGCCGGCGACCGGCGAGCCGAGATTCCGCACGGCGGCTTCCCAATAGGCCCGTTCGACCGCGCGCAAAGATCGCATCGCCTCGCGTGCGTGCCGGCAGGCCGCCTGATAGTCCCCGGCCGCCAGATACGCGTCGCACCACCGGAGGCTCTTCTGCGCCGCCTCGATCCATCCGGCCGCTTGTCGCGGGTCGACGCCGCCCGGGGCGAGTTGTCCGACGAGTGATTGCACCGCGTGCAATTTGCCGGCGGCCAGGTGTCGGTTCAGTTCGGCCGCGCGGGGTCCAATCTCGTTCGACCGCTGGGTAAGGCTGTGGACGAACAGCGGATCCTGCGCGAAGAGCACCAGGCCGGTGGGCCCGAAATCTTCCAGCGTCACCCGCACACCGCCCGTGTCGCGTTTGTGCCTCAGCGGCCGCAACCCGCCGGGCCCCAATTCATAGACGTACACGCTGCTGGCCTCCGGAACACCGGGCACCAGCAGCGAGACGTCGTTGGCGGCCGACGGTCCGAGGACGTATTGGGCCGCGGGCGCCGACCAGATCGACAACAACAGGCGTGCCCGATCGGTACGCAGCAGCGAACCGGCCACTTCCGGCCGATTTCCGCTCACCGCGGTAACGAAGCCGCCGGCTGCCGCCCAAGGTTCGATCAAACGGAGTTCCAGGTTGAGCAGTTCCAAGGCCATGGCCCGCTGCCGCGAATCGGGGTCCTCGGCGTTCAGGGGGGATTGCGAATCGAACACCAATCCCCGGCTGCCCGAGGCCACGGCCGTGTAGACCAGCAGGCGGATCTGTTCTTCGGGGATTGTCAGCGGCGGCGGTCGATCCGGCCCAAGGGCGGCAAGTTGCTCGCGCAGGGCGGCGCGAGGCTGGGTCTGGATGGTCGTCCAGATCGGGGTCCCGGGCCTGGCCAAGCGCGGTTGCCGGCAAAGCCAGTTGCCGAAATCGGCCAGCTCGAGACTGGTGCCCAGCGGCCGACGGTCGATCAACAGCAGATCGACGTGCCGGCTGTAGCTCCGCAGATCGTCCTCCGCTTGGCAAATCAGCGGTCTTTTCTGCCGATCGGCCAACCGAACTTCATCGGCTTGGCGGCCGGTGGCATCCAGTTGGCTCCCGGGAAGCCCGCTGCCCATCTGCCACACCAGAACCGGATCGTACGGCGGGCCGATCTCCTCGGGTGCGACGGCCTGGTCGGCGGGCAGATACGGCGAAGTCGGGCGTGGGGGCGGGCAGATCAGCCACATCCCCGTCCGGCTCGCCTCCGCGAGGATCTCCGCAGAAGCCGGCCGGTCCAGCCAGACGGCATTGAATCCCAATTTTTCGAGGAAAGCCAGCGGCTCGCCTTGATGTCGAACGGCACGAGGGAACATGGGACGGCCTTCGACCGTCAATACCGACCCGATCAGTTCCACCCGGCGGCGTTCCGAGATACCCACCGTGCCGGGATGAACGAGCCCGGACGGTCCGCCGGGGGCCGTCGGACCGGTGGGCACAGCGGCAGTGCCCGCGTCGGTCGGCGCGGCGACGTAGCCGGCGATGTCCAGGTCGTCGATCCAGACGGTCGTCGTGCCCGGTCCACCGTAGACGTTCAACAGCACGCGATCCACGTAGGCCTCTCGCCCGTCGACGCCGGGCCCCATCTGGGTGCGCAGGACGCGGATTTGCCGGGCCAGCAGGGTCGGGGTATCGTCGATCCGCAGTTGTTGCCAGTGATTGACGTTGGCATAGCTGGTGCCCCCGACGATCGTCGACACGGGACGCCCGGTCCGTGGGTCCGGAGTGCGCGGCAGGATCACTTGGGCGAGGACCTGGAGGCCCGGGCGGTCCGATTTGACCCAGATGGTGGGCAGCAGCTCGTCGATCACCCGCGGCCGGCCCACTTCGTGGC
The DNA here is from genome assembly GCA_035527455.1 of Thermoguttaceae bacterium. Classification (GTDB taxonomy): domain Bacteria; phylum Planctomycetota; class Planctomycetia; order Pirellulales; family Thermoguttaceae; genus DATLAN01. Next base: position 6,612 of record DATLAN010000201.1, read on the forward strand.
TGACGTACACGTAGGTCCCGTGATTGCCCACGACGGTCAGCCGTTCGCAGTTCGCGCCGGTATGGGCTTCGCCGCGCACCCGGGCGTGTTGTCGGATCTCGTAGGCGGCATCTCCCCCGGCGTCGCGCCAGCTCGCGTCGGGCCCCTCGAATCCGTTGTACCAGGGCTGTTGCGCGTGGACGGCCGGGGCGACGCTCTGTACGGCCATCACCACCGCCGCAGCAATCAGCCCAGGAGCGACGCGAAATACGGAAAATCGGGTTTGCAGGTTTTGGATCACCGCCACGTGGCAAGAAGGCAACATGCCGGAACAAGGATGAACTGACCGTAAAGCGTGCTTGTATCAGGATTTGTGAAAAGCATCCAGATCAAACGTGGTGTTTTGTCTTCGTCGGCCCGAATGGGCCGGGCGGACACCGATGCGCAACCACTTCAGCAGCAGCAAGTTACGGCGATTCATAGAAGACTCGGCCGACTTCGGCACACGTCGTGCTATATCGGGAGGTGCCCAACACATCGAAGGAGACACCTGTGACCAAGCAAACACGCCACGTCCAGAACCCCGCAAACGAAGTCCCCCGCGAGATCATCGAATTAGTGGTCGCCATCAGCCACCTGCCCAGTGAGTTCCGCGAGAAAATCGATCCGGCCCTCGGTCGGGTGGTCGACAGCACCAAGCGTCGCCGCCGGATTCTCTCGCTGGTCCAAGACGCATTGAGCCAACTCCGTCTGGATATGAAATACCTGGCCTTCGATCTGGAAGCGACCCGACGCGAACGCGACGACTATCGCCGGAAGTTGGAGGAGTCCTCCTGAGGTGCGAGCGTTCTCCCTGACATGGTCTGGACCCTATTGAATCGATATTTGCCAACATCTCTCTGATAGCCTCCCTCGCCGCCAATCTCCTATTGGCACCTGCCCCAAGGGGGGGCCCCGGAACCGGCCTATGGAACTCCGTCCGGTTCTTCGGGGCTCGCCCTTGGGCTTTTCGTTTTCTTGGGCGGCACGAAACGCCCGGTTTCCGGCCGACCCATCTCCGTGGATGCAACTCTACCATAGAGGCATCTCTATCAATAGATGGTAGTACGTCCTTGTAATGGAAGGTGTTGCGGGCCAGGCGACCCGATAATATCATTGACTATATCCGTGCGGCGTCATTCCGTCCCCAAGAGCACCTTCGTCCTCGCATAAGAAACAAAATCGGTATGAGCTTGCCTTCTGCAGAAAAGGTCGCACAACGCGCATTCGATCTGGGACTGCTCGACGAGCGGCAATTGCAGCAGGTTTGGTCTTCTTTCGGCAGCCGCAACGTCCAGGTGGATGACTTCCTGCAAACGCTCGTCCGCCGCGAGTTCATGACGAACTACCAGGTCGAACGCCTGGTGAAGGGAGAACGTACCGGGTTCTTCTTCGGCAAGTACAAGGTCCTCTACCTGGTCGGGTCGGGCACGTTCGCCCGCGTGTACCGGGCAGTCCACCAGGAGACCGAACAGGTCGTCGCGGTCAAGGTCCTGCGGAACCGCTTCAGCGACAGCCCGGTCCATTTCAACCAGTTCGTCCGCGAGGGCAGGGTCGGCTGTTCGTTGCGGCATCCCAACATCGTTCCGATCTACGACGTGATCTCGTCGGGGAGAACCCACTTCCTGGTGATGGAATTCGTCGAGGGCCGGAACCTGCGGGAGTTCGTCAAGATCCGCAGGAAACTCGACTCGCCCGAGGCGATCCGTTTGATGACCGGCATCGTCGAAGGCATGCAATACGCCTTCGAGCACGGCCTGACGCACCGCGATCTGAAGATGAACAACGTGCTGGTCTCCAGCCGCAGAGAGGTCAAGCTGGTCGATTTCGGGCTGGCGGCCATGGACGAGACGCTCAACGGCGACAGCCTGGCCGAGTTGCCCAACGCCCGAACCATCGACTACGCGGCCTTGGAACGGGCGACCGGCGTGCGGAAGGACGACACGCGGAGCGACATCTACTTTCTCGGCTGCATCTTCTACAACATGCTGGTCGGCCAGCCCCCGCTCTCGGAAACCAAGGACCGGCTGCAGCGGCTGAGCAAGTCGCGTTTTCTGGGCGTCCGACCGATCCGCCAGGCGGACCCGACGATTCCCGACTCGGTGGCGTTGGTGGTCAACAAGGCGATGTCGCTCGATCCGAACCGCCGCTACCAGTCACCGCGTGCGATGCTCACGGACCTGGAACTGGCCGCCGCCCGACTGGCGGGAGAAGGAGACGCCGCGTTTGGCGGTTTGCCTTCCGAAGGGGCCCAAGCCGGAAACCGGTTGTCGGCGGCCGCCGTCGAGAAACCGAAGCAATACGCCGTGATGATCGTCGAGTCGGACCCGGACTTGCAGGAGGTTTTTCGCAACGGGTTCAAGCGGGCCGGCTATCGCGTGTTGCTGACCAGCGACCCGTACCGGGCCCTGGACCGGCTGCGTCAGGACACCGACGTCGCCGACTGCGTCGTCTTCAACGGCCAGAAGATAGGCGAGTCGGTCTTGGACGCGTTCAATACCTTCGGCGAAGACGCCAGAACGGCGCTGATTCCGGCCGTGCTGTTGCTGGACGCATCGCAACGGGCCTGGGAAAAGGACGCCGTCACGGCCGCCCATCGCATCGTGCTGAGAATGCCCATCACGATGAAGAAGCTCCGTACGGTGCTCGCCAAAATGGTCCGGATGGAAGTGGGCGAAACGAAAAAATTCTGAGTGGGATCGTCGAATGTTTGCTTAGAGTAGCCGTCTCGCCGGAATCTTACGTCGCAACCGGCCGGAACTCCTCCAATGCTCTGCGGAGTTCCTGGGGCTGAATCGGCTTGGAGATATAGCCGTCCATGCCCGCCTCGAGGCATTGCTCGCGGAAGCCCTTTATGGCGTGTGCGGTCATGGCGATGACGGGGACGTGCGTGCCGGTGGCCTGTTCCAGTTCGCGGATGGCGGCCGTCGCTGCCAGGCCGTCCATCTCCGGCATTTCGAGGTCCATCAGCACGAGGTCGAAGGACCGTTGCCGGAAGGATTCGACGGCTTCGCGGCCGTTGTCGGCCGTTTCGGCCGTATGCCCGAGCAGTTCGAGCAGCCCGACGGCGACCTCCTGATTGACCGGAGCGTCGTCGGCCACCAGCACGCGGAGCGGTCGCAATGCGGGTTGGTCGCCTCCGGCTGCCGCTGCGGCGCGTTTGCCGGAGCGTCCTGTCACGGCCGCCAGCGCGGCCTCGAAGAGTTCGGACGCTTTCACCGGTTTGGTCAGGCAGTGTTCGATGCCCAGCCGTTGGCAGCGCTCGGCGGCGTCGATCTGTCCGGCGGGCGTGAGCATCACGACGGGGTATTCTTGGGCGTCGTCGTCGCGCCGCAGTTGCTCGACCAGTTCGAAGCCGTCGCTGCTTCCCGCGCCGACGTCCACCACCAGCAAGGCGAACGGCCTGCCCTCGTCGTGACGTTGGCGGACGATCGACCGTGCGGCCTGGGGATCGGCGGCCGTGGAGAATTCCACTGCATAGCCGGACAGCGCGTTGCCGTAGGCGCGACGGGCGCTGGCATTGCCGCTTACGACCAAGACGGCGGCTTCCGGAGGGAGCGTGTTTCGGATCAGCGCTTCTTCGATCGACCTCGGGAGATCGAACGGCACGACGAAGTGAAACACGCTTCCGTGGGCGAGTTGGCTGTCGACCCAGATCCGCCCGCCCATCAGGGTCACCAATTGCGACGAGATGGCCAGTCCCAGCCCGGTCCCTCCGAAACGCCGGGTGGTGGAGTTGTCGCTTTGCCGGAAGGCCTCGAAGATGCACCGCTGCTTGTCGGCGGGGATTCCCGTCCCGGTGTCCGACACGGCGAAGTGCAGCACCACCTGGGAGCTGGCGTTGTTCTCCAGCCGCACGTCGACCAGCACTTCGCCCGCTGCGGTGAACTTGACGGCGTTGCCCACCAGGTTGACGACGATCTGCCGCAACCGGTTCGGATCACCGAGCACGGCGTCGGGAACGTCCGGCGCAACTCCGCAGATCAACTCCAGCCCTTTCTGCGAAGCGGGGACCGCCAGCAGCCGAGCGGCGTCTCCGACGACGTCGCGCAGCGAGAAGACGATCTTCTCCAGATCCATCCTGCCCGCTTCGATCTTGGAAAAGTCGAGAATGTCGTTCAGCAGCGCCAGCAGCGAGTTGGCCGACTGCTTGACGATAGCGAGGTAGTTTTGTTGTTGAGTCGAAAGCGCCGTGGACAGTGCCAGTTCGGTCATCCCGATGATGCCGTTCATGGGCGTGCGGATTTCGTGGCTCATGGTGGCCAGGAAACGGCTCTTGGCCTCGTTGGCACTCTCGGCGGCCCGCGTGGCGATGCGGAGTTCCTTCTGGGCCGCGCGGAGTTCGTTGGCCACGCGTTCGAGTTCCCGGTTGGACAGGGCCAGTTCCTGCGCGCGGGTCTCGGCGGCCGCGGTTCGCTCGGCGACGCGCCACTCCAGGGTCTCGTTCAATTGCTTCAACTGCGCGAACCCCTCGGCGTTTTCCAGGGCCGCTCCGGCGATCGTGGCGACGAAATCGGCCAGGCGTTCCTCGTCGGGCCCGAACAGACCGCGCACGTGTTCGTGCGTGACGAAGAGACAGGCGACGGCGCGGCCCCGTACGTACATGGGCACGCACAGCGAAGAACGCTCGCCGACGCCCGCGGCGCTGTCGCAGTCGCGCTGCGCGAATTCTTCGACCGACGCCACGGCCCGCTCGGTCTGAAGGGCCCGGCGGACCATCGCCTCGTCGAATCCCCCCTCGATCTCGCCGGCGACGGGAGTGAAACGGGGCGCGTCGCCGCTTGGGTCCACCTCGAGCACCAAACACTGCTCTGCTCGCAGCAGCCGCATCGCCGCGGCGCGGGCTTCGTCGTAGATCGTCTTCGGGGAGAGTCCCGAGGCGACTTTTCGCCCGGAATTCAGCACGGTATCGAAACGATCCACCAGCGAAAGGCTGGCCGGCCGTTGGTCCGGCTTGCCGTTATCGTCGCGGGCCGCATCGGAGGCGTGCAGTTCCGCGAGCAGCGCCTGCCCCTCGGCCAGTTGTTCCTCGGCTTCCGGCCAACCCGATTCCCGACCCGTTTGGGCCGCGGCCAGCAGGGTCTGGGCGTACTGATAACGGGCGTGCATTTTTCGTGCCACGGCCAGGCTCTTGTGGAAGAGCCGCCGGGCCCGCCGCACCCGCCCGCTCATGGCGAGGATCAACGCATATTCGCGCAGCGCCTGGGGGAGGTCGTTGCGGCAGAGTCGCGCCGCGCGGACGGCCTTTCGCGCGGCCTTCTCGGCGCGGCGGAGGATCGCGCGGCGGCGCAGCGGCGTGTAGTCCCGTGCTTTTTCCGCTTGGATGCGGTGCGCCGTGGCCAGCCAGGCCAACGGCGGCATGGTATAGGCGTTGCGAACGCCCGCCCGGTACGCCGCGGCGATCGCTTCCTCCAGCACGGTGACGGCCGCGTCCGCTTCGCCGCGCCCCAACAGCCATACGCCCTTGGCCAGCAGCACCTGGGCGACGCCCTGTTTGTCGTAGTGGGCGCGATCGAGTTCCGTCTGGAGGATCTCTTCGGGAACGGAGCCTCCGGTGGCCCGCGTCCAGACGTCCAGGATGATTCCGGAGGCTTGGAAGTCGCCCAGTTCGACCCCGGAGTCGTGATTCAGCCGCGCCTCTTCGACGGCGCCCTGGAGATCTCCCAGGTGGTACAGGGAGGCGGCGATCTGATACCGCGCCATGTGGATCTGCCAGTAGTCGCCCATCCGCTCGAGCAGGCGGATGGCTTCTCGGCATTTCTCGATGGCCTCGGAGAACCGCGAGGCCGCGTAGAGCACGATGCCGTAGTAGTTCAGGCACTCGCCCTCGCCCCACAAGTCGCCGAAGGATCGGCGCATGGCCAGCGATTTTTCCACGTACCTGATTGCCCGGCGGAAGAGTGGAACCAGGGTCATGCCCGGGGCGTGCTCGCCGTAGGCTTGCGCCAGTTCAGGCGTCGGCGGATAGCGCTCGGCCAGGTTCATCCCCCGCAGGTGCGCCCACATGCAGAGCGAGCCGTGACAGTAGTAGCACCCATGGGCCAGTCCACTGAGGAGCCGCAGGGCCAGCCTGGTGGCGACGCTCGGCAGTCGTTTGCGGCGGTGTACGAACAAGAAGGGAAAACACGAGTGCAAGAGTTGCACGAAGGTTTCCCAGCCCAACAGGAGGAGGATCGTCGGCAGGCGTCGGGGCGTGGTTTTTCCCAATAGATTAAGTGCGGTCTGGAAGTCCTGGATGGCCCGCTGGGCGTCGCCGCGCTTGAAAGCCAACTCGGCCAGCTTGCCGCGGATATGCGCTTGAGCCACCGCGCCCTCGGCCAAGGCGGCGGCCGATTCGAACAGATCGCCGGCCGCGTCGTAGCGCCCTCGCATCATCAGCACGTCGCCGAGTCCCTCGGCAATCCGGTAGCCGGTGGCGTTGTCGGCCGAAGCGACTCCCCGCTCGGCGATGCGATACTGCTGCTCGGCGATTTCCAGGGCGTGCTGGGCCCGAGCCTGCTCCGCCGCCTGCAGGGCGTAAGGCAGGGCCAAGGGGCTGTCGCCCGCCGCATCGAAGTGATAGGCCAGATCGGAAACGCGCTGGGGGGCATGACGCTGGAGGTGCCGGGCCGCGCGGTGGTGCAGCTTCTGACGTTGCTCGGTTGTCATTCGCTCCAGCAGGGTCGACCGGATCTTGTCGTGAACGAATGCGCCGCGTGCTTCGTTCGGACGCAACCAGACCAGACGCCGCTGCCGGGCCTCGTCCAACGCGGCGATGGCCTGCGAGGGTGACTGCCGCGCAAGTTCGGCGGCCATGCCCAGATCGAACTCCTTTCCCAAAACGGCCCCGATCGAAAGCAGCTTGATCGAATCGCGGGGCAACAGCTCCAGACGCCGCGTGAGGAAGGTGGCGGCACGGCTCGACGAACTCACGTCGGCCATCGCCAGCGGTTCGACGTGCCAGCCCTGCGCATCGGCCACCAACGCCCCGGATTCCACCAGACCCCGCATCACGGCCGACGCCATGAAGGGGCTTCCCTCGGCCAGCCGCGTGACCATCTCGATCGCCGATTCCGGCAACCGGCCGGCCATCGATTCCGCCAGACGCCGGATTTCCTCCGGCGCGAAAGGCGACAACTGCAAATGGGCCGAGGGTCGCACCTTGCGCAGCAGGTGGTCTTCGGGAACCTCCTCGCAGCGGAATGCGGCGATCAACATCACGCTGCGCCCGGCGGAAGTCGCGGTGGCGTCGGCCATCTGCCAATGCCGAATGAGCTTGCAGGTCAGCTCGTCGGCCCACTGGCAGTCGTCCAGGATGACCAGTGCGGGGTGTTCCGGCGTGCCCAGCGCGTCCAGGAAACTCGCCAGCGCCCGGATGGTCCGCGCTTCGCCCCCCGATTCCGGCCCCATGACTTGCGAGGCTCGGCAGTCCAGGGCCTCGGCCAGTTCGGGCAAAGCGGCGGCGACGGCTTCGCGATGGACCCCCAGCCGGTTTCGCACGGACTCCGCCAGGCCGGAATCGGATTTGGCGGCAGAAAGGAAACCCTCGCCGACGCCCTGCAACAGGCGGAACGGCTTCTTGGCCACCTCGCCGGTCCCCTGCCCGCGGAGGACCCACAAGTCGTTGCGTGCCGCGCGTTGCGCCGTCTCGAACAGCAGCCGCGTCTTGCCGCCGCCCGATTCTCCTTCCACGAAGACGAGTCCGGCCTGTCCCGAACGGGTCCTCTGCATTTGCTCGTCGAGTTGCTTCAACTCGGCGGAGCGCCCGACGAAGGCCGGCTCGGTCAACGTGCAGCGTCGGTCGGACGCCCCGATCACCACGGCCGGATCGGCTTCGCCCCGCTCGAGCGCCTCGCCGATGGCGTCCAGATCCGCCAGCACGGCCTCGGCCGACTGGTAGCGATCGCGCGGGTCCTTGCATAACAACCGCCCGATCAGTTCGTCCATCGCCCGCGGAACGGCGACGCCCCGACTCCGCAACTCGGGCACTTGGGCCGTCATGTGCTCGAACAGGATGGTGCCGACGCTGTCGCCCGTGAACGGGGGATGCCCGGCAAGACAATGAAAGAGAATCGCTCCGGCCGAGTAGAGATCCGACGGTTCCACGACGTCGTGGTCGATCGAGCCGGCCTGTTCCGGGGAGATGTACAGCGCCGTATCCAGCGGGTGGTCTCGTAGCGAACAGTCCGTTCGGATCGCGCGTGCCGGGCCGAAATCGACCAAGGTGGCGGTGGTCACCGGCCCGTGCTCGTTGACGATGACGTTGGTCGGCCGCACGCCGCGGTGCAACACGCGTTTGCGGTGGACGTCTCGCAGCGCACAGAAGAGGGCGCGTCCGACCGTGAGGGTTTCTTCGAGGCCGATCGCTCCGTGGCAAAGGCGCTGCCGAAGCGAAATCCCGGCAATGTACTCGAGGACCAGATAGAACGTATCGCCCTGACGCCCGGCGTGCAACAGCGGCGCGAAGTGCTCGCTGCGCACCGCGTGCAGCAGCGCGGCCTCGTGTTCCAATCGCATCAACGTGGCCGAAGGAAGCGAGGCCATACGAACGGCCTTGATGACGACCGCGCCGCCTGCGGAGAGATCGGTGCCCAGGAACGTTTCGGACCCTTCGGCCTGCGTCAATCGGCGTTCGATCCGAAAGCGGTCGGCGACCACGCCCATGGCGACCGGATCGGTCGCTACGTCACCATCGAGGAGTTGACCCGGTATCCGCGCCATGGATGTCCCTTGAAATCGCAAATGTCCTGGATCGGCCGTCCGCGCGGCGTTCCCTGCCGACGGACCATCCCATGGGGGTTGCAGCCCGGGGCGAGCCCAGCGTCACCTTCCCTATTCGTTATCTTCAAGTCTAGCTTTCCGTGCCGGCAGCTTTCCTCCACGGGAGCTTCCGCTGCCGACTTTTTCGGATATGCCGATGGTGCGCAACGTGCGGTCTGGGCGAGCCGGCGGTGACATTCGGAGGCCAGCCAATTCGTGGCTGACGAGCGTTGCTGACAAGAATGGCGTGTACGTGACCACCACGAGTGGCGTCCGTACTGTCCACGCCCGAGCATTCTCGCACAACGCCCGCACCTGGCCGAAATTCAGCCGGCATCCTTTTCCTGATCCGCAGAACTCGAACCGTGTCGTTCGACTCTGCCTCGTTGGCCTCGTTGATACGTCCGTAACTCTTTGCGCCGGAGAGGAAAGAGAACGGGCCGAAATCCGTCTGGCCCTATTGACATGAGCTTGGTATCGATTAAGATAGAATCTGTTCGACAGTCGAGATTCACTGGGGCGTCTGTTGAACGCGCTGGGTGTCATTCGATGTTGCTGACACCCGCAATTCCGCGGAGCGCGGGATTGCGGGCGAGGAGCAAGGTGGGGTCGCGGTTTGGCGGCCGTACATTCTCCTCAACGCAGCCAGCGGAATCGAGTCCGGCAAGACCGGAAGTCGATTGGGGCGCGTTGCGACGGCCGCGCTGACAGGTGCGGCCCCGTAGTCCGACCCGAACGGGCAGTTTCCTTGGAGACTGCCCGTCAGCCGCGCTGCTTTGGGGGGAAACACCTATGAGGTATCACCGCATCGACCCGCAGGAAACCGGCTTGCTCTTCGAGGTCCCGTGGGAGGAGGATCGGCAGTACCGCATGAATCCCGCCGTGCTGACTTCGTTGCTGCGGGAGCAGGTTCCCGTCCTCGACTTCGCCGACTGGAACGTCACCACGGTCGAACCCGGCGTGGCTGCTTCGGTATTGCCGTTGAATACGCAGTCGACCAATCAGCACTTCACCCACCAGGCCGCCCTATTCTTGCTGGCGGCCGATTATACGGGCGGGATCGCCGTGGCTTCGCTCATCATGGGTTGGCCGGTCATCGGCGTCCATCCGGTTTGTTCGCCGAAGTCCTTGTCGCTTTGGTTGATCAAGGGCACGATCAAGTACATCCGCCCAAGCGTGGCCGACCTTACGATCTCGGCGGACGTGGAACCCGAGAGGCACGCCCGTATCCAGCGGCGTTTCCTGCAGGGGAAAGCGGTCCTCGAATCGATCGACGTTCACTTCATGAACGGCACCGTCAAGGTCGCCGAGGCAACCTTGACGTACTTCGCGCGGCAGTCGGAACGCCTCCGCTCCGAGGGCCTCACGGAAAAAGTCAACGCGTTGTACGAACTGAAGCTCACCTCGTCGGCGGAGCTGATCGCCGGCGTCCGGGGAAGAGAGAGCGGCCGACTGTTCGAAGACCCCTACGCGGCGCAAATGGCGGGACAACACGGCATGGCCCTGGCGGATCGCTTCTGCCAGAAGTTGCCGCAACTCGGCGGCATGATCGCCGCGCGCACGCGCCATCTGGATAAGGAAATCGAAGAGTTCGTTTACCGAGGCGGCCGAGACATCGTGATCCTCGGCGTCGGCTGGGACATGCGGGCGTTCAGGCTCCCTTTGCCCGAGGGAACGCGAATCTACGAACTGGATCTCCCGCCCACGCTCAACGCAAGACAGCAGCGGATTGCCGAGTTGGGGATCGAGGAACGCCCGGGAATCGAACGCATGGGCATCCCCGTCGATCTGCGCTCGATGCCGGTGGCCGACGTCCTGAAGGAACTCGTCCACAACCGCACGCCGGTCTTCGTTGTCTGGGAAGGCATGAACATGTACTTCGAGGAAGCGGACGTCACCGCGGTCCTTCGAGGCCTGGCTCCCCTGTTGGGCCCCTCGGAGAGCCGGTTGTGGGTCGATTTGGTCGATAAGCGGGCCGTCGAAGCCCCGGAGACTTTCCCGAGGCCGGTTCAGGATTTCATGCGTGGGATGCAAATCCTCGGGGAACCCTTCATTTTCGGCACCGATTCCGTGCCGGAATTCATGGCCGCGCACGGCCTCCATTGCCGCCGGAGCGTCGCGTCGGATCTCTACTTCGAGGACAAGCAGGACCCCGTCTATTCGCTGTATCGGTTCTGCGTGGCCTCGGGAGCTGCCAAGGTTCCGACCGCGAGGGTCTCCGAAGCCCCGATGCATCGAAGAACCGACGCGGAGGAGGTCGCCAGTCCGCATTCGCAACCGGCAAGCAAGTCGGACGTATCGCGAGAGTAGCCGTCTCGCTCCGCGAAAGTAGCCATCTCGCTCCGCGAGATGTGGCCATTGAAGATCCGGAGATTCTTGGGCTACATATCGAGGACCTTCTTGGGTGACGTCTCGAGGAGTTCATTGGCTACATCTCGCGGAGCGAGATGGCTACTGTGTCATGGCCTCAGTACTGCTTCATGAAGCTCAACGCGATGCAGTGGCTCTGTGCCCGGTGCGCCGACTGGCTGAAGTCCCCGCCGAGGAAATCGCTGACGTCGACGTGCTGCACCGGGCCGAACGAGTACATGTAGGCCAGATCGACGTTCCAGTCTCGCCAGACGCAGCCGTAGCCGGCCGAGAAGGCGTGCTCGAGGATCGCCTGGATGTAAGGCGTGAGGGTGCCGTGCGGAATGGGATTGCGGTGGTGAACGTACCCCAGCCGCACGACCCGTCCGTGGTCGAAGCGGCGCTCATAGCCCACGCGCGTCGACACCGAGTCGCGCCAGCGAAGCGGGAGTTGCTCGTCGAGTTCCGGAAATCCCACGGTCGTCGGATTCCTCAAGTGCAGGCCGAGGTCGTCGAACGCGTTGGACCAACCCGTCCAGATCACGTCGACCGCCAGCGTGCGGTACGGGCAGAGTTCGTGTCGGACGCCCAGTCCGACGGTTTGCGGCCAGGTGATGTCGAGGCTGGAGTCGTACTCCGTCCGTCCCATGCCCGGAATCTCGACGGCCGTTCGTCCGTCCATGTCGAAACGGCTCTCGCTCTGGTACGTCACGCCGACGGTCGTCGCGTCGGTCAAGGCATATTGAAACCCGGTCGACCAAACCAACGTGGCACCGGTCTGCTGAACGTCCATCATCAACGGCGTGGCTTGAAAGGGCCCGGGCGATTGCAGGAAGTAGGGTCCTTCCAACTCCACGTGGCTGACGCCGACGCCCAGGGTTGCCCCGGCCGAGAGGCGGTCGGTCAAACGGAAGGCCCCGCCGACGAGGAACTTCCCCAGCGCCCCGAACGATTTGTATCGGCGTTGGCCTACCAGGGGAAAGGGACCTTCCATATCGTAGATTTCCCCGAAGCCGGCCGGGGTGAACATTCCCAGACCGAAGGCCCAGTCGCCGCCGGGACTCTTGCGGAGCAGCGAAACCTGCGCCAAGGGGGACCGGCTGAATTCCGACGCCGCGGGGTTTCGCGGATTGGCGAAGTTGAAGTCGGTCAACATCAATTCGGCGCCCAGATCCATCATCGTGTTGCCCTGGATGTTGACCATGGCCGCCGGATTGTCGCACAACACGGCCCCGTTGTCGGCGAAGGCGATGTTGGTTCCTCCTCGCCCGATGGAACGCGGCGAGAGGCCGTCGAGTATCGTGCCGTCGGCCAGCGCCGCGCCCGCCGTGAAGAAGAACAGCCCCGTGCAGACCAGGGACATCCATTTCCAGTTCATGAGCCACTCCTTGGTCGAGCTGTTATGGGAAAAGCGCCTAGAGCATGACTTATGGATGGATCGGCGCGGGCCGTTTCCGGCCATGAGTGGTAAAGCCGCCTCCTGGGGTAATCCCGGTTTTGGCTGTAACGGTCTTGCCGAAAGGGAAAGCTGGGCAACCTTCAGCGATCAGATTCCCACCGGTTCGGCAAGTGCCGCCAAGCTCGTCTCCTCGGCCACGTCTTCGGAGCCGGCCGCACCGAATCGCCGATAGATGGCCAGGAAGTCCTCTTCGCGTCGGAGAAAGGCTTCGACCATGTCGGGATCGAACTGGGTTCCCCGGCCTTCGAGAATGATGGATCTCGCTTCCTCGTGGCTGAACGCCCGCTTGTACACCCGTTGGCTGGTGAGCGAGTCGTAAACGTCGGCCAGCGCGCTGACGCGTCCACACAGGGGGATTTCTTCACCCGCCAACCCGCAAGGATAGCCGCCGCCGTCGAAGCGTTCGTGGTGCGTCATCGCGATTTCCCGGGCCAAGGTCAGGAACTGGGCTTCCGGGTGGGCGCGGACCGCCGCCTCGATCGTTCTTCCCCCGATCACCGCGTGCTGCTTCATGACCTCGAATTCCTCGGCCGTCAACCGCCCGGGCTTCAGCAACACGCTGTCGGGGATCCCCACCTTGCCGATGTCGTGCAGCGGGCTGGTCAGGTAGAGGAGTTCAACGTACTCGCCGTCGACCTGATCGCGGAACTTCTCCCAGTGCGAGATCTCGTCCGCCACGATCCGGCAATACTCGCGCATCCGTTCCAGGTGCGCGCCCGTGTGCACGTCGCGCGACTCGGCCAGCTTGGCCAAAGCGAAGATCATCAAGTCGCGGCTCTCCAGCGAAAGCACGCGCTCGCCGGCCCGCAGCCGCACGCGGACTTCGTGCGGGTGGAAGGGTTTGGTGAGAAAATCGTCGGCCCCGGCCTCCAGTCCGCGCACGACGTTCTTCACTCCGGTGTGCGAGGTGATCAGGATCACGTAGATGTATCCGCTCCATTGCCGCTGGCGAATCTGCCGGCACAGTTCCACCCCGCTCATGCCCGGCATTTCCCAGTCGGAGACCACGAGCCGGAACTTTCCGGTGCGGACGAGGTCGAACGCCTCGCGGCCGTTTTCAGTGGTCGTCACTTCGTAACCGAATTCCTGCAGCGCGTTGGCAAGGATCTCGGCGCTGATGCAATCGTCCTCGGCGACCAGTATCCGCATGGCATGCTCCGGTTTCCTGACAGCCCCTGGCAAGGCCCCTGAAGCGGCATGGCAACGGTCCGGCATCAGAAGCCGGAGTCGGAAGGCAGACCCGAAAGCCTGGCGCATTCGGCAAACCGCGACCACTCGCTCCGCAAGTCTTTCAAGCGTTCCGGAATGTCGGAGGTGCAACGCTGTACGGCCAGTTCCTCGATCTCGGCGGTTCGTTCCTGCAATCCGTGTGCGGCCGCGGCTGCCGAGGCGCCCTTGAGCCGATGCGCCACGCGCGCAATGAACTCGGGGTCTTCGCCCATCGCGGCCTGTTCCATTTCCGCCAGATCGACGTCGAACCGCAACAGGAACTTCTCCAAGATGCGTTCGGCGAACTCGACGTTTCCAAGACATCGGTCCAACAGTTCCTGCACGTCGAAGACGGCCCCGGGTTCTTCCGATTCTCTGCGGTCCATGTGAGAAACCTCGTACGGTTTGCGGTGCGCCCCCTTGACACCACGGATTCTACTGCCGCACCGCGGGGCGAAGATGTCGATCGACCAGCAGAAGCATGTCTGAAGTGCGGCTCACGGCAGTCCAAGATGACTCTACCTCACCCTGAAGAGGGAAGCAAGAGTTGCCGACTGGCGCGAATCCCCCAAACCGAATACTCCACCGCCCCTGGGGGAACTCACCCGCGTCTCCCGCAATTCCGGCACAATCGAAACGCCGCGACACGGCCAGAGGACTCGACGGCGGCAAGAACAGACAGCTATCGGTAGATTCTGCACTGCGGCAGTACCCGCTGCAACTGAGCTACCGCCCGGCCGCGACCGCCCGGTCTTGGGCACTGGATTGCGCCACCTTCATGCCGAAGGTGATCGTCATATCATACGTTTGCCGGCCGTTGGGCGAATCGCACAAGTGGAGGATCAGTCCTCCCTCGGCGTGTTCGAGCACGGCCGTGTCGCGGCCCTCGTGTACGGTCAGCTTCGCGGAAGCGAAATCGACGTCCGGCGCGAGAAACTCCGTCTCGGCCTCGTTTTTCAAATGCCGTGTCCTGCTCGGCTCCCATGGCACCCCGTTGAGATGAACCCGTTTCGGCCACGACCAGAAGCGGTGGACCCAGCGGGCGCCGCTCGGATCGATGTACAGCCGGTCGCTGCCGTCGAGGTCGACGACGATCCTCAACTGGTCGGGCTTTCGTTCGAGCGGAGCCGACGCCAACACGATCGACCAGGGGTGCGGCGTGCCGGCCCGCAGCTCCTCGATCCCTTGTCCGCCAAGATCTGCGCGGAAGATCTTGTCCACGCCCGCGTCAACGAAGTACATCTTCCCGGCGCCCGGGTCCAAAGCGATTCCCCGGACGATATCCAGCCCGGAGGCGATCAGGTCCTCGACGCGCGAGCCGTCGAGGTCGGCCCGTTGGATCTTGTCGGGCCCGCCGTCGGTCCAATAGACCTTCCGGGCGGTCATGTCCAGGGCGATGCCGCGGGGGAGTTCCAGGCGCGAGGCGACGACGTCTTCGACCACGGACCCGTCCAAATTCGCTCGCTGGATCTTCTTGCTGCCCGAGTCGGCCCAATACATCTTGCCGCCGAGCGGATCCAGCGCGATCTCCCGCGGGTGGATCAATCCGGTGACGAGCGTTTCCACGTCGAGCCCGTCGAGGTCCGCCCGGCGGATACTGCCGGTCCCTTCGTCGGTCCAATACATCTTGCCGACCCGGCGCGTCGCGTACCCGACCGGATCCAGGGCGATGCCTCGCGGGGTGATCAGATCGGAAGTCACGAGGTCTTCCACGCCCGTGCCGTCGAGGTTGCACCGGCGGATCTTCTTCAACTCGTCGTCGGTCCAATAGACCTTTTCCCGAGCCGCGTCCACCGCCAGCCCGACCGCCGAGGGCGACCCGGCAACGAACACCGCGTTGCTCCCGTCCAGGCCGGCCCGGCGGATTTCGTTGGCGGTGATGTCCGTCCAGTAGAATTCGTCGGCAACGCTCGCTGTCGCGATCGTGCCCCAGAGAATTGCCGCCACGGTGCCGGCAGCGATGATCCGATACATGTCGGGCCCCTTTCTTGTGGAAGGAAGTAGGTTGTTCGGCCGGTGAACTGATTTTACAGGACCGTCCGCCTTGGAGCAACTGGTTCAATGGGGTGGCACGCCCTGAGGAACGAAGGGCGTGGAAAACCTGCCAAACCACGCCCTTCGTTCCTCAGGGCGTGCCACCCTCGCCGAAGAATGTACAAGCTATTCTTCCGCAAACACTCAGGCACCACGAGGACGGCTACTCGGCCGGCGGCGGCTCCGGGCTCGATCCGGCCGGCCTTTCCCGCACTTCCCACAGCGGCGTGGGCAGTTTCTCGCTGGTCAGATAGAGCGTCTTGCCGTCGAGGCCGTAGCAGATCGACTCGCCTTGCAGCCGGTCGGGCAGCACGATCTCGCACGGCCGGCGGGAAAACGCCTCCGCCCAGTCCTCGTCCGCCCCGCGCGTGTACTCGTAGGCGTTGCCGTACGTGGCCACGACCGCCCGGCGACCGTCGGGCGAGACGTCCATCGCCGTGGCCGGCGGGATCTTCAACGTGGCGATCTTCCGCGCGGTCGAGACCTTCTTGGGATTGTTCTCCGGCCACGCCAGGGCGTACACGTAGCACGTCGCCTGTTTCTCCTTGGTGACCAGCAGGATCGTCTTGCCGGTCGGGTCGACGGCCAGGCCCTCGCAGTTGCGGTGATCGTCTTCGTAGGCGTAATTGATCACCTCGGCGACCGGTACTTCCTTCTCTTGCGGCTCGGCCCGGGGATCGATGTCCGGCTCCTCGATCAGGTAGAGGATCATCACGGTTGCCGCCAGGCCGTTGTTGCCGACGTCGCCCGCCAGGAGATAGTGTTTTCCCTCCATGGTGAACGAGGCGACGTCTTCGAAGTCGAACGCCTGGATGCCGCTCAACAGGCGGGCGCCGAGATGACGGCCCTTGGCGTCGAAGGCGTAGAGCCGGGCGTCGTCGCCCGAGTCGTTATGGGTCCAGAACACGCCGGGCGTCCTTCGCGAGCAGGCCAGCCCGCTGCTCTCGCCGATCGCTTCATGGGCCAGTTTGCAGAGTTCCCGGCCCGGGCCGTAGAGGATGGTGCCCGGCTTGTCGGAGACCTCGGCCTTCAGTTCGTTCCGGCGGCGGGTCAGCTCGTCGCGGACGTATTGCTGGTCGGCTTCGGAGAACTCCCCGAGCGGGATCGCCATGGTCTGGCCGTCCGGGCCGCTCAAGACGACCTTGCCGTCGTTGAAATCGACGAAGTCCCCTTCGAGCTGGTACTGCCCGCTGGCGTCGGTCCACGTCCTCGCCTCGGCCGGCAAGCCGCCGAGAAGGCAGGTCAATAGCGTGGCGAATGGGACGTGCTTGATGATAACGCAGTATTTCAATTCTCCACCTCCGGAAACCTCGCTGCCTTGTACCGACGTTTCATTGTCTTGGCGGGTGGCACCGTCGATCTTGCAGCAGAGATCATACCATGCCGTTGGACTGATTCGCAAGATCGCCGGTGTTGCCGGGCAACAAGAGGAATTCCGAACATCCATCCGATCGGCACGCC
>DATLAN010000202.1:0-8682 GCA_035527455.1 Thermoguttaceae bacterium
CCTCCCACAATTCCTATACCAGCAGCCTGCTCTACCCAACATTCGAGAACTTGCGTACCTACGGTATTGGTTACGTCAATTCCAACTGCACTCAACCCGGTTGCCTTTGCTTTGATTCGGCGGAAAGTACAGTAATTCGAACTGGCGGCGAACAGCCCGTCAATGCTGGCTTGGTCCGCGATTAGGTAAAAGTCCTGCACGATCAAGTGGTTCTTCTGATTGCAATCCCATGCGGCGGCATGGTTTGCAAGGCCCGCTGCGTTAATCGTTACCAGCCCGCCGTCACGCGGATTCGTCGTGTAACCACCGTACCCAAGCGGAATCGCCTGCGTTCCCGCATTGATCTGATCGATGTCCTCGGCGTAGGTTCCGGCCGCCACGTTCAGCCACGGCGTATCTCCGGCGGCGTTGACGAACGAAACTGTCATGGCGGTGACGCCAGCTTGAACCTTAGCCCACGCACCGCCGACACTGACTGCCTTCTCCTCCAGGCCGGTAAACGCCTGTGCCCCTACCATGTTCAGGACAACAATAACGTCGTCCGACGTAACCTCCGTCACGCGAGCAAACTCTTTTGACCCCGCCGTATCCCAGCAGATAAAGTCGTCCACATTCGTCCCAGCGAATCCATCTGCACCCTGGTCAGTCAGGGTATGCACCCCAGCGCCGTCGTGAACGGCATCGACATCCGCAACGGTGATAGCGCCAGCCTCGCCAGACCCGCCGTTTGTGTCCAAGGCCGAACCATGCTTCGTGACGTAGAACTCGGTGAACGCCATTACTTCGCCCTCCGAATCAGGAAGTCGCCACCAACGACCTCGACCTTCGCGTCAACCAAACCGGCGATCTTGCGAATCTCAGTCTCGATAGTCGGCGCGAATGCGGCCAACGTCGCCGCTTCTTCCTCCTGTGCTAATCGTCCAGAAACGGTTCTGCGCACATTATCGTAGAAGAAGTCCGTCGGACTATTGCCGTTCACCGCGATCTTCACCTTGGCAGCCGTAGCGACTTGGCCGTATGATAACAGAGCGACCTCAGCGGCAGTCTTGCCGGCCAGCTTCGCCCAGTCGTATACTGTTCCATCATAGTCAGCCATCGTCTTTTCCTCTCACCACGGCCACAGCAGCGTGCCGAAGATCGCCAGTGCCGTTGCTCCTGTTCATATCACCTTCTGCCACGGCGTACACTTGCCGTTGACCATGACCATGCGCTGACTCACCGACGCCCCGGTCTGGGCCTGCGCCTTGCCCTTCACGCCGAACCCGCCGAACTGCTTCGACCGGCCCGTCTTCCGCATCCAGTCGCCCACGACATCCTTCTTGTACGTCTGCGCGTTGTCGAGGAACGCCTGGCTCTTTGGATCGCGGTTCTCCCTGATCTTGTCCGTGGACCGGAAGTTCTGGTCTCGCCCGATAATCTGCGGTACGCCGAGTTTCTTCATTGGTCAGTCTCCAACCGGCGGGCCGATCTCGCGACCCGCCGGTCCCTTGTTTCCATCAGGCGGACGTTTAGGAGTCAACGTCCGTCTTCACGCCGTCGATGCGGTAGTTCAGTTGCGGCTGGTCGTTCAGCAGCGTCTCGACCACGTAGCCGCTCGCGTCCTTGTGCACCGTCAACTGCCCGGTTGTCACGTTCCGGCGGGTGTGCCATATCCCGCCCGAATCGTTCGTGATGAACCGCGGCTTCCTCGATCCCATGCGGATGTACCGCCACGTGCTCGGTTCGATGATGGTGATCGTGTTCTCAGCCGCCAACGGTTCCGCCTGAAGTGCGATTGGCGGAAGCGTCGGGTGATGAAGCACCGATCCCTGCCAGCCCTGCACGGACACGAGGTTCGTTCGCCGTGCCTCGTCCATGCTGCTGGCCGCCTGCGCGGTGAACTGCAGGTTCGGGCTGCCCGCCTGCCGCGCCACGGCGTTCACCAGGTCCGGCTGGGCGAGACAGACGATGGCGTCCGTCATCTTGAACTGTTTCGACCGGGCCCGCCTGTTGGCCCTGGCCGGCCCGAACAGCATCCCCATCAGGTCGGCCATGTGGCCGAAGTGAACGTCGATGTCGATGTCCACGTCGCTGTAGTCGCGACCGTAGGGGATGAGGAACTGGAAGCCAGGCCCGGCGCGGTCGGTTACGTCGAAGTACGCGCCTGGGGTTGTCCGGTCGAAGAAATGAGCGAACCCAACGTCCAGGCCCGAACCGTCCAGTTCACCGGAGGTGAAGATCTCGTCTTCGTAAACGACGGTGCTGAAGTCGGCTTCCGAGCCGTCTCCAATCGCGTCGATAGCGCAGAGAAGGCCCGGCCCAATGCCATAGCCCAGGTAGTCCGAACCGTGGTAAACGTCGGTGACGATGGCCCGAATCCGAACGGCTGAGGTCGATGCGTTACGGATGTCGATCCGCTCGCCCTGGTGGAACTTGCTGATCGACCCGTTGTCGATGGTAATGAACGCGCCTGCCACGCTGGCCGTACCGAGATACGTCAGTGTCTGTGTGTCGAACGTCGTTCCATCGGGATCGTACGTGGCTTTGACGATCGCCTTCACGCCGTCGCTGTTCTGCCAGATCATGTGGTTGCGCTTCTCGTCGATCGACTGGAGCGCCTGGACGAGCAGTTCCGTCGCCAGGTCGAAGACGGCGTCTTTCGAGCCGTCGACCTCTTCCTGCGCGGGCAACGAATAGCGCAGACCGAAGGCGACCTTGCGAAGATTTGATTCCTCGACCGTCAGGTCCATCGTCCGGATTCTTCCGGCCAGGGGCGCGTCGGCTTCCAGATCCGCGCTGGCAATGGCCCTGCTGAACTGTTCGTTCATGATCTTGATCTTCAGCGCACCGCCGCCCCACTGCTGCTGGCGAGTGATGTGCTGAACCGTCTCTCCGAAACGGGCCATCTGGACAATGGCATCCATTTCCCAGAGTTCGTCGAGCATGACCGTTGCGTCGGTCAATGCCACATAGGGGGTTACACCTAATGCCGACATGAGTTTCTATCCTATCTCCCCCCTAACTTCGCTCGCACCTTTGCGTTTCCGAGGACGCGCGATTTCGCCTCATCCCACGTCTTGGGTTGAGCCGTAGACTGCGCGCGGCCTCCGGGGCCGGCGGTGAGCGATGCTTCAGGGAGGGTCTCTTGTTGATCGGCGGCTGCCTCAAGGGCCTGCTGGCCCAACAGAGACAGGTACGGCTTTAGCGCCTTGCCGGCCGCGGCCACTTGCTCTTCGGACGCCGGTTGCATCCGATTGCTCTCGTAGTCCGGGTCGTTGGGGTTCAACTCCTGGTCGATCATGAACTGAGTCATGGATTCCAGCGCGGGCGTGAAGATGAACTGGTGGACCGGATCAAGTTCATGGTCCGTGCCGAACAGGTTCACCTTCGTTGGATTCGCCGTGTAGCCGAGTTGTTCAAGTTGCGATACTCGCGCCTTTTTCTCGGCTTCCATCAGCCGGTCGAACTCGGCCTGTTTCTCGGCCTTCGTCTTCTTGGCCTCGAACTCGGTCTGGAACTCGGCCAGTTTCTTGGCGACGAGGTCCTCCGCCTGCTTCGGGGTGAGATACCCCTGTTGAACGCCATCTTGCGCTTGCTGCTGGACCTCTTGAGTCTCGACAGCCGCTTGCTGTGCTTGTTGCCCTCCCGCTCCCTGTGAGCGGAAGTAGCTGGCCAACTGGAACCCGTCCATGTCGGCCTCTTTGGCCATCGTGGCCAAGGCGACGTGACCGCCCTTCTCCAAGTCCCTGTACTGCTTGGCCATCGAGATGACTTTGTTGAAGTCGCCGTCCGGGGCCAAGTGTGCATAGTTCCTGCGAAGGACGCTTACGGCGCCGCCCGACGTGTCAACGGACTGCCGCTGCTGTCCGCCGTCCACGACCGTCTGACTCTGCTGGTCTGCAACCTGCCCGGCACCCTGGGCATCGCCCTGGTCCGCCGTCACGTCGCTGATCTGCGCGTCTACCTGTGACATTTCTTCCTCTTTTCAAGGCTGCGCTGCTGGGCGCTGTCCTTATCCAAATGCTGAAACCTGGCCAGCACCAGGCATGTTCATGCCGGTTCCCGGCCCGATGCTGCCTGCAATCGCCGGCTGCTCGGGGTACGGTTCCGACCCTTCTTGTCCAAGGTCTTCAAATCCCCCCATGCCCTCGTCAGCCATCGGCGCCGGGAGCATTCCCTGCTGGTCCATGCCGACCTGGTTCTGGGACGGTTGACCCGCCCCGGGAACCTGGGGCCCCTCTGCCTCCATCCGAAGGAGGATCATCTTCATTTGACTGTGCTCGAACCAATGAGCCTGGAGAGCGCCCTTCTGGTCTTCGCTGTACGACCCGTATTCAGGCGATTCCTGCTCCAGCGAGATCGCGTACATGTGCATGTCGTGGTCCTGGGCGAGATAGACTTCCACCTCGCCGCCGGACAGGAGCGTCTGGGTTTCCGCCAACTGGCGGTGATACGCCCGCCCTTCCTTCGCATCGAGGGCGATCCGCCCGTGCACCAGCAGCGTGCGGCGCGCGGTCACGGCATCGACCATCTGCGAGTTCACGTTGGCCAGTGCATCGGCCCGCATCTCGTCCGGCGTCCTCGGCCGCATGGAATCGGGTTCGACCGCCACTCCGGAAATCGCCTTCCGTGAATCGGCTGACTTGAACAGGGCGATCTGATCGAAGGAGAACTGCCCGCCGAGGTCGGCCCGCAACGCCTTCAGCGAATCCGTCTTGCTAATATCGTGCAGCGTCCCGGTCAGGAGTTCGTTCACCGTGATCTCGTCCTCGTCCGAAATCGCCGCCAGCGGCGTGTCGGCGTAATCCCGCTTGATCTCCAGCGCCCTGCCGGCCTCGCCGCGAGGCGAACCGATGCCCTGCTGGATCGGCGACATGTTCAACATCGCGTCGAACCACGTCGATGTCTTGTCAAGTATGTTGTGGACCTCCGGACTCATCTGGCCCGGGGCCAGGCGCTGCGGCTGAACCAGCGTGTTTCGCTTCACGATGACGGGTACGTCGGTCCGGTTGCTCAATGCCCTCTCGGGCTTGTCCACCAGCGAGTCGGCCTCGATGACCCACTTCGGGCTGGCGTGGTAGATCATCGCCCGTATCGCCATCGAGTACGCGATGTTCGTGGCGTCCTGGACCTGGACCATGATCTCCGGGACGCTCTGGCCCCACGGGCTCTCGATCATCGGGTTGTACCAGAAGTGATGGAACGGAAGCCCGCTGTACGGGTTCGGGCCGAACCGGACGGGAACCAGGTTCTTCCCATCCGCGCCTTCGCCCGTCATGTCGCGGAAGGCCAGCATCCACATGTCCCACTCGTCGTTGCCGTCGGGGTCTTTGAACAGCCACTCGCTGACCATCACGCCCTTGGCCTTGGACATGCTGATGCCTTCGTTCATCGTCTGACCGATGGCCCCGTGGAGGAACCGTTGAAACTCGTACAGGTCGCCCATCGTCGTCTCGGTCGTGATGTCCACGCCGTAGTTCCGCATCAGCCACTCGGTCGTCCTCGGCTTTTCGTGGCCGATAATCTCCTCGTCGTCGAAGTCCAGCGTCTTCGCGGACGGGTCGCGGATGAACTCGTAGGGGGCGCAGACCGACCAACTGTGCCGGAAGTTCCGCAATCGGCGCGGCCGGTTCGTGACAGGGTTGACGCTCCGCTTGCCGTCGCGGTCGAAGACCTCCGTCTCCTTCCCGTACGACGCCATGCACCGCCGCACGACGACGCTGCCGAGCACCAGCCGCCACAGACTCGCCCTGCGCAAGACGCGCTTGCCGTTGGCACTTTTGAGATGGTGCTTCAGCCGGGCGTCCGCCACCAGCGCGATGATCTGGTCTTCGTTGCTCCGCGTGGCCGGAACGGCCCGCGATGCCAGCGTCTTGAGTTTCAGCACGCTGTCGAGTTTGATGATCCGCGGCCCGATCTTGTTCATTGCGAACCGAACGTCGGTCCTGTTCGCCTGGGTGATCGTCCGAAGCTGGTTCAACTGCTGACCGCCCCGCCGGCCGGGGGACGTGCTGGCCCACTGGCTTCCGTAGGCGTAGGCCAGGTCGAGCCCGCACTTGGCCTCGAATGTCAGGCGCACCGTCTCCGAAGCCTCAAGGGTTTCCTGTGCCTTCTTCAACGCGATTGCCTGGTCCATTGCCATTGTCTACATCCTCGTGCCAAGGTCGTCGGGCTCGTCGTCGTTCATGGGCGGGATACTCTGTGGGCTACCCCACTGGTCTTCGAGCAGGGCGTCCTCCACCTGCCCCGCCGTGGCCGAGCCGATGTCGATCGTATCGCGCTCCAGCATGTCGAGACGCCTTTCCAGCAGGCTTATCTCGATGCCACGCTCGCCGTGCTCGATGATCCAGTACGGCTTCTTCGTCGCCAGTTCGGCCAGTTTGTTCGTCTGGTGGCGGATGACATCGCCCTGCCTGCACAGTGCTTTGCCAACCAGGACCAACCCCGCGACCGCGAGCGCCATGCCGCCAATCGCCATTACCGCCGTCAACCAAATCGCTGCCTGATCCATGTCTCTTCCTCTTCTGAACTGCTCTCGGGCTTAGGATTGCGAAGTTCCGCGAGGGACCGGAGCAACCCGGTCCTCATCGTGTTTTCGTACTCGTACTCTTCTTCCAGGACCTTCAACGCCCCTTCAAGCACCAACCGGGATTCGTTGTAGATCAGGAACTGCGTTATGGTGTCCACGCCGTCGCTGGTTCCCATCGGGAAGTTGATGATCTGGTTCGTCAGCTTCTGCATCGTGTCGGCCCTGGAGCAGATGTACTCCATGGCGCCCTTGCCGTGGTTCATGGCGAGGTTCCACGTGAGTCGCCCGGGGAACTTGATGAAGCCGTTCTGGAGATACCCCGATGCGTTCTTGAGCCTCTGGCGCTTGCCGATCAGTTGGCCTCCGCCGGCGCCCTGCGTTTTGATCTTGTGGAATGAGCCGGTCCACTTGAACCCGAGTTCCTTCAGGCGATTGTAGACGAACTCCTCCCACAGAATCACCTGGCCCTTGATTCCGCCCTGGGCCTCGCAGAGCACGTGGGCGATGTTCTCCTTGATGATCTTCTGGACGATCCATTCCTGCATGACGGTCGGATTGCCGGGGAAAAACCACGCTTCCCTGACGTACGCCTGCCCGCCGACGGTAATCGAAATCTGCGTGGCCGCCGTCTCGCTGGAGTACCGGCCGCTCGTGGCGCTCGGGTCGATACTGAGCCACTGTTCGCCGTTGGCGATCTCGGCCAGTCGGGACAGGTGCGCCTCCCGCGTCTCGGGGTGCATCATGCACCACTCGCTGTCGAGTCCTTCGGCGGCGTAGAACTGGAGCTTGTTGACGAGCCGCTCGTCGTCGCTCTGGCACTTGAGCAGGTAGAGCCGCGCGTAGGTGTTCGGGTTCAGCTTGCGGCGTTCCATCTCGTAATACTTCGATGGGAACGTCTCGGGCCACAGCGAGATCGGCTTGCCCTTCAAGTCGTCCTTCACGCGGAACTCGTCGATGGAGATCTTCCAGCCCTCGCGCTGGCCCTCGCTGACCTGCCTCTGGATCATGCCTGCCAGGTCCATCTCGTGCCAGGGCGTGCAGACCATCCGCATGTTCGACCGAAGCGGATTCCGCAGACGTTGTTCGACGACGTTCAGGAACCGCTCGTTGATGTCATCGCGAAGGGCCGGCTGGCGGGCGACCTCTTCCGGGCAGGGGTCGTCGATCAGGATCATGTCGTACCCGTTGCCGTTGATCCGCGACTTGATGCCGGCACCCTCGACGGTCGGCTCACGGCTTCCGGTATTCGGCCGTAGCACCGTGAACCGCCGCCGAGAGTCTTCCGCGTCGTCATCGCGCCCAAGAACTCTGACGTGCGGGTACAGCGCTTGAAAATACGACCCGCGAATGATCGTCTTCAGTACGGGAATCTCTTTCAACGCTTTCATCTCGGCGTCGTAGAGGATCAGGATTCGCAGGGACGGATTGTTGGCGATGTCCCAGATGACCTGCCCCCGGAGGCACGTCGTTTTGCTGTGCCCCGGCGGGGCCATGATGAGCGAGTGCGGGCATTCGTTGTCGTTCCAGACCCGGAAGAACCGGGCCTGGATTTCCTGCATCTGGAAAATCTCAGCGGTCTCGCTGGTCCGCCCCACGTACGTCCACATCGCTATCGCCGAACTTTTGGCGATCTTCTGGAGCTTTCGGGTTCGCTCAATTACCTTGAGCCACCTTTTTTTTTTGGACACCTGCAGGCCGGGTATGGCCTTGATCGCCGCTTCGAGTTTGTTCAGGCCGTCCTCTTCGTGTTCCAGGACGGACGTGTCGCTCAGTCGCTCGATAGGATTCCGCAGCCCCTGGCTGGCCGTTTTCAGCGGGACGCCGTTGACCTCTTCGTACAGGTCGCTCCAGTATTTCTGCATGCGCCCGGCTTCGAGGCCGTCGGATTCGCCGAGGCGGACTTTCTGTGAGATGTCGGCCAACTGCCGCATGTAGAACCGAACGTCGGTGAGGTTCTCTTCGGAAATGCGAGATGCCGCGCGGTCAGCCAACTCCTGCTTGGCCCGTTCGACCGGTTCCAAGTAGTCGGATTTGTCCCACGTCGCCTTGGCCATGTAGTTTATCTTTCTTCCGATGTTTACGTTTGGCAACATCGTTCGACCGGCTATTGGGTTTAATCGCAAATAATCCGAGATAATCGTTGCCAATCGGGGATTGAGTTGCTACGATTACGG
>DATLAN010000203.1:0-9824 GCA_035527455.1 Thermoguttaceae bacterium
TTCGCGCCGCTCCCGACAGCGGCAACCTGGCCATGCTCGTCCAGGCGGCCGAGAGTTCCTTCCGCAGCGGCCGGCTCGACGACGCCCTGGACGCCTACGATCGGGCCGAAGCGCTCGCCGGGCAGCAGGGCAACACCGAGCGGGCCTTCGAGCTGGGTTACGTCGCCGCCACCATCCAACACCGCCGCGATCGCCACGCCGAAGCCAGGGACCGCTACCGCCGCATCGCCACGACGACCCCCAGCCACCGCAAGGCCGCCGAGGCCCACGAATTGGCCATCTATCACGCGGGCCGGCTCGTTCAGCAGCAGCCGGAACGCCTGGAGGATTACGCGGCGTTGCTGCAAGAACACGTGCGGATCTGGCCCGGCGAACCCAGCGCCGATCGGGTCCGCCGCCGGCTGGGACACTTGTGCGAATATCAGCGGCGGTGGAAAGAGGCCGTCGAGACCTATCAGCAGGTTTCCCGCAGCCATGCCGAGTTCCTCCAGGTCGTCGAAGCGGTCGAGCGATGCTATCGGGCGTGGCTGGGTGAATTGAAAACGGCCGGTCAACCGACCACGCAAGTCGCCGCGGCGGGAGCCGAATGGTTCGAGAGACTCGTTTTCGGACCGCAAGGGCTCTGGCCGGAACGTTGGAGTCCCGTCCAGCGCGTCGCGGCCACGGCGGCGGCCCGGCTGCGGATGAACTATACGGCGTCGGGCCACGACCGGGTGCAGAGCATCCTCTCGGCCGCCCTTAAGGATACCGCCGACGCGCCGCCCGAGTGGCAATCGGCCGCCAGATCGCTGCTGGTCGTGGCATGGGCGAAACAAGAGGACTATGGCCAGGCCGGCGCGGTGCTTCAGCAGGTGTCTCCCTTGCCGCTACGAGACATCCGCGACTTGCTCCAGGGCTTGAGTCGCGTGGCAGAAGGTGCGCCCTCGGAGGCCCGTGCCCACCTGGCCGAGCTGCAAGTCCAGGCGGTCCGGCCTGTTCTTTCCGGCGACGTGCCATTGGCTGAAGCCGATCGTCAAAACCTGGAAGAAACCTACGGCCGGGCGTTGGTCGATGCGGGGTATACGGAAGAGGCGTTGGCGGCCTACGAGGTGTTGGCCGCGGCCGAGCCGGACGACGGCGAGATCCAGGAATCGTACGCCCGGCTGTTACTCAGCCGAACCGACGAGGCGTCGTTGCAGAAGGCCCTGACCAGGTGGCGGGAACTGGAGAAGAGGTCGCCGGAAGAAAGCCCGAGGTGGTTCCGTGCGAAGTACTCGGTCGCGTGGATCCATTACAAGCTCGGCAACCCTCAGCAGGCGGCCAAGATGATCGAACTGCTGAAGCTATTGCACCCGGAACTCGGCGGAGACGAGATGGCCGCCCGCTTCGAGACGCTGCTGGAAAGCTGCCATCGCTAGCCGCTTGCGGCTTCGCAACAACCTACCTACTTAGGATGCCCAACCCGCCAGGGCCCCAACACGGCGTCTTCACGATCCCGAAAAGGCGTCAACGACTCGTCGAGACGGCACGCGTGAAGCACCTGCCGGTTGTAGGGCGAGAGTCCGCACACCCGCATCACCCCGTCGCGCTGACGAATCAGCTTGTACAATTGCACCAACTGTCCCACCAGATAGCTGTCCAGCAGCGTGACCTGGTCCAGTTCGAGCACTACCCGGTACGTGAAATGGCGCTGCAAAAGGTCCCAGATGGCTGCCGAGAGCGAAGGTTCCACGGTCGAATCCGCCCCCGCGCCGCAAATCTTCACAATGAGCCAATCCGGGCCGCGATCCACGTCCAGGTCCCAATCGAAAGCTAGTGCTGGCATCACGCTCCTCCTTCAACGTAACAGCCGGGCCATCGTAGAAAAACCGAAGATGAGCTGCCCTCCAAACACGAATTTTAGCAAATATTGCCGAATTGGCAACCCTTTGCTGACGGTGAAAGTCGAGATTCTTGCGATTTTCCGCACTAGCATTGCAGTCTACGCAAGCAGCCTACTCGAACAGTTTTCGCTGCTCTGCCCGTTTTGGCTCCGCCGCCGGATCGAGCCCCAGATGATCGAACGCCATGGGAGTCATCTTCCGCCCGCGGGGCGTCCGCACCAGCAACTCGCTGCGGAGCAAATAGGGCTCCACCTCGTCGATCAGCGTATCGAGGGCGAGGTTCATCGTATGGGCGATCGCCTCCACGCCGGCCGGTCCACCACCGAACACCCGGGCGAGAGTCTCCAGATACTTCCGGTCCTGGCGGTCCAGCCCCATCGTGTCGATCTCCTGCATGGCCAAGGCGTCCCGGGCAACCGGCAGGGTGATTCGGCCGTCGGCCCTGCTCAAGGCATAGTCGCGGACCCAGCGGAGCCGATTGTTGGCCAGCCGCGGCGTGCCACGGCTGCGCGAGGCGATCTCGGCGGCCGCCGCAGCCTCGATTTCCACATCGAGCTTCCGCGCATTGCGCCGGACGATCTCGGCCAGATCCTCGATCGTGTAGAAGTCGAGGTGCTCCCGCATCAGAAACCGATCACGCAGGGGGGCGGAAAGCAACCCGGTGCGCGTAGTGGCCCCGATCAGCGTGAACGGCTTCAGCGGCATGTTGATCGTCCGGGCGTTGACCCCTTCGCCCAGCGTCAGATCGATCCGGAAATCCTCCATGGCCGGGTAGAGGAACTCCTCGACCGCCTTGGGCATGCGGTGGATCTCGTCGATGAACAGCACGGAACGTTCTTCCGCGTTGGTCAGGTACGGAATCAGGTCCTTCGGCGCGGCCAACGTGGCCCCGCTGCCGATCTGGAAGCCCACGCCCAGGTCGCGGGGGATGCACATGGCGAAGGTCGTTTTTCCCAGTCCGGGCGGCCCGTCGAAGAGAATATGCCCCAGCGGCTCCCCCCGTTTAGAGGACGCATCCACGGCGATTTCCAGCCGCGCGTAGACTTCCCGCTGGCCCACCATGTCCCGCATCCGCTGCGGACGCAGGTCGCGATCCTCGTCCCGAAATTCGGCCGCCGGCTGCAAGATCGGTTCGCGGGACATCGATGAAGAAGGGGTCGGCCGGGAAGGGGACGGGGCAGAATCAACAGGCTCAGTATAGCAACGCTTTCGGCCCGGACAAGCTTCTCGTGTCTTGAGCCCATACCAATTGGACCCGACAAATCGGCGCAATATGAGCCCGTGCAAACTATCCCGAACAACCTATGCCGGTCGGCAGGCCTCGCCCAATCGGCAAAGTCACCCCGGATCTCCCTCGAAATGGTGCAGAAAACGGGTCTGAAGCAGCCCGACGTTCTTGAGTTCGTTGGGCTCGGCGGTCGATCAATCAGGAGGGCGGGAGTTTCCGCCCTGGTGGCTCTCGGTCCGTCGTTTTTCGGAGAATTCAGCTATGTGGCGCGCATTCTTCCTGGCCGTCGGGGTTTATCTGATGGTTTTGGGCCTGGAATGTCTGGGCGTGGAGCAGGTGACTCTGAAGATGCGAGAGCCCCCGCCACCGACGACGCTGCCGTTGGAGGAACCTAAGACAGAGGGCCCCCAGAGGAAGATCACCCCACCGCGCTGGGCTCCCTGGAGCCTGTTGTCCTGCGGAGCGGTCGTCTGCCTCTATTCGTTCACGATTCCCACTCGGTTCAAGAAGTAGCGACGACGCCCGGCCGCCCGATCCAGAGACTTGCGGCGCTCGCGGGCCTGTCGAAGGGACGGACTATCCGGCGACCGAAGTTCCGGCAGCGGTTCCCGTGGCTTGTTCCGGCCTACAGGCCGGCAAGAAATGCGATCTAGGCCCCTCATCTTCTCCAGTTGACCAATGAGGTGATTGCCCAGCCGGCAATCGGTCTTGCTTCGAAGGGGGCGCATTCTTATACTGCCCCACCCATTAGTTGTGCGCCTGGAGAGTTCGCACGCGCGCAACATTCGACCCAATAACGGTTTACGGAGGAACCGTCATGAAGCAGAGACATTCTACCAGCGTTGTGGCCCGGGCAGGAAAACGCAGGCACTACCTGGGATTGATCCTCGGCAGCTTTGCGGTCGTGGCCGTCAGTCTTGCGATTCGGTACTTCTGGGGGACTGAGCCGGTCAGTGCCGACCCGCTTGCCCAACCATCCGGCGGTCAAGCGGCAGCGCGATCGACCGGCAGTGGAACTCACCCCGCTTCCCCAGCCGCACGAGACGACGCTTCGCCTCTGCAAGTGGTGGCGACCGTCAACGGCCGGCAGATCACTCGCACGGACTTGGGCCGCGAGTGCCTGCGCCACTATGGAACCAAGGTCCTCGATAGCTGGATCAACAAGCTGCTGATCGCTCAAGAGTGCCGGCGGCGGAACATCGTGGTCGGCGGCACCGAGGTGGACGACGAGGTCAAGCGGATCGCCCAGCGGTTCTCGTTGCCGGTCGACCAGTGGCTGAAGATGCTCAAGCAGGAGCGGGGGATCGATCCGGCCCAATACGCCAACGACATCATCTGGCCTACCCTGGCGTTGCGCCGGCTGGCCGGAGAAGAACTCTCGGTCACCCCGGAGGAAGCGTACAAGGCGTACGAGATGAAGTACGGTCCGGTGGTCCGCGCCCGGCTGATCTCTTGCACCGACGCCGAGAAAGCCCATCGCATTCGCGCCGCCGCGGTGGCCGATCCCAACCGGTTCGGGCTGCTGGCCAAGGAGTATTCCGACGACGCCAGCGCCGCGATGAAAGGCGTGATCGAACCGATCCGCAAGCACGGCAGCTACCCGCAAATCGAACAGGCGGCCTTCAACATGACGGACGGCGAGATCTCGCAGGTGATTCCGGCGGGAGGGCAATTCGTCATTCTCAAGCGAGAGGGGGCGCTGCCCGGGGCCCAAGGCATCACGTTCGAGCAGGTCAAGCCCCGTCTGGAAGAAGTCATCCGCGACAACAAGCTGCGCCACGTCTCGGCCGAGATCTTCCAGGACCTGAAGCAAAAGGCCAGCGTGATCAACTACCTGGAAAACGCCGCCCCCGGCGGCCGGTTTCCCGTGATGGCAGCCGTGATCAACGGTCAGAGCATCACGACCGACCAACTGGCCCAGCGGTGCATCGAACGACACGGCGAGGAAGTGCTCGAAGGCACGATCAACCGCAGACTGATCGAACTGGCCTGCGAGAAGTCGAAGATCACCGTCACCGACGCGGAACTCGACCGGGAGATCGTCCGCGCGGCCTCCGTCTCGCTGCCGCCGAAAGACGGCCAGGTCGACGTCGAGGGCTGGCTGGAACTGGTCACCGAGAAGCAGGGCGTTTCCCTCGACGTGTACCGTCACGACACGGTCTGGCCGACCGTGGCGCTGAAGAAGTTGGTCGGCGACGACATCACGGTGACCCAAGAAGACATGCAGAAGGGCATCGCGTCGAACTACGGCCCGCGCATGCGTTGTCTGGCGATCGTGCTGAACAATTTCCGCCGCGCGCAGGAGGTCTGGGAGATGGCCCGGGCGAATTGCACGGCCGAGTACTTCGGCGAGCTGGCCTCGCAATACTCCATCGAGCCGGGCAGCCGGGCGCTGCGCGGCGAGGTCCCGCCGATCAAGAAACACGGCGGCCAGCCGCTGCTGGAGGAAGAGGCGTTTTCCTTGCAGGCGGGTAATATCTCGGGAATCATTCAAGTGGGTGACCGATTCGTGATCTTGTACTGCCTGGGCTGCACCAAACCGACGGAAGTACGTTTCGAAGAAGTTCGCGACCTGATCTACGAAGACATCTTCGAGAAGAAACAGCGGCTGGCCATGGCCAAGTACTTCAGCGACTCGCAGGACACGGCCACCATCGACAACTACCTGACGGGCACGACCCGGCGGCCGAAGCCGACGTCGTCGCTTACGCCCGCCGCCGGAGTCCCCAGCCTTCGCCAGGTTCCCGGCGTCGAGTAGATTTCGAACTGCAAGCGGCGAGTCGAGACATACATGACCGACCCACAATGGCAGGACCTGCTACGCGTGCTCGACGGCCGGCGGCTCGAGGCGTTGCCGGTGGGGCTGATCGTCGATTGTCCCTGGTTGCCCGGTTGGGCGGGCATGTCGATCCTCGATTATCTGACCGACGATAAGCTGTGGCTGAAGGCCAATCTCCAAGCCGTGCGGCGATTCCCCGACGTGATGTTCCTGCCCGGCTTCTGGGCCGAATACGGCATGTGTACCGAGCCCTCAGCGTTCGGCGGCCGGTGCATCTGGCCGGAGAACGATTTCCCGTTCGCCAAGACGTGTCTGGGCGACTACGCAGATATCGCCCGGCTCGCCAAGCCGAACTGCCGGACCGACGGGATGTGTCCGTTTGCGATCAAGCGGCTGAAGCACTGCCGAGAGGAGATCGAGGCGGCCGGGCACCGGATTCGCTTCGCCACCTCCCGCGGCCCGATGAACATCGCCACGTACCTGCTGGGCCATACGGAAACCCTCATCGGCGTGAAGACCCATCCCGACGAGATCCACGAGCTGCTTCGGATCGTGACCGATTTCATCGTCGATTGGCTCGGGCATCAGGCCGCCGCGTTCGAGTCGATCGACGGGCTGCTGGTGCTCGACGACCTGATCGGGTTCCTCGGCGAGAACGATTTCCGGGAGTTCGTCGTTCCCTACTTCAAGCAGATCTGCGATTCGTTGGACGTGAAAGTGAAGGCCCTGCACAACGACTGCCACGGCCTGATCACGGCCCGCTATCTGGAGACGATGGGGTTCAATCTGTTCAATTTCAGCTTCGAGCACTCGCTCGACGAGATCCGCCGGGCGGCCGGCGAGTCGGTCACGCTGCTGGGCAACATCCCGCCGCGCGACGTCCTGGCCCGAGGCACCGCCGATGACGTCCGCCGCAGCGTGGCCGATGCGATGGCTTCGGTCGAGGACACCCGCCGCGTGATCCTTTCGGTCGGCGGCGGCACTCCCCCGGACGTGCCCACCGAAAACATCGAGGCCCTCTGCGCGGCGGCCGGAGAGGTCCGGCTAGCACCAAACGGTTCTTGATATCGTTGTGGTAAACTCCGGGGTGGCACGCCCTGAGGAACGAAGGGCGTGGTACGTCGGGAAAACACGCCCTTCGTTCCTCAGGGCGTGCCACCCACCGTCACATCCCAGGCTTAACGCCAACCGCTTCGTCTCATTCGCCTTCGTCCGAGTCGGACAGCGAATTGAGCCCTTGAGCCAGCACCAGAAAGATCAGGTCGACGGTCCAGAGAATGCCGCATCCCAGCCCGACATATCGCAATACGGCCCCCCCTATATCATCACCCATCGCCACCAGTAGAGATGACACCCCCCATATTACGATGATCGCGACCGGGAGCACGAGAATTCCGGCCAGCAGAAGCCTTACGGCCTTTCGGGGAACCAGTTTCTGACTCATAATACTCCCTCTAACCTCTCTAATTTTGCTGACCATCACGCTGGCTGTCAAGTCACCCGACTACGCCATCTTCCCTGGTACGTCATTCTTCCAGAATCCCCGGCCGTTTCTTGACTCGATCCCCGCAGAGGGCACAATGAACCTGTAGGGCAAGAGGCTTTGGAATAAGGAGAGGCCCACCATGGGTTGGGTATGCCGGAGATTGAACGGGGGATTGGCAGCGGCCGTTCTCATCGCCGCCGGACTTGCGGCACCCGCTCCCACGGCCCGGGCCGCCGAAGTCGTGCTCAACGACGGCCGCATCCTCCAGGGGAAACTGGGGATGCTCTCCAGCCTGACCGATCAGCCCTCGGCCCCCGCCGGCGGAGAGATCGGCCCGATCCAACTGATCGTCATGTTGGACGACGATCTTCGCCGCACCTTCTTTTCCAAACGTCTGGTCCAGGAAGTCCGCCAGGACAATCCCGGCCAGATCCAGGAGAAGTTCGCCCTCCACCAGCGGGTGCTCCAGGCGGGCCCCGTGGTCAAGAGCGTCGGACCCGCGGTACGCCTCCAGCCGTTCGACGAGTTCGGACGCCGCATCTTCACCTTCAACACGGCCGGCGGACCCGTCGACGTCATCCAGGGCATCACCCTGATCACGCCGAAGTGGACCAAGGTCGAGGGCATCTCGCACATCTGGGACATGCGAATCGCCACCAGCTCGATCCCGCCGGACGTGTTACGGAAGATCCTCTACAAGCAAATCGACTTGAACGACGTCGAGCAGCGCAAGAAGATCGCCAGCTTCTTCATCCAAAGCGAGCGCTACGAAGACGCCCGGCAGGAACTCGAGGCCATCGTGAAGGCCTTTCCCGACATGCCCGATCTCAAAGAGGACCTGGTGCCCACGATTCAGGCGCTCAGACAACTCGGCGCGCAGCGGCTGCTGAGCGAGTTGAGGCTCCGCCGCAGCGCCGGCCAGCACCGGATGGCCTTCGAGAAACTCCAGGCGTTCCCTTCCGAGGACGTCGCCGGCGAGATCCTCCAGGCGGTCCGCGAGATGATCGAGGAGTACCAGGGCGTCCAGGCCCGGGGCAAGGAGATCGCCAAGCAAATCAACGCCTTGCTGGCGGAAGTGAAGGACGCCGCGGTCCGCCGGCAGATCGAACCGATCCGCGAGGAGATCTTCGCCGAGTTGAGCATCAATACCTTGGACCGCATGGCCGCGCTGCGCCAGAGCCTGACCGACGAGAATCTCCTGCCCGAGGACAAACTTTCCCTGGGCCTGAGCGGTTGGCTGCTGGGCACCGAATCGGCCACGGTCAAGCTGCCGGTGGCCCTTTCGCTGCATCGCGTCCGCAGTCTGGTCGAACAGTACCTCGACGAACCGGCCAAGATCAACCGGGAAGCGATCCTCGAGCGGTTGCGTTCCGAGGAAGGTGCCCAGGTCGAGCTGGTCGCCGCGCTGGTCTCCCACATGAAACCTCCACTGGAATCGCCCTCGCCCGTCTCTCCCCGCGAGCCGGGCCTTTACGAGTTGGAAACCCGCGGGCTGGCCACGCAGCCGCCGGTCCGCTACCTGGTCCAGCTTCCCCCGGAATACGACCCGTATCGCTACTACCCGGCGGTCATCACGCTGCACGGAGCCGCCACCACGCCCGCGCAGCAGATCGACTGGTGGGCGGGCGCGTGGACGCCGGGTGGATGGCGGGCCGGTCAGGCCACGCGCCAAGGCTACATCGTGATCGCTCCCCAATGGACGGTCGAGCACCAGAAGACCTACAACTACTCCGCCCGCGAACACGCCGCCGTGTTGGGCAGCCTGCGAGACGCCTGCAAGCGGTTCTCGATCGACACCGACCGCGTGTTCCTAAGCGGTCATTCGATCGGGGGCGACGCCGCCTGGGACATGGGCCTGGCGCATCCCGATCTCTGGGCGGGCGTGATCCCGATCGTGGCCCGCTCGGACAAGTACTGTGCCCTCTACTGGGAGAACGCCCGAACGCTGCCCTTCTACTTCGTCGGCGGCGAGATGGACGGCGACAAGATGACGCAAAACGCCCGCGACCTCGACCGCTATCTCACCCGGCACACGTTCAACTGCACGATCGTCGAGTATCAAGGCCGGGGGCACGAGCACTATTACGAGGAGGTCCTGCACCTGTTCGAGTGGATGGAGCGATTCCGCCGCGATTTCTTCCCGGTCGAGTTCACCTGTTCGACGATGCGGCGGTGGGACAATTTCTTCTGGTGGGTCGAGCTGCAGGGGATGCCGGCCCGTTCGATGGTCGATCCGATCGATTGGCCGCCCGGCCGCGGAAGCCTGCCGCTGGAGGTGACCGGCCGCATCCTGGAGAACAACGGGCTGACCGTCCGCACGGGCGCCGCCTACGCCAGCGTGTGGCTGGCCCCGGAGATGGTCAACTTCAAGGAGCGGATGAGCATCCTGGTCAACGGCCAGCGGATGAACAACCCCGAGCGGTTCGTCACGCCCGATCTGGAGACCCTGCTCGAAGACGTCCGCACCCG
>DATLAN010000204.1:0-20571 GCA_035527455.1 Thermoguttaceae bacterium
GTGCAGGTGAAGCACGGCCGACATGACCTCGGGATCATCCAGGGCCTTCTTCGTGCTGCCGGGCAATTGGATGCGCCTGAGCATGTCGCCCAGATCGCCCACCACGTCGCCTCCCTGTCCGGGGCCGATCTTCTGGAGATACCGCGCGGCCGCCGCCAGGTCGATCGGACCGGCAATGCGATAATGATTCAGCAGCGTGCCCGCCAGGGCCGCGGAAGTGCGGTCCGCCAGCGGCTTGTTCTCGAGCAACGCATAGGCCAGGGCCGTGTTGTGGGCGTGCGTATGGAAGCGGTACTTGCTCATCCTCAGCGCCGCAGTGCGAACCAGTGCGTCGTCGTCGGTCGCCAGCTTCCGGATGATCTCGAAGACGGTCTCGTTCTCCGAGCCGATCAACGCCAGCGCTTCGGCGGCGCAGCGGCGAACGTGCGGATCGGCGTCGGCGGCGGCTTCGCCGATCATCTCGATCGCCCGGGCGATGGCGGGGGTCGCTTCCTGCGGCTGCTGGGAGTAGTATCCGCTGGCGCGCGGGATGAGTCCCATCCAATACAGGTAACCCAGCGTGCGCAGCCCGCCGCAGCGCTCGTCGGGGTCCCGGCTGCCGAGCAGGCGTTCGACGATCGGCAGGACCGTGGTTTCTCCCTTCGCGCCCAGGGCCTTGGCGGCGGCGTGCGAGTGCGGCATGGTGGGATACCCGAGCAGGGCGACGAGTTCCTCGGGGCCCTTGCTCGCGTACGCTTCGACCGCTTCGTCGAAAGGCTCCATTGGCCAGTCATCGGTCGAAAACGGCGAGGCGGGCAATCCGGCGCGGTTGTAGAGGTTCATCCCGCGCGGATCGAAATGGCAAGCGTAACGCACGGCCACCGGTTGGGCGACCTTGTCGCTGCGCACGATCACCGTCTTGCCCTCGATAAGGGCTTCGGCCCGGTGGAAGATGCGATTCTCGCCGGCCACGGCGAAGAACCGCAGGACGCCGTCCTTCTGCTCGACGAGCGGCCTGCCGATCTCGGGATAATCGGCCGCCGTCAATCCGCCGTCGGCGTGATCGAACTCGAGGACCACGCAGTCGCCCTCGATGCGATGGCCCTTGTAGACGGGCCCTGATGAAGCTCCGCCCCTGCCGTAGACTGCGGCCAGGGCCCAACCGGCGAAACGCTCGCCGACCTTGCCCGAGTAGTTCTCGACGTCCAGCGTCACCACCATGCCGGTATTCTCGAAAGGCAGCACGCGGCGTTGGCGGTCGCGGTGGGCGTGCCAGGCGTTGAAGTTCAGTTCGCTGACGTTCTCCTTGTTCTCCTTACCGCCCGCCGTGTGTGCGTGGTAGATGTCCGGCTGGTTGCGCTGGCTGAAGGCGAACGCGAGATCGGGCCGCCGGAATACGGCCCGCAAGCCGGCGATCAACGCCCGCATCTTGTCCGCGTAGCGAAGGTCGTTCGTGCAGCGAGGATCGCCTTGCGTCGATTCTTCGTGAATATGGAGTACCCCCCGAAACGCCAACGGCACCAACGGGTTGAGTTGTCCGTTGAACACGACGGTCGGTTGCGCGGGATCTCCCAAGACCGGGCCGGGTGCCAGCGGCGGTTGGCCCGGCTTGATCGATTCGCCTCGCTCGAGCTTCTGATCCAGCGTTTGCTTCCACTGCTTCAATTGGGCGTACCACTGCTGGTAGGCCTGTTTTCCGCGCCGAGTCGTGGGATACCATGTTTCGACCTGCCGGGCGATATCATCGAGTGCCGGCATGGCCGCAAAGCCCTCGACGGGAATCGTCGCATCCAGATCACCCACCCTCGCGCGGACGATCCCCACCGGCACGCCCAACTCCTCGCTCAGCCGGTTGGCGAAAGGAATCGACAGCACGTCGAACCCGTTGTAGCGATTCGGGCCCCAAGCGTTGTTCTTGCCGAACGCCTCCTGCGGCGTCGGGCTGAAGTTGTCGCGGCTTGCGCCGAATTCGCACACGCGCGTGCTCGCGCTCGGCACCGGCCCTTCGGTACCGTATTGCTTGCCGAGCCAGTGGTAAAGCACCAGCCACACCTCGCCCACCAGCACGTTCTCCAGCATGATCGGCTCGCCCGTGCCTTGAACGACCAGGGGGCGCGGCCGATCGCTCGCCGCCATCGCATCCAGCGTGACGGACCAGCGGCCGACGCCGTCCGCTGTAGCGGTCTTGCTCTGTCCGGCGAAGCTGACGATCACCTTTTCACCCGGCTCGGCCTTGCCCCAAACCGGCACCGGCACGTCGCGCTGGAGAACCATCTCGGAACCGAAGACGTCGGCCACCTCCACGTCTGCACTTGCCCGCGTGGGGACAAGGAACACGAATGTCAAAGCGATCAGCAGTGCATGTTTTCTGCTCATGGGTACCCTCATGCCGTGGAAGCGACGAGTTCTCATTCGGGTCGGTAGACGACCGCAACTACTCTTCAAGGGTCGTGAACATGGCCGCGGGCAGGCCGGCCGCATTATACAGGAAGGGCGGGTCGGGGATGTTCGTGTAGCAGTAACGCACGTGTACCGGTTCCCGCACCTGTTCCGAGAAGACGACCAGCTCGTTGCCTTCGACCCGAGCCGTCGCCTTGTGCCACTTCTTGTCCGCTGCCGCCAGTTCCACGTTGGGCAGTTCCTTCGTATCGACGAACCGGGGTGGGGCGAGCATCTCCTTCTCGCCGATCCGCAGGCCGCCGTCGGCGTAGTCGAACTCGACGATCACCCGGTCGCCTTCCACCCGGTGGCCCCGGTAGAGCGGGCCGGAGGGGACAACGTCCTTCCTGCCGTAATCCCTGTTCAGCGCCCACAGCGCCAGCCGGATGCCCGAATCGACCTTGTTGGCCGGGTGAACTTCCGCGTCGAGGTCCAGCAGCACGGCCATCCCGCTGTTGGGCACGAGCTTCAGCCCGTTGAACTGTTCCTGGCGAACCAGGGGGCTGCAGTAGTCGCCGCTCCGCTGGATCTGCACCCAATAGAAAGGAATGTCCTCTCCTTTGCCCGTGACGTCGAACGAATCGCGCCAGCTTCGGGCCATCACCCTCAGTTCGATGTCCCAGAGCTTGTTGCGCATATCGCTTTCGCCCTGATACCAGAGCACGCCCTTGACGGCCAACGGCACCAGCGGATGGATCTTGCCGTTGTAGAATCCGCACATGTCGCGATCGGTCGGCTCGGGCATAAGCGGCTGGGGATGGGGAAACGGTGAACCGTGCTTCAGCGACTCGTCCACCTCAGTCATCCACGCGTCGATCTCCGCAAGGCGTTTTCTCCACACCTCCCGTCCGTGCGGCGTGTCGGGGTAAAAGGCATCGACGCGATCGGCCAACGCTTCGAGTTCCGGTTCCAGCCGCCAGGCGTGCGGCGGCAGCCACTCCTGGATGATGCTGCCGGGAAACGCCTCCCAGAGAAGTCCGATCGGCACGTCCACTTCTTCCCGGATCCGCCGGGCGAAGAAGAACCCCACGGCGCAACAGCCGCCGGTCGACTCTTCGTCATCGCAGACGATCCACGGTTTGCGCTCCTCGAGCCCGAAACGGTCCACCGGGTACTTCTCCGACCTGCCGGCGCCCCAATAGCGAATCAGTGGGTGTTTCCATTTCATGTTCTGGGGAATCACGCTCCGCGCCACGTCACGGCCCATGTTCGACTGACCCGAGCAGAGCCACACGTCACCGACGAGGACGCCGCCGAGCGTGATCGCCTCCTTGCCGGAAATGGTCATGGTCTGCAGCTCGGTGCTGAGTTTCAGCGGGTCGAGCACGACCATCCACCTGCCGTCTTCCCCGGCCGTAGCGGTTTTGGCCTGGCCGGCGAATTCCACCGTGACCTTCTCTCCCCGATCGGCCCATCCCCAGACCGGCACCGGCTTGGCGCGTTGCAACACCATGTAGTCGACGAACACGTCGGCCGGCGTGACTTCCGCCCCGACGGAGCAAGCCAAGGGGAAAACGAAGCACCACGAGACCGTCAACCATCGAAGATACGAAGAGCGCATGGTGGGTTCCTTGTCTTACGTTTGAGTTGCGGGAACATCGTCTCGTAGTTGTCCAAGACGTCCTTCACCTCGGCCATCGTGTTGCGATATGATACGCCGAATCCTTGCTTGATGCCCAGCCCCGGCCCATACCGGGAACCCCATAGGGGCCCCATCGGGCCAAGATACTCAGCCGAACCACAAGTGTCAATCCACTCAGAGCGCTCAAGCGAGTGAAACGCCAGCCCTGGTGAGAGCCGGGAGGCTGATTGCGGCTACTTGCCGCCGGCCTTGCGATTGGCGGCATGGACTTCAGGGTCGTCCATGGCGGCACCGGCACTGATATCGGATGTGCGAGGGAAACAAGTCCGGTTTTCGCCAAGAAAAGACCCAAGAATCCACGCGTCCGATGGTCTAATATAGACGGAATCCCGCCACGGCGGCCGGCTGGCCCTTGCGGCGAACCGACGCCAACGGCCACAAGACCACACGGCGGCCAACCTTGAGAAACATCGGCGAGACCCCGGCACCGAGCGACGAACAACTGCTGGCTTCGTACCGGGAGTCGGGTCGGGCCAGCGCCGCCGAGGAACTGGTCCGCCGGCACCTGCCGCGCGTCAACGCGTTGGTGTACAGGATGGTCCTGGACGAATCGGTCGCCGACGACATCACGCAAGAGGTATTCCTGCGCGTGTTGCGGAGCCTAAGTGGTTTTCGACACAAAGCGAGGTTCTCGACGTGGTTGTGCAAAGTGGCATTGAACGCGACTTACAGCTACTTGAAGTCCGAGAAGGGCTCACCCGTCCGCTACTGCCGCGAGCCGTCCGAGGGCCACTCGCGCGAGCCCTCGCCGGAGGACGCGGTCTTGGAGGCCGAACTCGACGCCGAGATCCGCGCGGCACTGTCCGAACTGTCGCCCAAGCTCCGGGCCGCCATCGTGTTGACGTCGGTCGAGCAGCTCGACGTCAAGGAAGCGGCCCGAATCGAAGGATGCACGACCGCCACCATGTATTGGCGGATTCATCAAGCACGTAAGAAACTACGACACCGACTCAAGAATTGGTTTTCGCCATGAACGAACCACGAGAAACTTCCGACCTCGATCGAGCCTTGCACGGCTGGGCCGAGCGGAGAGAGGCGGCCAAGGACCACGACGGGTTGCTGGGCCGCATCATGACGGCCCACGGTCGAGGCGGCGGCGCTCTCCCGCCCGTTTCGCTCCACGCGCCGCGGCTGCGTCCCCATCGCACGGCCTGGTTCGCGATGGGTGCCGCGGCGGCTGCGCTGGTCGCCGCGACGCTGCTGGTGGTCCTTCGCCCTCGACCGGACGTCGTCGTGCCGAGCGATTTGCCGCCGCAATACGCCTGGCTCGATCAGAGCCAACTCGGCGAGAAGGCCGCGCTGCTGCGGGAGATGGAGCGGGTCTTCGAGAATCGTCTTCAATGGGTGGCCGAGACCGAAGGCCGCGTGGTGATGCAGGTGGAGCAAGACGGTCGCGACGGGGCCGCGTTGCCGGCGGAGGCCGCCGGCGTGGCCGTTCGCGTGGTCGTCGTGCAGCGCGACGCCGATTCCGACCAATGGACCCCCGTCTGGGCCGTGGACGTGTTGGCCCGACAGCAGCAGGTGGTCCATCTGACGCCGTCCAATGCCGGTCTGCCGCCGGGAACGGAACTCGTGTTGTGGGCCTTTGCGGTCGACGACGACGTAATCGCCGTCGATTCGCGCCTGTCGGTGGCGGAGCACTCGCTTCAGGTGGAGTTCAGCGACGTGCAGCGTTCGGGCGTGCCCGCCAGGGTGTACGAGGTGCGGGAGCACGGCCGGCAGTACCGTGTGTTTCAGACGATCGCCATGCTCGACGATAAGGTGTAAGCCATGAACCCGATTTGCAGATTTTGGACCGCCGCATTGCTGGCCGCCGGCACGGCCGTTTCGACGACGACGCTTCTTGCGGCCGAGCCGAGCGTGGAGATCACGCCCCGTGAAGGCTGGTCGGCGATGTTCGGCGGCGAGGAAGTCAAACGCGGCTACGTCGTTGCCGGGCAGGCGCCGCTCGAGGGGCGGATCGTTTGGTCCTATTCGGCCCAACGGCGGACGATCGCCCGAGGCGAACTCTCGGCCAACGTCGGTCCACACGGGCCGATAACGATAGAGATCTTCTTGCGATTGCCCGAAGTGCGGGAAGGGATCGCGTACGACACCGAACTGCGGCTGCAACTGGTCGACGACCGGCAGAACGTCGCGGCCGAGCACAACCGGGTGATACGACTCTTTCCCCGGGACGCCTTCGCCGACCGCCGCGAGTGGCTCGATCGGTTGAAGATCGTCCTCTACGACCCGACGGAGAAGACCGAGAAGACGTTCGACGAGGCCGAGGTCCCGTACACGTACATGCGCAGCCTGACGGCCCTGAAAGCGACGAGCGAGGGCATGGTGGTGATCGGGGAAGGGGTCTCGTGGACGGACTATCCCGCGCTGCCGGAAGCGCTGGTCGAGCTGGCCGCAGGCGGCCGATCCGTCCTCTGTCTGGCGCCGGCCGACGGATACCTTGTCTTTCCGGGCGTCGAACAGGGGCAGCCGAAGCCCGGGCGCGTGTCGCTTCGCCGCAACGACGTGATCGGCGAACTCGACAAGCGCCTGGACGCGGACGCCTGGCCGCCGCGGGGGGAAATGGTGGCTGCCGCCGTGCAGCCGACCAGCCGAAGCGGCCGCGTGGTCCTTGCGGTGACGGACTCTCCGGAGGCCTGGCCGTGGCTGGAAGTCGCCTATCCCGGCGGAGGGCGGCTGATCGTGTGCGGGTTCGGCCTGATCGACCATTGGCAGGCCGGCCCCACGCCGCGATATCTGTTGGTG
This sequence comes from Thermoguttaceae bacterium, assembly GCA_035527455.1. Lineage (GTDB taxonomy): Bacteria > Planctomycetota > Planctomycetia > Pirellulales > Thermoguttaceae > DATLAN01. Next base: position 6,809 of record DATLAN010000204.1, read on the forward strand.
CGTGTTTTCGAACGACTATCCCAGGGGGCCGAAACACCCCGAAACTCTCTCGAACAGGAGTAGATCGATGCGAAGTAAAAGGTTGTTGTTCTGTTACGCCGCGTTGGGGTTGCTGCTGGCGGCGGGATCCCCGGCGGCGGCCGCGAAAGTCTATCCGGCGGCGATCCTGCCGTTTCAGGAACGCGGCGACGACGTGAAGGGACTCGGCGCGCAGGTCACCGACCTGCTGTTCGCCGAACTGGTCGCCGACGAGCGGATGTATCTGGTGGACCGCGAGGACCTCGACGAGATTCTCAAGGAACTGGAGTTGAGTCGCTCCGGAATGGTCAAGTCGAGCGAGGCCGCCCAAGTGGGCCAACTCACCGGCGCCAAGATCCTGCTGACCGGGTCGGTGATCCAGGTCGACGGCAAGCTCTATCTGGTGGCCAAGATCATCGGCACCGAAACCACCCGGGTGCTCGGCGCCAGCGTCAAGGGAAACGTCCGCGACGAACTGGACGCGCTGACCGGGCAATTGGCCGACGAGGTCGCCAGGACGATCGAGACCCGGGCCGAGGACCTGATCGCCAAACCGAGGACCCGCGAAGACCGTCTGGCGGCGGTGAAGGAGGCCCTCGGCAATGCCGAGCGGCCGATCGTCAAGGTCACCGTTTCCGAACGGCACGTGGGCCAGGCGACCATCGATCCGGCGGCCGAGACGGAGATCATCCTGTTCTGCAAGGAGGCCGGCTTCGAGGTGATCGATCCGAGCCATGGGGACGCGCGCCAGGCCGATATGCTTCTGATCGGCGAAGGAATGAGCGAGTTCGCCGCCCGACACGGCAGCCTGACCTCGGTCAAGGCCCGGCTGGAACTCAAAGCCGTCGACGCGCGCACGGGCCGCGTGGTGGCGATCGACCGCCAGACGTCGGTCGAGGTGGACCTGAGCGAGCAGCTCGCCGGCAAGGCGGCCCTGCAAGAGGCCGCCGCCGAGATCGCCGAGCGGCTCTTGCCGAAGATCGTCCAGCGCGACGGGGACAAGAAGAGCGGCAAGGAGTAGAATTGTCCCGAAGGAGCCGTCAAGCGGAACAGGCCGGCCTTCCAGCTTGTTTGACACAGGTGGCCTTTCCGTGACGTGGGGCACGTTTTCAACGTGCCAACAACCGGAAAGGCACGTTGAAAACGTGCCCCACTGCAACGTGCCAACAACCGGAAAGGCACGTTGAAAACGTGCCCCACAAGACGTGCCCCACAACTTGTGCGCACGGCGTGCAAAAGTCACAACGTAAAACCCTACAGGTGGACCGTCGCATGGCAGAAGGTACCCGCGACTCATCCGAGTGTTGGCTTGCGGCGTGCGTGCTGGCGACGGGGTTGAAGGAGGAATCATGCGGTTTTTCATTGCAGGGGCCGTGATGTTGACGGTCCAAGTAGCGGCGCTGGCCGCAGCGCCGCCCAAGCTGGCGGTGATCGGCGGCGAGAAGGCAGGGTGGAACGACTTGCTGGTGGCGCGTCTGAGCGAGGCCAGGGCGGTGGCGATTGTCGAGCGCCAGCAACTGGGGGCGGTGTTCGATGAACGGGCGATCCAAGGACTCTTGGGAAACCGCGCGGATCGCGGCCGCCTCGGTGACATCACGGGGGCTGACCTCCTGGTGCTGTTGACGAGCAGCGAGAACGGCGTTCGGCTGGTCGTGTGCGATTCGCACCTCGGCGCGACGCTTCAGGACCTGTCCCTGCCCGCCGACGGCAAGACCCACGACGAGATCGTTGCGGCTTTGGCGGACCAGACGCTGCGGATCGTCCGGCAATTCGAGGGCGGCATCAAGCACGTGGTGGCCGTGCCCGATTTCGTCAGCCGCGACCTCACCTTCGAACACTCCTTCCTGCAGTTCGATTACGCGGAAGTCCTTCGCGCCGCCTACCGGCAAACCCCCGGTCTGGCCATCGTCGCAGTGGACGAAGCGAAGGCCATCGCAGCCGAGCGCGATGTTGCGGGGGTCGAGCAAGTAGACCGCCCGGTGCCCGTGTTCATCGAGGGCGAGTATCGCACCGAGCGCGACCCCGAAGATGCCGGCACCACCGTGCAGATCACGCTCCGCGCCCGCGACGCATCCAAGGTCCTGCTGGAGCGGAAGCTTCCAGCCGTACCTCTGGAGCAGGCGGGCGGACAACTGCTGGCCGTGTTGACCGAAGATCTGGCCGGATGGACCCGCGCCGGCGGTCCGGCAATCGACGCCGAGGGCCAATATCGCCTGCTCACGCAGCGGGCCGACGAGTTCAGCTCCCTGGGCGAGTTTCGGCGCTCCGCGGCCTTGCGCGAGGCGGCGCTGCTGCTCAAGCCCGACGCCGACCAACAGCGCATCCAGCTCGTTCGCGAGTACGCGCGACGCAACCGTCAGCCCGTGCACTTCGGCGCCTGGCCAAAGGGCGCGCGGCAAGACGAGAACGATCCCTTTTGGATGTCACTGGTCACCCAGGTCGTCAGCGACTGGAAGCGATCGCTTCAGCACTGCGAGTACCTGATCCGCAACCGCCGGCTCTGTCGCGAGGAAGCCACCGACCTGACCTACAAGGCCATTTACAGCATCACCGGCGTCCGCGGCCACAGCAAGCCGCTGGAAGAGTGCGAGGCGGTCAAGAAGGAGTTCCTGCGTGAGGTTTTCGTTCGCATTGCCTCCCTGGACCCGGCGGCCAAGACGGGGCGGCGCGGGCTCACCGGCTCATTGGACGTGTACTACTTCCTTATCGAGAGCGCGCTGATGCGCTGCGACGGCAACTACTGCGATGCCGACGATCTGGACCTGATCGCCGACCTGCTGCTTAACCGCCTCCCCGATTCGATGTGGCCAATCATTAGTCTCCGTTACTTCTTGCACGAGGCTGGAGCGCGGATGGGCCGGGAGACCGAGTACCACTACTACCGTTTCACGGAGAAACAATACCACGCCTTCCTGGACCGGCTCATCGCCTCCGAACGTCCCCTGGTGCGCATCTACGGGCGCTACGGGAAGTACTTTCGCCGCCGCTACGGCGAGCAGGAGGTATCGCCGGAATTGCTGCAAGAAGCGCAGGCCATCATCGACGAGGCTCGGGAGGTGGAGTTCGGACGGAGCGTCACTCACGAGATGCAACTGCAGGAGGAGGTGGACCGGCTGCGCCGGCAATTGGAGTTCGAAGCCTCGTACCCGGTGCGGGCCCCGGTCCCCACGCGGCCCGCACCGCGCCCGGTCCCGACGCAACCCGCCCTCCGCCCAGCCCCGACGCCCCAACCCAAGTCGCGCGTTTCCCTGGAACCGATCGAATTGACCTTTGCCGGCACGGAGCGCGACGGCGAGAAACTTTCGCCGGAGATGCGCTGGCACGCCCGCGGCGGATGGGGCGGCGTTTCATGGTTCCGCCCATTGGGTGAAGGGCTCGACGCCTTCTGGGCCCGTGGCGCGGTCTTGTTCATGCGCCAGCCCGGCAAGGTGGTCCAAGTATTGGCCGATGAGCAGTTTTGCGTGGACGACGTGATCGCTGACGGGCGCTACGTGTGGGTCGCGGCGTCTTACGAATGGGGGCTTTCCGTGCTGGACCGCGATGGCAAGGAACTGGCCCGCATCGCCCAGCAACAGGGGCTGCCTCCTTGTGACAACTACTTCGGCATGGTGCTTCACCCTCTTGGCCCCGGACGCGTGCTGGCGGCCGGCTCGTTCGGCAGCGAGAATCGGGCCTGGATCGCCATTGTCGCGTTCGACGGCACTAAAGCCGAGGTCGAAGTGATCCACGAAGCCATCAGAGTCTGGGACCACAAGCGCTACGACGAGGTTTACAGCCTCGATCCGGCCATAACCTTCAAGCCGGAGGCGATGTTCGAGCACGTGCTCCCGGGCCCCGAGCCGCGGCGAATCATCTTCATCTTGCGGCGATATAACCCGCTGCTTGTGGACCCGGAGACTAAAAAGGTGTGGGTCTACCCGGTCACCGACTGGTATCGCCAGTGGTTCCCTCGCGTGGAGCCTCCCGGCGACGCGTTCCTCAGCATCGACGGCGTCCTCTGGATCGCCGGCGCCAATCGCGATTTCCGTTCTTATCGCCTCGATGAACAGACCGGCCTGTTCCAAGTCGTGCGAGACAGGCCCAACTGGCACAGCGGCAGCGCGCGCAGCGGAAGCCTCGCCCGCGAAGGTGACTGGCTCTACTACGCCGGCAACAACTGGCGGCGGATCAATCTCCTCACCGGCGAGGAAGACCTGCTGGTAGACGACCCGCGGGCGCTGCCCCAGTACGGCAGCGGCAACGACTGGCACATCGCCCACTCCAGCCACTACGGCCTGGTCGCCTTCTGCGGAGGCACGCTCTACCGCGTCCGAATCGACGAAAGAGAGTGAATCGAGATGAAACACACCCCGGCCCTATTGGGCATCATACTGGTGAATCTGCTGGCGGCCGGCGCGGTCGCCGAGACGATTCGCCTAAGCGGCGCCGTCTATCGCGGTGACGCGGCGGACGAGGCGCTGACCGACCTGCTGATTGTGGAACTCTCGCAGCAGGAAGGGGTCGAGGCGCTGGAACGCCGCCAGTTGCAGATCGTGCTCGGCGAGCTGTCGCTGGGGGCGCTGGGCGACGACGCCTGGCGCCAGACCCGGCTGGGCAGGCTGCTGGGCGTGGACGCCTTCGTGTGGATCCGGCTCCGCGGCGACCGGGCCGTGCTCGAGGTCGTCGAGGCGGCCACCGGACGTGGCATCGCGGTCCGTCAGGTGCCGATCGACGGCGGCGATTCGATCGGCACGCTCAAGTCGCTGGCACGGCAGGCGGTTCACGCGGCCAAAGAAGGACCCGCGGCCATCGACGCCGACGCCGCCACGCTGGCCATCGCCAGGCCGGTCTTCGAGCAACAAGGCGACGAGTCGTCTCGAACCACGGAATCGTCCCTGATCGCGCTGGAGCAGGCATTGAAGCAGGCCGGCGTGACCATGCTCAGCCGCCGCTTCCTCGACGATCAGGTGCTGGAGCGCTGGATGATGGACAAGGGCCTGACCGACGCCCAGCGGCAGCAGTTGCCGATGCTCGGCGCCCGCTACGTGCTGACCGTACAGGTGCCGGGGGGAACGTCGCAGCCGGTCGTGTCGCTGCTGGAGACGCACTCCGGCCGGCGCGTCGGCCAGCGGACCTGGTCGGCCGGCGAGATGGCAAGCGAAGCCGGCCGGGACGCCATGGCCGATTGGGTCCGACGCCGCATCGACCCGCAGTCGCGCCCGCCCCGGCGTGCGCCGGCGGCCACCGACGAGACACCTTTGCAGCCGGAGACGCTGGGGCCGTTCTACCGCGGCGTGCTGTTGCACAATCAGGGGATGTACCTCGACGCGGCCGAGCATTTCAGCGAAGCGATCCGCCGCGACAAGCACTTTCTCCAGCCGTATCGCTGGATGCAGAGTTGCTTCGTCGGGGCCGGCTTCGACGAGATCGATCAGGCCATGGACGAGTACGTCGCCCGGGCCAGCGAGGACGTCTGGCACGGCATCAGCACTCCCAAGGCACTGCACACCGAACCGGGCGTGGCATTGGTCGGGCTGACGACGGCGCCGACGGTCTCCTCATCGTTGCAGGTCCCCGCGACGATGCTGCTGATCGACGCCCTGCACGAGGCGACCGGGGTGCCGGTCTTCGTCACCGCCGACATGGCCCAGTTGCGCGACGAATTCGACGCCCTGGTCGGTCTGGACAACGTGGCCGGCACCACCTGGCAAGAGGCCCCGGCGATGCTGTTCGCCGACACGCTGACCGCGCACCTCGAACCGCGCGAAGAAGGGCTGCGGCTTCGACTCTGCGTCACCCACCGGCTCGACCCCGGGCGGATCGCCGCGGTAGAGATCGATCTGCCGCAGGACCACCGGCAGTGGCCCGAGCAGATCACCGCGGCGAGCCAAGGGCTGCTGGCGGAGGCGGCTGCCTCGCGGGCCGCGTGGAAGCGTCCGCCGCCGGTGCTCGACGAAAACGACGTTCCGGTGGCCGAACTGCTCCGCGACGATTTCACGGCGATCAGATATCTCAAGAGCGTCGCCCGAGACCACGAGTGCGTCGAGAGCCTTCGCTATCCCTACAGCGGCAAATGGCTGGACGACCTGATCATGCCCGCTCTGCACCGCTGGTTCGTCCGCACGCTACCGGACGACAGCCCGGTCAAGCCGGCGGTCGAATTCGCATACGTCGACTATTACACCGGCGGCGGGGCCGCCTGGTTGGCGGCGATGGAAGAGCTGGGCCGCAAGTACGTTGGCGATCCCGTCGGAGCGATTGCCCGGCTCAACGCGCTGCTGTACGGACTCGAGCTGGATGAAGACCATCTCCGCCAGACGCAGGCGGAACTGGAAGCGTTGCTGGCGGAGTTGGAGCGGAAGGCGTCGACCGTCTTCTCGCCAAGCGACCTGGAGCGGTACCGGGACACGAACGGGCTGATGCGGCGGGCCTTGGGAGCGGCCGACGGGGGCGGGAAGCTGCGGCCGGGCGGCCGGGCCTACGCCCAACTGATGCACCACAGCCCGATCACGATCCGCGCCGGCGGCACCTATCCCGCCACGCTCGAGTTCCGCGGCCCGCCCGTCGATGCGCGGCAATGCGCGCTGGTCGATCTGGCCGTGCTGCGCTGTGCCTGCCGCAAGCAGCGGGACATTTCCGCGGACACGGTCAAGTGGGTCTTCCAGCGGTTTGCCGACCGGCCCGACGTGCTGGCCTACTTCTCGGTGTGCTATAGCAACAAGGTCTTCACCAATCGGATCGGGGCACCCACCGAAGAGGAACTCGCCGCGTTGACGGAAGTGTATCCGGTGCACGCCCGGACCGTGGTCGAAATGCTCGCGCGGGAGCCCCTGCCGTATGACTGGCACGAAGTGGGTTTTCTGGTGGGCGTCCATCCCTCGCTCGAGAGTTTCGGGTCGAAAGACGCCGCGTTTCGCCGCGCCCGGGAGCAGATCAGGAAGGCCGTACAGGACGCGATCTCCGCCGGACGCATCAAGGAGCTGACCCCGCTCAGTCTGTATGCCCTTGCCGGGATGATTTCCGAGCGGGACGACCCGGAAATGACGGCCTACCTGAAGACCCTGGCCGACCGGTCGCTGGCGGCGGACCCCTTGGAGGATCGCTATTGGCGGGTTTACGCGGCCTGGCAGTATCCCCAGACGCCTTCCGAGCGGATGCAGCGGTGCCTGCCGTTCTACGAGCGCATCCGCAAGCTGCACCCCGAGCCGGCGCTGAGCGAAGAGACGATCTGGCTGTACTTCGACTTCGGCGTGGTGTTTTTCCGAGGCGGGCGGTTCGATCTGGCCGACGAGGTCCTCGGCGCGATCGCCGACTGGCAGCGGCCCGGCGGAGCGAGCCTGTCGGTCTTCAAGGCCAATATGTATTACATGCTGGCCTTGACCCGGCAGCACGACGGCAACGTTCCCGAGGCCCTGCGTCTGGCGAAACGGGCAGTCGACGAAATCGGCGATCAGCAGATCGGCATGGTTTGGGGGATGGGCATCGGCGGCAGCCGACACGGTCGCGGCGACACGTCGAACCTGAAATCGATGGCCACGGACCTGATGGCCCGGCTGCGGAGCAATCCCGACGCCCCGTTCGAATACCCCTTCGATAACCACTGGCAATGAGTCTGATGTTTATGTTCATGCGCAATCGCGAGAATAGCCGCAGGCTGACCCTTGAGACGCTCGAGCCGCGAACCTTACTGGATGGCACCGGGCTGAACGCCGAGTACTTCACCGGCCCTGACCTGACGGGCCTGGCCTTCGAGCGCGTCGACCCGCAGATCAATTTCGACTGGGCCTACGGCTCGCCTGGCGCGCCGATCGGCTCCGACTACTTCTCCGTCCGATGGACCGGCTTCGTGCTGCCACGGTATTCGGAGGTCTACACTTTCCACACGTTGACCGACGACGGCGTGCGGCTGTGGGTGGACGACGAGCTGGTGATCGACCAGTGGGTAAACCAGAGTACAACGGAATACACCGCAACGACTTACCTGGAAGCCGGCCGGCAGTGCGCTGTCAAAATGGAGTATTACGAGAATACGGGACGGGCCGTCGCCCGCTTGCTCTGGTCGAGTTCGACCCAGCCTCAGGAGGTCATTCCGTCGAGTCGGTTGACGACGCTGTCGGTGCCGCAACTCGAAGCCGACACGCGGTCGATGCTGCAAGACGTCAATGGGCTCGCGTCCCACTCCGTAGGCCTGGTGGGCTTCGAGGCAACCGCGAACCCGCCGGCGACGCGATATGCAATCCAGGTCGGCATGAGCCCGGATGCGGGCTGGCTGCATTTCGACACTCGGGACGGTCGAACGGACGTTTATGCGGACGGGACCCAGCCCCACTGGCATACCGCGGCCGAGTGGGCGGGGCAGCGTCTGCGTGGCCTTCAGCCCGACAGGACCTACTCCCTTTATGCCATAGCCCGCGACGGTCAGGGAACCGAATCGGGGAGCATGCCCGTGGCGAGCTTCACGACCAACATGGACTGCGATTTGGACCGCAGCGGCGACGTCACCCCGGTGGACTGCTCCTACGTGGACGCCGCCATCTTGTCCGGCGGAGAGTTGGGAGCGGAACAGGCCTGGGCCTGCGACGTCAACGACGACGGAGTGGTCGACCAGGACGACCGGTTTGCCGTCGAGTGGCGTATCGCCAATCCCCTGCCGCTCGAGGGTCCCATCGAGTTGTACGTGTCTCTGGACGGCAGCGATAACAATCCCGGCACGTTCGATGAGCCGTTGGCCACGCTCGAGGGCGCGAAGGCCGCCGTGCGCGACCTGAAGCGTGGCGGTTTACCCCGTGAGGGGATCGTGGTCTGGATTCGCGGCGGCGTCTACGAGCGGACCACCACGTTCGGGCTCATGGACGTTGACTCCGGAGCGCCCGACAGGCCGATCGCCTGGCGGGCCTTCCCCAACGAGACGGTCCGCATCGTGGGCGGAAAGCGGCTCGACTCCGCGTGGTTTGAGTTGCTGACTGATGCCTCACCCGTTTGGAACCGCATCGACCCGGCGGCCCGAGGCCAACTGCTGAAGGTCGAGTTGGCGGCCCACGGCATCGCCGACTATGGAACCCTGGTTCCCCGCGGCTACAAGATTGAAGGCGACGCCGCACTGGAGTTGTTCTTCGACGGCCAGCCGATGCAGTTGGGACGATGGCCGAATTACGGATTCGTCGAGACCGTCAGCGCGCCGGCGGGCGTGAACGGCCGGCAGTTCACCTACGAGGGCACCAGGCCGGAGCGCTGGACCGAGGCCGAAGATCCCCGCTTCCACGGGTTCTGGTGCTTTTCCTGGGCCGAGAGCCATCACGGGGCCGCCTCGATCAATACGACTACGCAAACGGTAACGCTGGACTCGTCCCCACCCTACGGCGTCGCTGCCGGTCAACCCTATTACGCCTACAACCTGCTCGAAGAGATCGATATGCCGGGAGAGTGGTACGTCGATCGCGACACGGGTGTCCTCTACTTTTGGCCGCCCGGCGAGCTTGCCTCGGGCGAGGCCTCCGTATCCACCTTATCGGCGGCGTTGCTGCGGCTGGCGGACACGTCGTACGTCACGTTCGAAGGCATCCGCTTCGAGCTTGGGCGCACCGAACAGGCGGTCATCGACGGCGGCGATCACAATGCCCTGGTCGATTGCGCGCTCATCGGGGCAGGCACCGACGCGGCGCGCGTTTCCGGCAGCCAGAACGGCCTGGAAGGCTGCGAGATTGCCTTCCCGGGCAATCACGGGGTCCAGGTGACCGGTGGCGACCGTTACACGCTCACACCGGCAAACAACTATGTGCGCAACAGCGACATCCACCACTTTGCACGCTGGGTCTGGACCAACCAGCCCGCCGTGAGGCTGGCGGGCTGCGGCCAGATCGTCGCTCACAACCGGCTGCACGACGCGCCGCATGCGGCCATCATGTACACCGGAAACGATCACGCCATCGAGTACAACGACATCTTCAACGTCTGCCGGTTCTCGGGCGACGCGGGGGCCGTGTACTCGGGTCGGGATTGGGCCAGCCAGGGCACCGTGGTACAGCACAACTTCATCCACCACGTGACCAGCGACTACGATGCCGGCGCTCCGCACAACGTCCACGGCATCTACCTCGACGACTGCGACAGCGGCGAGACCGTCTTCGGAAACGTGCTCTACCGCATCGGGGGGATCGCGTTGGAGAATGGCGGTGGGCGGGACAACCTCTTCGAGAACAGCGTCGTCGCCTGGGCGGACAGGGGACACAACGCCGACCGCCGCGGCACCGCCTTGATCAACGATTCGCCGGGCAGCAGCATGAACATGCTCGAAAAGATTCGCGAGTTCGACTACCAGAATGCGCCCTGGAGCACGGCCTATCCCCGCCTGGCCGCCATTCCCAACAACTACGCCTCGCTTGATCCCTACAAGAACCCCGGCGGAAGCACTTGTTCCCGAAACGTCTTCTGGGAAACTGCCCCCTGGCTCGCCGAGAACGCCAGTTGGGGCGCGGGAGCGTTCAACTACTACGAGGCCGTGGAAGACAACCTCGTGGACCAGGACCCGCTGTTCATCGACGAAGCGGCCCTCGACCTCAATCTGCGGCCCGACTCTCCCGCCTTCACGGTCCCCGGCTTTGAGCCGATCCCCTTCGACGAGATCGGCCTCTTGCCCGGGCCTCCGCGCTGGTCGCCGGCGGATGGCGAACTTGCCGAACTGCGTCCCACGCTGTGCTGGTCGGAAGTGCCGGGGGCGGTCCGCTACGATGTCTACCTCGGTCGGGACGAGGACGAAGTCCGAGCGGCCGACCGCTCGTCGGCTCTGTTCCAAGGCAGCGTGACGGAGAGCCAGTTCACGCCGTCTGCGAACCTCCTGGACGGCTGCACCTATTTCTGGCGGGTGGACGCCTTGACGGGTGCCGGCACCGTCGCCGGCGAAGTTCATCATTTCACCGCTGGCCCCTGGCGGCAGCGGAGTGTCGGGGACGTGGGTCTGCTCGGTTCGATGGCCTTTCACCAGGGCACGTTCACCATCCGCGGCGGCGGGTCGGACCTCTGGGGAAGCAGCGACGCCTTCCACTACGTGTACCGGGAACTGAGCGGCGACGGCGAGATCGTCGCCCGCGTAGCCGGCGTGGAGCAACCCCATGAGCACACCAAAGCGGGCGTGATGATCCGCGAGAGTCTGGATGCGGACTCGCCTTACGCAGACGTCCTGTTGCACGCCAACGGCCTGCTGGCTTTCCAGTACCGGACCGCCGTGGGCGGGTCCACCGCCTCGAAGGAAACCAGCCCCGTCAGCGGGCCGTGCTGGGTGAAGCTGGTACGCGAAGCCGACCTGTTCACAGGCTACGTGTCGGCCGACGGCAACACCTGGACGCTGGTGGGCTCGCAAACGGTCGCCATGGCCGACTCGGTCACCGTCGGACTGGCGGTGACCGCGCATGACAACGCCACGCTGGCCACCGCCCGATTCGAGCAGGTCGCGGTCCGGACGGTTGCCGAAGTGGTCGGCCGATACGTCTTCTACAACAACTCGGCCTTCGATGGGGGCAATCCCGCAGCCAACGCGGATGACGACAGTGCTATCGCCCCCGACCCCGCCAGCGCGGCCGAACTGCGACTGGGCAAGACGGCACTCTTACCTGGCCAGACGGCTAGTTTCGAGAACTACACCAGTTACAGCCGCGGCATCAACGGGATTATGGTCGATATCGCCGATCTGGCCGAGATGCCAACGCTGAGCACCTGGGATGACTTCTTCGCCTTCACGGTGGGCAACGACGATACACCGGACGATTGGAGCGCGGCACCCGACCCGGTGGAAGTGGCCGTGCGGGCCGGCCACGGCGTCGCCGACTCCCACCGCGTGACAATCATTTGGGCGGACGGCGCCGTCCAGAAGCAGTGGGTACAAGTGACGGTCCTGGCCAACGAGCACACCGGCCTTCAACAGAACGACGTCTTCTATTTCGGCAACGCCGTGGCCGAGTCAGGCAACTCGGCCGCCAACGCACGGGTCACGATCGAAGATCTTCTCCTGGCGCGGAACAACCCCCGCAACTTCCTCAACCCCGCACCGATCGATTGTCCTTACGACTACAATCACGACAGGCGGGTCAACGCCACTGACGTGTTGCTGGCCAGAAACAATCAGACGAGCTTTCTAACGGCTCTCAGACTTGTCACTCCCGAGCAAGCACCCCCAGCATTGGCGACTGAAGGTCCGTTGCCAGCAACGGAGCCAGAGGTCAACTTGGGCTGGCTTTCCGTGTACGAGCAGCTTACCAGAAGAGACCAGTCAGAGAAGAGTAGCAGCCGTGTCGCAGTTGCTGTAGACAAACTGCTGGCAACGCACGTGCTGTGAGCGACGTACATGCCGTGAGCGACCACCGGCGGGTGGCCGAGGCCCAACGCGGCGTGTCCCCGGATAACGCGATTTCCGAGGGGAGCCTGCTCGTCCAATCACCGCTGGGCGCGCTGGTGCGGCTCGACCGGGACGAACCCTATCGGGTCTGGAACAACGGCCGGTTGACGTGGAATCCCAGCGCCTACCGCGAGGCGACGCACCCGGTCGAAAACGTCGGGCGCGGCGAGGCCCAAGAGTTCTGCCGGCGACTGACCGAAAAGTGCAGCGGGCAACTCGACGGGCTGGTCGCGCGGCTGCCCTCGGACCGCGAATGGGCCCATGCCTGCCGGGCGGGAACGACGACCAAGTACAACACGGGCGATGCGCAGGACGATCTGTTGCGGGCCGCGTGGATGCCGGAGAACAGCTTCGACCGGCCGCACCCGGTGGGATTGAAGATGGGCAATCGCTTCTGGCTCTACGACATGCACGGCAACGTGGCCGAATGGTGGGAGCGGGGAGACAACTTCGGCGGTTCCTGGCGTTCGGCCGCTCCAAGCCCCGCTGAGGCCGCCGGCTTCCGAATCCTCGTGACCCAACCCGAGTGGAAGCTCGGCCGGGACCCGCAGGGTTGGCTGCACCTCTGCTACGTCGATCCGATCCACGCCCGGATCGGCTGGGGGACCTTCGTCCGGTACAAGGACCGCAACGTCAAGCCGGGGATCGGCGGGACGACGTTCCAGACCGTGATGTACGTTCACGCCAATTCGTCGATCCAGTACCGGCTCGACGGGAAGTACGTGCGGTTCACGGCCCACTACGGCCTCTGGACCGGCGCGCACGGCGTCTGCCAGTTCGTGGTTCTCGCCGACGGCAAGGAGCGGTTCCGCAGCGGATACACCTGGGGCCTGGGAGAAACGAGCACGGTCGGCGTGAAGCAGCCCGTCGAGCTGGACGTCACCGGCGTGGACGTGCTGGAACTCCGCGCCGTGCAGGCCGGCGACCTGCCCCTGGCCAATGCGTGCGGCTTGTGGGGAGACGCCAAGATCAAGTAGAGCGAGTTGGAGTCATGGCAATGAAACGGCCAGCCTGCGTGTTGTCGACCCTTTTCTGGATCGTCCTCGTCTCGGTCCCACCGAGCCGTGCCGACGAGACTTCGCGCACGACGCGCGGCAAAGACCGGGACGGATGGACCCACCTGGTGTTCGTCAAGCCGTTGAGCCACTCGGTCGGCTTCGGCCGGCTGGATTGGTATCGAGGGGACGCAGAGAGAACCCTCTCCATCGGCGGCAAGCCGTTCGACATGGCGTTCGATGGTGTGCGGCCATATTTTCTGGCACCGCTATTTCCTTGCGGGGTTTAGGGTTGTCCAGTAAGTTTGCCACATGCGGCTGTCGTCCAGGCTGGCGAGGGCCATCATCGCTTCGGCGTTGTCTCCATCCCAGCGGCGTCCGCG
>DATLAN010000205.1:0-12775 GCA_035527455.1 Thermoguttaceae bacterium
CCACCGCGTCCACTTTCGTCCCGGCCGACATGATCCGCGGCCAGGAGACACAATAGTCAAAGACCTCGGCAACGGACACAAACGCCAACCTCACAAACTGACCCATTGAAACTTAGTGCCGTTGGGGCTTGCCCTGACCTATGCGGACGTCGTAGCAGGCCAGGACGTCTTTGTGGCGGAGGTAGAGCTTGCCGTCGTGGATCACCGGGTGCGGCCAGGCGGGGCCGTCGCCCTGCACGGGCGTGAAGCTGCCCTTGACGCGGAACTCCTCGGGCGTGGCTTCGACCAGAAAGACCGGGCCCTTGTCGTAGCGGAAGATCAGGTGGCCGTCGGCGTACAGCACGGCGGCCGACCCGCCCGCCGGAGCGCCCGGCTTCCAGGCGATCTGGCCGGTCAAGAAGTTCATGCACACCGGGCCGCCGCTGTTCTGCCCGTCGCCGCCGTAGAGGTAATTGCCGATCAGCACCACGCCGCCGTGGTGGTTCTCGAATTCGCTGGGACCGTGAAAGTAAACCTCCTCGACGTCGAACGTCTCGCCGTTGCGCGTGAGTTTCAACAGCGCGCTGCCCGTCTTGTAGCTGGTGGTGACGAAGACGTGGTTGCCGCGGACGATCGGCGTGGGGATGTTGGCGGTGCCGTTGGCGATGCGGTTGTAGCCCCAGAGGAACTTGCCGGTGTCGGCCGCGACGCCCACGGCGCCGCGTCCGAGGATCTGGAGGTACTGCCGCACGCCGTCGATCTCCGCGACGATCATCGACGAGTAGCCGGCCCCGTCCTTTCCCCGGCTGCCGATATCCGGAATCCCGCACTTCCAGATCAGATCGCCGGTCGCCTTGTCCAGCGCCACGAACGTGGCCTCCGCACCGCCGGGCGTGCAGACGAGCTTCTCGCCGTCGATCAGCGGCGACTCGCTGAACTTCCACATCGACATCATCTTGCCGCCGAAGTCCTCCGCGAAGCTCTTCCGCCAGCGGACCTCGCCGGTCGCCTTTTCCGCACAGACCAGGTCGCCGCTGGTGCCGATCACGTAGAGCAAGTCACCGTCGACGGTGGGCGTGCAGCGGGGGCCGTCATTGTGCGGCGGGCCGACGCGGGTCGCCCAGAGCCGCTGGTGGGTTTGCAGGTCGTAAGCCATGACGTACTGCGACTCGCCGTCGGCCGATTCCAGGTCGCCCATCGTGTAGAGCTTCCCGTCGACGATCGAAACGCTCGCGTATCCGTTGCCCAGCCCTTCGATCTTCCAGAGCAGCTCCGGGCCGCCCTCGGGCCATTGGGACAACAGGCCCGTTTCCGGACAGATGCCGTCGCCCTGGGGGCCGCGGAAGTGCGGCCAGTCGCCGACCGCGGCCATGGACGGACCAGCACAAGCGACGATCGCCAACGCGAAGACAGTGATGCCGAGAACAAGGATGGTGCGAAGCACGGTGGATCTCCTCCGGGGTGGTATGGGGTTGGGGTCGTTTCAGGTTGGAAAACCGATTATGTCTTGCCCGATTCGCGGCGTCAAGCGAGTTCGGATCGGGTGTCGGAGCGAGCCGCGGGGCTTGTTTTTCTCCCGCGCGAGCCGCGGGGCTTGTCCCCGCGCGATCAGCGATGGTAGTGGCAACGCCGGTTTCCCGGGCATACCTCGCGGGGACGAGCCCCGCGGCTCGCGGTGCGATGCGGATTTGCAAGAGAGGCCCTGTCCTGCACTTGGTCGAGGCATTATAATGGGCGGTGTGAATCGCCAACCTTCCCACTCCCCCGCCCGACGGTCGGGCTCCGGCCTGTTCGGACTCAGCCCCGCGCTCACTGGAACCGCCTGTTGCGTCGTTTCCGCCCTGGGTTATACCGGGGCGAACATCTGCATGCGCGCCCTGGCCGATCATAGCCACGCCTTGCCCGAACACCAAAGATTGAGCTGGGCGATGTGGGTGATCTTCAACAAGGAACTGGTGACGGTCGCGGTCGTCGGGCCGTGGTTGTTGTGCCGGGCGTTCCGCCGATTGCCGCTCCTTTCGTCGCGCCGGGCGCTGGCCGCGCTGATCCTGGTCGGGCTGGCCGTCCAACTGGGGGCCAACGTGCCGGTGCAATGGGCTCTGGAGAAAGTCGGCCTGGCCATCGTCGTGCCCGTCATCTTCGGCGTCATGCTCATGGCCAGCGCGGTGCTGGGATTCCTCTTTCTCAAGGAACGGCTGGCGCGGCGGTCCACGCTGGCCATCGGGCTGTTGGTCGCGGCGGTGGCGATTCTGGGAATGGCCGCCAAGGAAGCCGGCAAGCCGACCGACGTCGGTAGCTTCCGCCTGCTTGCTTTGGGGGTCGGGGCCGCCTGTTTGGCCGGCGCTATCTATGCCTGTCTGACGACCACGATCCGCCACGTGGTCACCCGCGCCATGCCGCCCAGCGTCATCGTGTTCACGACCACGGTCATGGCCGTGCTGAGCTTGGGCCCCTTGTGCGTCTCTCGACTGGGAACCGAGCAACTGCTGAGCACCACCGGGCCGCAGCTCGCGTGGATGTACGCCGCCGGAATCCTCAACCTGATCGCCTTCCTGGCGATCACCAAGGGGCTGCAACTGACCACCGTCGTCCACGTCAGCGTGCTCAACGCCTCCCAGGTAGCCATGGCCGCCGTGGCCGGGCTCGTGTGGTTCGGCGAACCGGCCACCGGCTGGCTGACGGCGGGCGTGATCGCGACGATCGTCGGCGTCATGATCTACCGCCCCCCTTTCGAGAGCGAATTGCCTGCGGATCAGCACGTGTGAGGGGCGGCCACTCGGTTGACCACTTGGGATTTCTCAGGATAGAATAGATTCTTTGTCGGCACTAAACGGTTTTCGACACCCGGTTGCGGTAAACTCTGGGGTGGCACGCCCTGAGGAACGAAGGGCGTGGTACCTCGGGAAACACGCCCTTCGTTCCTCAGGGCGTGCCACCCACCGTGACATCCCAGACGTAATGCGAAACCGCCGAAGAACCGTTTGGTGCCAGGAAATCCGCTACCCACCTGGAGTTCATGCCCCATGCCCGATACGGAATTGTCGCCCGAGGAACTCACCCGTTACGCACGACAGATCGGCCCGGGCGTGCTCAGCCCCGAAGGGCAGTTGCGGCTGAAGAACTCCACGGCCTTGGTGACCCGCGTGGGCGGCATGGGCGGGCCGGCGGCGCTGGCGTTGGTCATGGGCGGCGTGGGCCGGGTGATCATCGCCCATGGGGGTGAGTTGATCTCGCCCGACTTGAATCGCCAGGTGCTCGGGTGCGAAACGGTGCTCGGGCAGCCCCGCGCGCCGCACTTCGCCGAGTACCTCCGCTCGATGAACCAGTACGTCACCGTCGAAGCGATCGACCACGAACCGGACGACGACGAGGCGCGGGAACTCGCCCGGCGGGTGGACGTCATCCTCTCGTGTCCGCCGGGTTTCGAGGAGCGGATGCGTCTGAATCGAGCGGCCGTCGAAGCCGGCGTGCCGATGATCGACGCCGCGCAATGGGGAGCGACCGGCACGCTGATGGTGATCGATCCCGGGCGAACGGCGTGCCTGCGGTGCGTGTATCCGGAAGATCCTCCGTTCGAAGCGATGTTTCCGGTGCTGGGCGGGATCTCGGCGGCCATGGGGGCGTTGGCTTCGCTCGAGGCGGTCAAGATTCTCTCGGGGATGGGCCGCCCCATGTTCGGCCAGTTGTGGATGATCGACTCGTACCAGGGTCGCACGTCGATCGTCGAGCTACAGCGCGACCCGAATTGCCCCTGTTGTGGATCGCAAGGGGCTGTCCAAGAATGAATCCGCCGTTTTGACAGCCCCCGAGGAGCCGACCGCCCATGAAGATACGCCTGATGATCTCCGGCAGGAACTACGACGTTGCCGACGCGCTGCCCGAAGAACTCGCGCTGCCCGACGGGGCCTCGATCGACGATGCCCTGCAGCACGTGGCCGGGCTTCTTCCCCGCGACCGACAACTGCCGGACAGTTGCCTTCTGGCCGTCTCGGGAACGCATCTGGGAACGCTGCGCAATCACAAGCCCCACGCGCTTCGCGACGGCGACGAGCTGGTCGTGATCGCCCCGGTCGCCGGCGGATAGCCTACATCGAGTACAACAGGCTGCCGGCGACGGCCCCGGCCAGCACGAGCCAGGCGGGCGCGACTTTCCAGCGCAGGAGCACCGCCGTGGCCACTGCGGCGATCAGCCAGGCGGGCCAATCGATCAGCGTGGCGCGGCCGAGCGTGACGGTGACCGACGCCATCAGGCCGATCGAGGCCGCCGTCACCGCGTCGAGGAACAACGACGCGGTCGGCGAGTTGCGCAACTTGGGGATCAACGGATTGACCGCCGCCACGAACAGAAAACACGGCAGCAGGATTCCCGACGTGGCAACCGCGGCCCCGGGAATTCCGCCGACGATGTAACCGACGAACGTGGCGGTCGAGAGCATCGGCCCGGGCGTGAGTTGCCCGATGGCCACCGCGTCGATCAACTGCTCGGCGTTGAGCCAGCCGTATTGGTCCACCAGCCCGCCTTCCAGGTAGGCCACCAGGACGTACCCGCCGCCGTAGAGCACGGCGCCGACCTTGAAGAAGAACAGGCCCAGTTTCCAGAGGGAGAAGGAAGCGGACGCCGCACAGGCCGCCGTGCCGGTCGCCACCACGGTCGCCGACGCGTAAGCAACTCCAGGCGTTCCCGCCACGGTTGCCGCCGCCAAGATACCGGCCGTCTTGTTCTTCGCCGGAGGGACACCGGTCCGCATCCAACGCAACAGAATCACGCCGAGCAAACTCGCCACGACGAGGATAATCACCTCATCGCTCTTGCCGAAGATCGCCCGGGATCCGAACACCGCCGCGACCACGCCCGCGCCGATCAGCCCCAGCGGCCAGGTCCTGAGCGACTTCCTTCCCAGCCGCCCAAGGGCACAGAGGATAATGGCCAGCACGACCGGTTTGATGCCCCAGAGGAACGGCTTGACCCGGGGAATATCTCCGTACTCGACGTAGCTGTAAGCGAACGCGGCGGTGATCAAGACGGCCGGCAAGGAGAAGCACAAGCCGGCGACGATCGATCCGATCAGGCCCGCCCGGCGATAGCCGATGTGGTTGGCCATTTCCACGGCGTTGGGCCCGGGGATCAGGTGGGTGGCAGCGAAGAGATCGAGGAACTGTTCGTGCGAGAGCCATCGGCGGCGCTCGACGGCCTCGGTTTCCATGTTGGCGATGTGGGCGGCCGGACCGCCGAAGCTGATGGTGCCCAGCTTCAGGAAGAGTCTCGCGATTTCCCACAATTTGCGCATCGAGGGGTTCCTTGCCCGATCATTTTGGGTGCTGTCTGCGTTCTGTCAAGGCAAAGGGGCCGTCGAAAAGGCCGATACTGGGGGGGGTTTCCCCCGGGTGGTCGTCGGTTATCCTGTAGTAAAGTAGTCGAAGTGCAAACGTTGGCAACCACCGAAACACCGGTGGGGCTGGGAATCGTGCGGTTCCGGGGCTAGGGGCTGGGGATTCGGGGAGTCGACGTTCCGTTTCCCGAGACCCGAGCCCCCAATCCCGAGTCCCGGCCACCTTTTTCAGTGGCCATCGTGCTGGGTTTGCAGTTAAAGTAACGGTATTCGTGGAGAGAACATGAGACAAGGAAACGTTTGGCCGAATGCGACGTTGTTGCTGGTCGCCGTGGGCCTTTTCGGCTGCAGCGAGAAGCCGGAGGAAAAGGTGGTGGTCTTCGGCGCGGCCAGCACCACCAACGCCCTGAACGAGATCAAGCAGCGGTTCGCCGAAGAGCACGGCGTCGAGGTGCAGGTCAGCTACGCCTCTTCCTCGACGCTTGCCCAGCAGATCTTCAACGGCGCCGAGGCCGACGTGTTCATCTCGGCAGACGTCCGCTGGGCCGACTATCTGGACGAGAAAGGCATGGTGGAGCGTCGCCGGGAATTGCTGGGGAACCGGCTGGTGATCGTCGTGCCGGCCGATTCGACCATCGACGTGCGAGGGCCGGCCGACTTGTTGGCCGCGGAGATCGAACACGTGGCGCTGGGCGATCCGGACGCCGTGCCGGCCGGCGTCTACGCCAAAGAGGCCCTGTCGAAACTGGGACTGTGGGAACAGGTGAAGGACAAGGTGGTGGCGGGTGCCGACGTGCGGCAGGCCCTGATTTACGTGGAAACCCGCGCCGCTGAAGCCGGGATCGTCTACGGCAGCGATGCGGCCATCACCGATAAGGTCAAGGTCGCCGTGGAGATTCCCGCCGAACTCACCCGGCCGATCCGGTATCCGGCAATGTTGCTCAAGCACGGAGCGGAGAACCCGGCCGCCGCCGCGTTCTACGAGTATTTGTCATCGCCGGCGGCCGCCGCTATCTTCAAGAAACACGGCTTTGCCGTCGACGACGACGTGCCGGAAAAGCGAGTTGGGCCGGGGATTCTCTGAATTCTTGCGAATTCAGCTACAAGATTACCGCAAAGACGCCGCTTGATGGACCTTTTCTCGTTTGCACTGTTGACGCCGTACGAATGGTCGGCGCTGCGACTGAGTTTCCAGGTGGCCGTCTGCGCGGCGCTGGCCGGATTGCCGTTGGCCGTGGCGATCGGCTACTTCCTGGCCCGGACCGACTTTCCCGGCAAGTGGCTGCTCGAGGCGTTGATCCATCTGCCGCTGGTGCTGCCGCCGGTGGTGACAGGCTACTTGCTGCTGATTCTCTTCGCGCCCCGGGGACCGATCGGCGCGGTGCTCTCGGGCGTGTTCGGCGTGAAGATCGTTTTCACCTGGTGGGCGGCCGTCCTGGCGTCGCTGGTGGTCAGCTTTCCCTTGATGGTTCGGGCCATCCGGCTGGCGTTTCAAGGCGTCGATCCCCGGCTGGAGATGGCCGCCCGCAGCCTGGGGGCCAGCCGGCTGGGCGCGTTCTTCAGCATCTCGTTGCCGCTGGCCCGAAGGGGACTGGTGGCCGGGTGGCTCTTGGCGTTCGCGCGCAGCCTGGGCGAGTTCGGCGCCACGATCATGGTATCGAGCAACGTGCAGGGACAGCGCACCATTCCGCTGGAGATCTACAGCCTCAAGAGCCAGACGGACGGCATCGAGCAGTGTTGGCGGCTGGTCGTGTTGTCGATCCTCCTGGCCTGCGCGGCACTGGCGGTCAGCGAACTGCTGGAACGAAAGCAATCGCGGCATGAGTCGGCTTAGCTTCCAATGTGAGCATCGATTTTCGGGCGGCTTCGCGCTGGACGTGGCCTTCGACGTGGACCATCCCGTCACGGCGCTGTTCGGCCCGTCGGGAAGCGGCAAGACGAGCGTGCTTTCGGTGATCGGCGGTTTTCTGCGGCCCCAGCGGGCCAAAGTCGTGCTGGGAGAGCGGACCGTGTTGGACACGGCGGCCGGGATCGACGTCCCGCCCGAGCGGCGGCAGCTTGGAATGGTTTTCCAGACGCACCTCTTGTTTCCGCACCTCGATGTCGAAGCCAACCTTCGCTACGGGCAACGGCGTCGTCAGCGGAAAGACCGGCCGATCGAGTTCGACCGCGTGGTCGACGTCCTGGAAATCGCCCGGCTTCTGAAGCGGTATCCCGGCAAGCTTTCCGGCGGCGAGTGCCAGCGGGTGGCGCTGGGCCGGGCGTTGCTCAGCGGGCCGGAGATGCTGCTGATGGACGAGCCGCTGGCCTCGCTCGACGCCTCGCTGAAGGCCCGCATCCTCGCCTATCTCCAGCGCGTGGTGGCCGAGTGGCACATCCCGACGCTGTTCGTTTCCCATTCGCAGGCGGAAGTACGCCGCGTGGCCGATTGGGTGGTGGTCCTCCAGCAAGGCCGCGTCGTCACGGCCGCCGCACCGGGGGAAGCCCTCAGCCGGCCCGAGCCGTTGGGTTGGAAGAACGCCGCCGGCCCGGTGAACCTCTTGCGGCTCGAAGAACTCGCGTTTCGCGACGATCACGCCACCGGCCGCGTGGGCGACCAGTTGCTCTATCTCCCGCCGATGGAGCGACCGTCCGCGTCGCCCGTGTTCGTGCAGTTCTCGCCGGCCGACGTGACCCTCGGCCGTCAGGACGTGACGGGCCTGAGCACGCGGAACCACCTGCGCGGCCGGGTCTGCCGGCTCGTCGAGGTGGACGGGGCCGTTTTCGTGGCCGTCGACATCGGCCAGATCCTCTGGGCCGAAGTGACGCCCGACGCGGCGGACGAACTCGATTTGAAGCCCGGCAGCGAGATCGTTTGCCTGTTGAAGGCCCACAGCCTGCACGTGGTGGAGTAGAGGCTGCAAAGCGGTACCACACGCACGTGGCTGCCGTGGTTTGGAACCGCAGATGAACACGGATGAACACGGATCGGCATGAAGCCACGGGACGGCCGCTGCGATGCTTTTTCCCCGTCTCTTTTGTCTGTCTTATCTGTGTTTCATCCGTGTCTATCTGTGGTTCTCATCTATTCGCGAGAGATCTCATCCTTTCGCGAGAGAATGGCTTCCGAGCGGCTCCGTGGCTGACGGACAGTCGGATCGAGGGTAGAATGGGGGCTGACCGAAGGGAGTGTCTGGCCGGCGGCGCCAGCGGAATGCACGACATCCCTCCCCAAAGCCGCCTACGGAGAACACCCATGCCGCACGAAAGCTGGACCCTCTTGGGCAGCCAGGACGTATCCGACGAACGCATCTTTCGGATTCGGCACGATCGCTACCGCTTCGAGCCGACTGCGGCCGAGCGCGATTTCGTGGTGCTCGATTCGCCCGACTGGGTCAACGTGGTGCCCGTGACGCCCGACGGCCGGGTGGTCCTGATTCGGCAGTATCGCCACGGAATCCGGCGGGTGACGCTGGAAATCCCCGGCGGGATGGTCGACCCGAACGAGTCGCCGCAAGACGCGGCCGTGCGCGAACTCGAAGAGGAGACCGGCTACGTTGCCGATCGCGTGCGGCTGCTCGGCCGGGTGACCCCGAATCCGGCCATCCAGAACAACCGCTGCCACATGTTTCTTGCCGAAGGTTGCCGCCGCCTCGCGGAGCCGAAGCCGGACCCGTTCGAGCGGATCGAGGTCGTCTTGCGTCCGCTGGAAGATATCCCCGAGATGGTCCGCAGCGAAGAAATCTCCCACGGCCTGGTACTCAACGCGTTCGCATGGGTGGTCCGACTCGTGTAGTAGCCGTCTTGCTCCGCAAGACGAAGCCTATTTCTCCAACCGGATCTCCCCGCGCAAAACCAACTCCAGAAACTCGCGATTGCTCTCCAACAGATCGGGAAGCTCTGCCATTTCCCGCGGCGTGAACCAGTGGACCGATTCGACCTCGGACGAATCGGGCACGGGCGTCGCGTCGTCGGGCAAATCGCCCAACCACCAGGCCAGCTCGACTTTCCAGGCAGTGACGCACTGCCAGATCCGCCGCAGCGGCCGCACCGTCACGCCGATCTCTTCGCGGAATTCGCGGATCAGGGCCTCTTCTTCCGACTCGTCGCCCTCGATCCCCCCGCCGGGAAAACAGTAGGTCAACGGCGCCACCACATGACACGACCGGCGGATCACCAGCATCCGCCCATCGCGCATCACGACAGCCACCGCCCCGCGCCGGCCGGGGTCGTCGGGGATTTCGTTCGTGTATGAGGTCATGGGTGAGGAGAGTGGGGGTTCGGGGCTGGGGGCTGGGATGTCACGGTGGGTGGCACGCCCTGAGGAACGAAGGGCGTGTTTTCCCCACATACCACGCCCTTCGTTCCTCAGGGCGTGCCACCCCCATGCTCACCGCAACGACGTCGAGAACCATTTGGTGCCGACAGTATCCCAACCATTGTCGACTTCACCACCGATCGGCTCAACCCCCTGATCAACGCCGCGTTCCGCAACGCCGGGGCCATTCGCGCCGGACGCAGCCGGCCCTATAATGGGTGGGCCTCGTGAGGAGTCTCTTGCCGCATGTCGAATACCCCCGGTCCAAACCTGGAACCCTACCTGACCCGGTTCGGGCTGGCTTCGTTCCGTCCCGGCCAGGAAGAGGTGATCTCGGCCGTGCTGGCCGGCGAAGACTGCCTTTGCGTGATGCCCACCGGCGCCGGGAAGAGCCTCTGCTACCAGTTGCCGGCCGTCGTCTTCGACGGCCTGACGCTGGTCGTCTCCCCGCTGATCGCGCTGATGAAGGACCAGGTCGATCAGCTCCAGGTGCTCGGGCTGCCGGTCACCTTCATCAACAGCACGCTGTCGATGGCCGAGCAGCACGACCGGCTCGATCGCATGGCCCAGGGACAGTATCGCCTGGTCTACGTCGTGCCCGAGCGGTTCCGCAACCAGCGGTTCCTGGAGGCGGTGCGCCGGGCCGGGTTGAAGCTGCTGGCGGTGGACGAGGCCCATTGCATCAGCGAATGGGGGCACGACTTCCGCCCCGACTACGCCCGGCTGGGATACTTCCGCCGCACGCTGGGCAGCCCTCCGACGATCGCATTGACGGCCACGGCCACCGACGCGGTCCGCCGCGACATCGTCGAGCAGCTCGATCTGCGCGAGCCGCGGACCTTCATCACCGGCTTCGCCCGGCCGAACCTCTTCTACGAGGTCCAGTGTCCGAAGTCCGACCGCCAGAAACCCGACCTGTTGCTGGGATTTCTGCGCCGGACGCCGGGCACGGGGATCATCTACGCCTCGACGCGGCGGCGGGCCGAAGAGGTGGCCGAAATCATCGCCCAACAGACCCAACGCCGTGCGGCCGTCTATCACGCCGGCCTGATGGGCGACCAACGCCGCGCGACCCAAGAGGCCTTCATGCAGGGCCGGTTCGAGATCATCGTGGCGACCAACGCATTCGGCATGGGCATCGACAAGGCCGACGTGCGGTTCGTCGTACACTACAACCTGCCCGGCAGCCTGGAGGCGTATTACCAGGAGGCCGGCCGGGCGGGACGCGACGGCGAGCCCTCGCGGTGCCTGTTGTTTTACTGCTCCTCCGACCGGTTCATCCAGGAGTACTTCATCGAGAGTGCCCATCCGGCCCGCCAGCACGTGGCCGAGGTCTACGATTACCTCCGCGGCCTCGACGACGATCCGATCGAGATGACCCAGGCGGAGATCAAGGAGCGGCTGAACCTGCCCATCGGGAACGAAGGGGTGGGCAATTGCGAACAACTGCTCGAAGGGGCCGGCGTGCTCGAGCGGCTGGTCTCCACGCAGAACATGGCCGCCGTGCGGCTGGACAGCGATCTGCCCACGCTGGTCGATCTGCTGCCCAAGCAGGCCACCGTGCGACGAAAGGTGCTCCGGGCGGTCGAGCGGCTGGTGGGTACGCGGCGCAACGAACTGATCCTCTTCCATCCGTCGGAACTCTCCGATGGTGCGGAACTCGACCACAGCTCGGTCGTCCACGCCTTGCGGGAACTGGGCGCCCTGGAATCGTTCACGTACGTGCCGCCGTTTCGCGGCCGGGCCGTGCGGATGCTGGATCGCCAAAAACCGTTCGAGGAGCTGGAGATCGACTTCGCCGCGCTGGAGCGCCGCAAATCGGCCGAATACGAAAAGGTCAACCGGATGATCCGCTTCGCGCTGGGCGCCGGCTGCCGGCAGCGGGAAATCCTGCGATACTTCGGCGAACGCGAGGCGGCCCGTTGCGGACACTGCGACAATTGTGCAAACCATGCTCCCGTGGAGGAGGGAAAGCACGAGGCCGCCGATCACCCCAAGGTGGTCGAAGCGGTCCGCATGGTCCTCAGCGGCGTCGCCCGGACCGAGGCCCGGATTGCCTGCGGCAAGAATCTCATCGCCCAGATGCTCTGCGGCTCGGAAAACGCCAAGATGTCCAAGCTGGGATTGAGCCGACTGAGCACGTTCGGGCTGTTGAAACACCTCAACCAAGGCGAAGTGGTCACGTTGATCGACGGGCTGATTGCCGTGGGCTACTTGAAGCAGGTCGACGTCGACCGTCACCGCCCGGTGGTCCAGTTGACCGAGGACGGATCCGACGTGATGCGGGCACAGGCCGAGATGGAGCTGGAGTTGCCGATCCCGATCGAGTTGCTGCGGAAAATCCGCGGCGGCGAGGTGTCCGAGATCAATCCGCAGGTGTTGGGGGCGTTGAAGCGGTGGCGGGCAGAGCGAGCCAATGCATCGGGCGTGCCGCCACATTATGTTCTGACCAACGCCACGCTGGAAGAACTGGCCCAACTCCGGCCCGATTCGCCCGAGGCGTTGTTGTCGGTCAAAGGGATCGGCCCGGCCAAGCTGGTTCAGTATGGGGAGGCGCTTCTGGCGCTGGTCGGCGGGCGCTTGGCGGAGACTCCCTCCGAAGAGCCACCGGTCTCGGCGGACGCATCCGGCAGGTCGTCGGGTTCATCGGAGGGTGAATTCGAGGGCGAACTTGGGAGTGAATTTGAGAACGGAGTCGAGAATGGAGTCGAGAACGAGGTCGCGCGGGGACAAGCCCCGCGGCTCGCTTCGTTCGGCGGTGATGGTGGTGTGAGGCCGTCGCATTATTGGACCTGGCGGCTGCTGTCGGCCGGTTTTTCGCCGGCGGAATGTGCGGCGATCCGGTCGCTGGAGCCTGAGGTGATCCTGGATCACGCGCTGCGTGCGATCGATAGCGGCTGGCCGTTCGAGGCCCGGTGGTGTCTTTCGGCGGAGTTGCTCTGTGCCCTGGAAGCGGTCGTCGGCCCCGAGGAACCGGAGCAAATCCACCCGCTCCTCTCCCAAATGCCCCCCGGAACGCAATACGAGGAGGTCCAGTTGTTCCTGAAATGTCGCCCCTCGTAGGTCAGGGCTTGCCCTGACGGAACCTTCTCGTTGCCCTGACGGAACCGGGCAATCGGCAGGAGAAAGAAAATGTCGGGGCAACCGCCGACCTACGCATTGTCAGGGC
>DATLAN010000206.1:0-4027 GCA_035527455.1 Thermoguttaceae bacterium
AGCCGGATTCGCAAGAATTCGGGCCATTTCGCGTGAAACTGGGCAGCAACGCCCGAATTCTTGCGAATCCGGCTACCATTTGGCTGAAGTGTGACCTTGCCCCTAATACCCGTCGGCATACCCCGTTCCCAACCGGCCGGACTTGTGTTAATTTGGCTAATCCTCTCTTGCGATTTGCTCATAAGCGATATGCGGAGTCGAGTGGCGCGACGGACGATGTTCGTGTCGGCATTCGTAAGATGTTTCTTATCAAGGTGTTACGACAACAAGAGACGCTACTTCCGGGGATTGTGCAAAGGAGCCACCTGCGGTGCCAAAACATGATGACATTGACAAGGTGATGATCATCGGGTCCGGGCCGATCGTGATCGGCCAGGCGTGCGAGTTCGACTATTCCGGGACCCAGGCGTGCAAGGCGCTGCGCAGCCTTGGCTACAAGATCGTGCTGGTCAACTCGAATCCGGCCACCATCATGACCGATCCCGGAATGGCCGACGCGACCTACATCGAGCCGCTGAATCTGGCGGCCGTGACCGAGATCATCGAGCAGGAGAAACCCGACGCCCTGCTGCCCAATCTGGGTGGGCAGTCGGGCCTGAATCTCTCGTCGGAACTTGCCCGCGCGGGCGTGTTGGAGAAGCACGGCGTGAAGGTCATCGGCGTGCAGATCGACGCCATCGAGCGCGGCGAAGACCGGCAGGCGTTCAAGGACACCATGAACCACCTGGGCATCGAAATGCCGCGGAGCGAGATCGCCAACAGCCTGGAAGAGGCCGAGAAGGCCGTCGAGGAGATCGGCCTTCCCTGCGTTATCCGGCCGGCCTACACGATGGGCGGAACCGGCGGCGGGCTGGTCTACAACATGAAGGAGTTCCGCACCGTCGCCGCGCGCGGGCTTTCCTGCAGCCTCGTCGGGCAAATCCTCGTCGAAGAATCGGTCCTCGGCTGGGAGGAACTCGAGTTGGAGGTCGTCCGCGACGCCAAGAACCAGATGATCACCGTCTGCTTCATCGAAAACGTCGACGCGATGGGCGTCCACACGGGCGACTCCTATTGCACGGCCCCCATGTTGACCATCGACGAGAAACTCCAGCAACAACTGCAGAAGTACTCTTACGACATCGTCGAAGCGATCCAGGTCATCGGCGGAACGAACATCCAGTTCGCCCACGACCCGAAAACCGGCCGCGTCGTGGTCATCGAGATCAACCCGCGGACCTCGCGCTCCTCGGCGCTGGCGTCCAAGGCGACCGGCTTCCCGATCGCCTACGTTTCCTCGCTCCTGGCGGGCGGACTGACCATGGACGAGATCCCCTACTGGCGCGACGGCACGCTGGAAAAATACACGCCCTCGGGCGATTACGTCGTGGTGAAATTCGCCCGCTGGGCCTTCGAGAAATTCGAGGGGCTCGAAGACAAGCTCGGCACCCAGATGCGGGCCGTGGGCGAGGTCATGAGCCTCGGAAAGAATTACAAGGAGGCCTTCCAGAAGGCCATCCGTTCGCTGGAGATCGGGCGCTGGGGGTTGGGCTTCGCCAAGGACTTTCACCAGCGACCGCTCGAAGAGTTGATGAATCTGCTGGGCGAGCCTTCCTCCGAACGGCAGTTCATCATGTACGAGGCCCTGCGCAAGGGGGCCGACGTGCAGACCCTCTACGAGACGACCTACATCAAGCCCTGGTTCATCGAGCAGATGAAGGAACTCGTGGAACTGGAAGAGGAAATCCTCGAGCACAAGGGCGGCACGCTGCCCGACGAATTGCTCGTTCGTGCCAAGAAAGACGGATTCGCCGACAAGTACCTTGCCCAGTTGCTCCGCTTGCCGGAGAAGGAGATCCGCCGGCGGCGCACGGCGCTGGGCGTGGTCGAGGGCTGGCACGCGGTGCCCGTCAGCGGCGTGGAAAACGCCGCCTATTACTACTCGACCTACAACGCCCCCGACGCGACCGAGACCTCGCCCAATCGCAAGGTGATGGTCCTGGGCGGCGGCCCGAACCGCATCGGGCAGGGCATCGAGTTCGACTACTGCTGCGTCCACGCGGCCTTCGCCCTGCGCGACGCGGGCGTCGAGTCGATCATGGTCAACTGCAACCCGGAAACCGTCTCGACCGACTTCGATACCTCCAACAAGCTCTACTTCGAGCCGCTGACCGTCGAAGACGTGTTGAGCATCTACGCAAAGGAAAAACCCGAGGGCGTGATCGTCCAGTTCGGCGGCCAGACTCCGCTGAACATCGCGGCCGAGTTGGCCGAGGCAGGCGTGAAGATCCTCGGCACGTCGCACGAAATGATCGAACTGGCCGAGGATCGCGATCGGTTTTGTCAGGTCATGCGCAGGCTGGGCATCCCGCAGCCGGAGTCGGGCATGGCCAGCAACCTCGACGAGGCGCTGGAAATCGCCGCAAGGATCGGCTACCCGCTGATGGTCCGCCCGTCGTTCGTGCTCGGCGGTCGGGCGATGGAGGTGGTCCACGACGAAGCGATGCTCAAGCGGTACGTCGCCGCGGCGGTCGGCGTCTCGCCCGAGCGGCCGATCCTGATCGACAAGTTCCTCGAAAACGCCATCGAGGTCGAAGCCGACGCCATCGCCGACGGCGAAGACGCCTTCGTGCCCGCCATCATGGAGCACATCGAGCTGGCCGGCATCCACTCGGGCGATTCGGCCTGCGTGATCCCGCCGATCAGCATCCCGCCGAAGCACATCGACACGATCTTCCAGTACAACCGGAAGATCGCCATCGAGTTGAACGTGGTGGGCTTGATGAACATCCAGTACGCGATCCACAAGGACACGGTCTACGTCCTGGAAGCCAATCCCCGCGCCAGCCGCACCGTGCCGCTGGTCTCCAAGGTGTGCAACATCCCCATGGCCCGGATCGCCACGCAGATCATGCTGGGCAGGAAGCTTTCGGAACTGGGGCTGGGGCGGAAGGATATTCCCCACTTCGGCGTCAAGGAAGCGGTCTTCCCCTTCAACATGTACCACGAGGTCGATCCGGTGTTGGGCCCGGAGATGCGTTCGACGGGCGAAGTGCTGGGCATGGCCGAGTCCTTCGGCCTGGCCTTCTTCAAGGCCCAGGAGGCGACCGGGCTGCCGTTGCCGCTGGAGGGAACGGTGCTGATCACCGTGGCCGACCGCGACAAGCCCGCCGTGCAGGAGGTCGCCCGCCGCTTCAGCGAGTTGGGCTTCACCATCAAGGCGACCAACGGCACGAGGACCTTCCTGGCCGAGTGCGGGATCGAGTCGGAACCGATCGTGAAGATGCGCGAGGGACGCCCCAACATCGCCGACGCCATCATCGACGGCGAGATCCAGCTCGTGGTCAACACGCCGCGGGGTAAAGCCAGCAAGACCGACGACGCCTACATCCGCCAGACGGCGATCCGCTGCAAAGTCCCCTACGTCACCACGCTGGCCGCCGCGGTGGCCGCCGCCAAAGGCATCGCCGCCTGCCAGAAGGGCCGCCAACCGGCAAAGAGCCTGCAACAATACCACGCCGACATCAAGTAGCTTCTGTAGCCATCTTGCTCCGCAAGATGAAGCCACGTCGCGCGGAGAAGGTGAAAAAACAACGAACACCAACCGTCCGCCGTGGGCAACCGATTCTTTTCCACTTCAGCGCGTCGCGCGCCAACAACCGGCATCGGCCGCGCCTGCCCGTCGCGGCGGAACGTCTTCTCCTGCAATGCCTTGCGCCGACGCCCTCGCACCGGCCGGACTCCGCCGACGCGATTGTTTCCCGCGGCAGGCCACCCGGCCCCGCGCCGCCGGCCGGCGGTCGCCAAACGCAACTGCTTGCCCGTTAAGGATTTCGGTCTTCCGCAACCCCTTGACACGCCACGCCTCATCGATTCCACTGGCCCCCTTCTTGCCTCGTCGCAACTCATTTCCCAGCAACGGCTTAGCCTATTGATGCCCATTTTTTCGAAATTTCGTCATTCCCGGAGCAACAATCTCTTTGGGCGACCCGAAAACCGCTCGTCGCATCCTGCCGTCTCACCTCGATCCATCCCGCGCCGCATCCCT
>DATLAN010000207.1:0-10986 GCA_035527455.1 Thermoguttaceae bacterium
TATCTCCAGAAGATCGGCCCCGGACAGGGAGGCGACGTGGTGGGCGATCTGGGCGACATGCTCAGGCGCATCCAATTGCCCGGCAGCACGAAGAAGGCCCTGGATGATCCCGAGGTCATGTCGGCCGTGCTTCACCTGCACGCGATCGGTTACCGCAACTACTTCTTGTACGGCGTTTGGCGTTGGGTTACGCTGGAGGATCATCTGCCCGCCATTCGAGAGGAGATCCGGCGACTTCGGAATGAGATCGAAAGGCTGGATCGCGAGAAGCCCGAGGGATGGCGGGATTTGTCCGCTCGATACGCGGACGCGATCGAGGGGCTCGAGGCCGAGATCGTCAGGGCCGAGATCGATAGGGCCGAGAGCACGACGAAGCGATGACTTCTCCCCTCTGCCTTTGGGAGAGGGGCCACGCAAGCAAGAAACGGAGCAAAACCATGAGAGCCGTGACACGCGTGTTGATCGTATTGACCTGGATGCCGTTGACGTTCATGTCGCCGGAACTTGCGGTCCGGGCCGCTGAAACCACCGGAGGCGACCTGGCGAGCAATTTGACGCTGTTGAATCAATGGGGCGAGCAGCCCGATTCCGTGCAGCGTCTCTACAAGGCCGCTTTCGAAGTCTTCGCGGCCAGATCGGACGCCACTTTCGCGGACCTGGCGGCCAATGCCGAGATCCGGCAACTGTGCGACGAACACCGGATCTCGCACCTGGGAGGTCCGATGCTCGGGGCCGTTGCCCCGGATGGAGCGAGGGTCTGGCTCCGCACGGTACGGTCCGCCAAGGTCGAAGTGCGGGTGACCGTGGACGGCGCCGAACGGTCATTCGGACCGGTCGAGAGCACACCGGAAACCGACCTCACCGCCGTCGTGTCCGTGACCGGGCTCGAGCCCCAGACGCGCTACCCCTATCGCGTCCTCGTCGACGGTGAACCGATCGCCATGGCCGAACATGCCGCCATCACCACGACGCCCGAGGACGCGAAGCCGGCGAAGGTTCGCATCGCCTTCGGTACGTGTTTCCACCGATGGGGGCTAGGGAACCAGAAGCAGGCCGATCTGATCCTGAGCCGGAAGCCCGCGGCCCTGTTGCTCGGCGGCGACATCGCCGTGCAGGACCGGAATAACCATCTTGGACTGCACCGCGCCGACTATTTCCTGCGCGATTGCCGTCCGGCCTGGCAGAGTCTCGTGGCCGCCGTCCCGGTCTACGCGACCTGGGACGACCATGACTATTTCGCGAACGACAAGGCCGGGATTCCCAAGGGCTATACCGACGAAGACCGGCAGGGTGTATGGGAAGTGTTCCGGCGCGCATGGAACAATCCTTCCTATGGTTTCGGCGACGGGCGGCGCGGCGTCTTCCTGCGCACGCGGATCGGTCCCTGCGACGTCATCATGGTGGACCATCGCTACTTCCGTACCGGCGAGGAGGGCTCGTTTCTCGGCGAGGACCAGATGCAATGGCTCGAGGCCCAGTTGCTCGACTGCCGGGGCCCGTTCATCATCCTCTCGTGCGGCACGATGTGGAGCGATTACGTCTCCGCCGGCAAGGATTCCTGGGGGCGGTGGGATCCGGAAGGCCGCGAGCGGATCTTCAAGCTGATCGAAAAGAACCGGATCGCCGGAGTGCTGCTGATCTCCGGCGACCGGCACGGCGCCCGCGGGTTCACGATTCCTCGACCGCGAGGGTTCAAGTTCCACGAGTTCGAGGCCGGCAGCCTCGGCGGCAGGAGCGGGCCGGCGGTAACCAACCCCGCGTGGACCGAGCAGTTCTACGGTATCGCCGGAGAGTACGCCTTCGGCGAGTTCACGATCGACGCCACGATCCCGGATCCCGAGGTCACATTCCGGTTGATTCGCGTGGAAGACGGTAGTTACATCCACGAGTTGAAACTGCAGCGCAGCCAGTTGACACCTCGGGGCGACTGACCACTCGCCCCTTTCCTCCCCCACGGAGACGAAATCATGCGGACTGCAATCACATCGCTTGATTGCCTGACGACTTGCCTGGCGACTTGCCTGGCCATGCTCGTGCCGACGCTGGTTATCGCCGAGGAGCCCGATCCAGTCGCGGAAGCGCTGGCCACGGTGCGCGAGGTCAAGGCGGACCTCCACGGGCGCGAGTCCAGCATCCTGGGCACCCTGCCCGGGCCGGCGGAAATGGCCGCACACCAGATGCGCTGTCGGCCGGCGCCCCAGCCCAAGGCCGGCGTATCCCGCGAAATGCGATTCGACGCGGCGACCGAACAGCGCGCCGCCGGGCTCGACCCGTTGGCCATGAGGAAGCTGAGTGGCCGCATGGGAAGGCGGGTTCTGCCCCTGGGGATTACCGGTGCGTACGTGTCCGAGTTCCTCAATCGCCGGGAACTGCTCGTCGTTCACGTGCTCGACGACTCGCCGGCAACCGGTGTGCTGCGGTTGGACGACGTCGTCATCGGCGCCAACGGCCGGCTCTTCGAAGACCCCGAAGATCCCCGGCCGGAGATGGGAGGTGCCCTGGTCGAAAGCCAGTCGCCCGAGCTGGGCGGCATCCTCACGCTGCACGTCGTGCGCGATCGCCGGCCGGTGAATCTGAAGATCGACCTGGGCAACACGGTCTCCTACAGCGACACCTGGCCTTTCGACTGCGAGAAGACCGTGCAGATCCGCCGGGCCGCGCTGGAGTACGTGATGAGAGGTTACCCCTGGGATCGCCGCGACTTCTGGACGCCCACGTTCCTGATGGCCTCCGGCGACGACGCGGCCCTGGAACTGGCGCGGCGTTTCCTCTGCGCGGACCTGAAGGACGAATACCCCGAGAACCACGGCGCCTCCACCTGGAGCGACAGCTACGAGTTGATCAACTTCTGCGAGTATTACCTGCTCACCGGAGATTCGTCGGTGCTGCCGGTCATCCGCTGCAACGCCGAAGGTCTCTCCTGGGCACAATACCGCAGCGGCAGTTGGTCGCACGGCGGCGGCGGCGAGTCGGCGGTTGCCCCGGGACAGGTGGACGGCGGCTACGGGGAAATCAATTGCGCCGGGCTGGGTGCGTTCATCGGCTTGTGCCTGGCGCGGCAATGCGGCATCGAGCCTTACGATCACACGCTGCCGCGATCGATCCGGTTCTTCGGCGGGTTCTGCGGCACCAATTTCCCCTACGGACTCGGCACGCCCGGCATGGTCGGCGGGAGAATGGACAACGGGATGAACAGCATGGCGGCGATCGGTTTCCACCTGTTGGGCGAGGACGAAATGGCCGACCGCTGGGCGCGGACCGTCTGCTACATGTGGATGGGACGCGAACGGGGCCACGCCGAAGCCATCTTCAGCGCCGCCTGGGGACCGGTCGGCGCGGCGCTGGCGCCCGAGGAGGAGTTCCACGCCTTCATGAACCACATGCGCTGGGCGTACGAGATGGGCCGGGCGCGAGACGGCAGCCTGACGTTCATGCGCGGCGGGCGGTGGACGGAAGACAACATGACGGCCGCCATGGGGCTGTTCCTCTACCTGCCCGAACGTCGCTTGCAGGTCCTCGGCGGCGACAGCGTTTTTGCCCAGCATCCGCCGAAAGGATTGGAGGAAGCGGCCCGGCTTTACAGGGACAAGAAGTGGGAGCCGTTGCAGGTCTTCCTGAACGATTACATCAAGAACGCCGAGAACTCGAAGGAGATTTCCTCCGACGAGTTGAACTACGCCCGAAAACTGCTCGACGCCTACCAGCGGCTGGAACGACACGCCGCGGCGACGCTGAAGATCATCGAGCAATCGATCGGGGAGGGCAGGCCGGCCACGGCGCGGCTGCAGCTCGACCTGCTGGCCAAGATGCTCGGCGAAGAGCGCCCCGAGGCGGCCCGCTTGCGCACCCAGTTGGGCGAGGACGCGCTGAAGGATCTCCCGATCGAGAAGGCAAGGCCCCCGGTCGATGAAAACGAGATCGTCAAGTCGCTCGGCCTGGCCACCGGCGGCGTCGACAACGGCTTTGCCCACAGCACCGACTATATTGCCCGGATCAACCAGCAGGGATTCGAGGGGATGGCGCCCGAGCAGATCGCCGGGTTTCTCGCGCATTGCAGCGGATCGGTGGTCAATGGCGCGACCCTGGCGCTGGCCGAGCGCGGCGAGGAAGTCATCCCGCTGCTGAAGCGATTGCTCGCCGACGAGCATCCCGGCATCCGCGCCGGAGCGCTCTCGACGCTGGCCGACATGTACGAGTCCGACAGCGAAGAATACCGGACCGAGGTGCCGCAGGAACTGCTGGAGATCATCGAGCTGGCCCAACCCATGACCAAGGACCCTTCGCCATGGGTCCGCAACGCGGCGACGGGCTTGTTGCTGAGCATGAAGGTCGTCAATGAAGACATCTACCAGGTCCTGCGCGAGATGGCCAAACTGGAGGGAACCAAGATCGATCACTGCGTGCGGTACGGCATCAAGGATCCGGCCATCCGGACCGAGTTGTCCATGGAGCTGATCAACACGGCCAATCGCAGCAAGAGCAAGGTGCCCTCGGACTACAAGCCGCTGAACTGGGCGGCCGGAGCCCATCTCGAGCTGTGCGAGCCGTACATCCAAACGGCCATCGACACGTTGAACAACCCGGAAGTGCTGGGCCTGTACGGATTCTTCTCGAACGGCCCGCCGCACATGGCTCTGGAGATTCTCTTCACTTACCACCACAACCCGCTCGTGCTCGAACACCTGGGCGACGTGCTGCGTTTCTCCGCGCGCAAGCGGGAGGCGTTCAATCATTACTGGTATCCCGTGATCGAGTATCCCCACCGGATCATGATCGAACTCGGTCCCGAGGCGCTGCCGGTTTTGGAGCGGTTCTGCCAGGAAGAGTCGGCGCTTTACAGGCAGATCGCGGCCGGCCAGGTGGAACAGCCCGCCTGGTGGAAGGAGGACATGATCGAGTATTTCGACTCGTGGAGCCGGGACATGGCGCTGACCGCCGAACTGGTCAAGAGCCTCTACGGCACGAAGCCGCAGAAGCAGGCCGTGGGCACCCTGTGCGACGTCTACCTGGCGAACAGGCCGTTCGGCGCGTGGGAGCGTCAACAGATCCGCGACCGCTTCACGCAGTGGGGCGTGGGAGTCGTTCCCGCGTTGCGGAAGGCCGTCGAAGCGACCGACTCGTCCGCAAGGGGCAAACTCGATAAGGAGATCGCCGCCAAGGAGGCCGAGCGCGACGCCGCCGGGCACCGCAATGAAGTGAAGAAGATCCAGGACCAAATCGACGCCCTGCTGGATACCGCAAAGTGTTTCGACGAACTCGCCGAGCAGGCATCCCTGATCGAAGCGCTTTATGCCGAAAACCCGTCGGCCGACGACGTGCGGACGCTCTGCCGCTTCTACCTCCGGCGGCCATGGGGCAAGCAGCACCCTTTCACCTCTGAGGACAGTTCCTATGTGAGGGAGTTCGACGAGAACCAGCTCGCCTTGATCCGCGATACGCTGCAGAGCTGGGGCAAAACAGCGCTGCCGGCTTTGCGGGTCTTTCTCGAAGAAGACCGTAAAGAGCTGGCCGATGCTCTTGCGCAACTTGACACTGACGAGAAATACTGGAACGAGCAACGGGCGCGCCTGAAAGGATTGCCTCTGGCGAGAATCGCACGGGAGCGAGAAGACATCCAACAGATTCGCGAGGAACTGAAGGAACTGGCGGATTTGATCGACTGCGCCTCCAAGGATCGCCCGACCCGAGAGCAGATCGGCCGATTGTGCCGTATCTGCACGCGGCACGGCTGGCCCGCGCAAAAGGAGTTGGCCCACGAAGTGTTGAAACGGTGCGGAACCGACGCCGCACCCGTGCTGCGGGAGCATATCGAGAAGGAGCAGGCCGCCTTGCCCGAGATCGTCGCGGAAATCGAACTGGCCATGTCGAACACGTCGTCGACCGCGACCAAGTGGCGCTACGATCGTGCCCGCACGCTGGAGAAGAACATGCGGCAGGGCATCCGGGAACTTGAAAGCATCATGAAGACCGAACCGTGAACGACGCGAGATCGCATCTGGACTTGAAAGGTCTTCTCAGTGGAATGTGCGCATTTCGGCTCATTTCTCGGTGTTTCTCAGTTCGGGGAGTGCCACGGGGCGGGAGGCAGCCCGACATCGACACGCGCCCGGACGCTTGACAGGCCCCCGTCGGCTGATTAGTCTGATCTACAGGCTCGCTAACGACAAGCGGGGCCGCCAACCGACCCAACTGTGGACACACAGCACACCAAGACTCCGGCGGGCGCATGAATCGCGTCTCGCTGCAAGCCGTTTAGACAAGCGATGCCGATGTCCGGCCCCGAGAACCACCGTGGTGTCGAGCGGCGCGTTCCTGTGCACTTTACCTAATCCGGCGACGGGCCGGTCCGGTGTTCCATGACACGTGACCGCCAGAAACAATTCGTGCTGGTAGCGTCGCTCAGCTTGAGCGCGCTTCTGGTGGGTTGTCTTGTCGGCGGCTTGGCGATGTGGCGCAGGTCGCAAGAGCACCTGCGCGACCCGGACTTCCTTCGCCGCCAGCTTGAACTGGTCGATCCCGCCTCGGACGGACCGGCGGACGGGCCGCCGAAGGCGTTGATCCGGGTAGGCACGGCGGAAAAGAAAAGGGTTCATCCGCAAAGGTCGATTATCGGCCGCCTCGTCGAGGTTCGGAAAGTGACCCTCGCCAGCGAGGTGACGGGGAAGATCGTCGACATGCCGGTCGAGGAGGGAACCCCGGTCGTCGCCGGCCAAACGCTGCTGGCCCGGATCGACGACATCTGGAGCCGCTTGGCCCTGGCGCGCGGCCAGTTCCAGGTTGTCGGCACGGAAGTGAGACTCCGACACGAGCGATCGGAGCTGAACCGGTACGAGGAGCTACGCGGCAAGAATGCGATCGCGGAGAGCGAATTCGAGGCGAAACGAGTCCTCGTCCTGGAATTGGAGGCCAACCTTGCCGAGACCAACGTTTCCATCCAGGAGGCACAGGAGCGCCGAAAACGGTCGGAGATTTTCGCATCGTTCGATGGCGTGGTCGTTGCAAAGCACGCCGAAACGGGTGGACACGTGACGCCGGGCACTCCGATCGTCGACGTCGTGTCGCGGGGCCAGATCGACGCCAGGCTCATGGTCCCGGAGTCGGTGATCAATCGGATTCAGGTCGGAGGGACGTTGCCCGTCCGCGTCGATCCGCTGGACGAGGAGGTGGTCGGAACGGTGGTTTCCGTCACCCCTTACGGTCCTTCGGCGTCGAGAACGTTTCCCGTTCGCATTCGCGTGGATGACCAGGGCGGAAGACTGAAGGTCGGCATGAGCGTCACTGCGGTCGTTCCCACGGGACCGGAGAGGGAGGCCCTGGTGGTGCCCAAGGACGCCGTGCTGGTGCGCCCCGACGGCGCGACGCTTTGGATTGTCGTACGCGATGAGAACCGCGGGAGTGACGTGGTCTATCCGTTGCCCGTGATGCTCACCGTCCGCCTGGAGGAGGAATACGCGGTGGAGCCGGAGACCGACCAGGCTCGAGAGCTTCTGGGGGACGGTGCGACCGTCGTCATCGAGGGAGCAGAGCGCCTGGTGCGCGGTCAAGAGGTCACGTGGGAAGAAGTCGCTCCGGCGACTGCGGCGCGGACAAACGTCGAGGGGTCGGCGCCTGCGGCCGGGCCGCCCCGTGCCGACGCCGCGTCGGCGAGCCGTCAGGAGAATTGACGATGGACCCCATTGGCTTCGCGATCCGGAACCCGGTGAAGGTCGTCGTGGGAGTGATCCTGGTCGTGCTGTTCGGGGTGATTTCGCTGACGGTCATCCCCATTCAGCTCACCCCCGACGTGGATCGCCCGGTCGTCACCGTGCGCACCGAATGGTCGGGGAGAAGTCCCGCGGAGATCGAGGAGTCGATCCTCGTGGAGCAGGAGGAGAAGCTCAAGACGCTCCAGGGGCTGTGGAAGATGACCTCGACGGCGGAACTGGGGCGGGCCAACGTGACGCTGGAGTTCCACGTCGGCTTCGACGTATCCCGCGCCCTGCAGGAGGTGTCGAACCGGCTCGACGAGGTCAAGGCCTATCCCGACGACGTCGATCGTCCGGTGATCCGAGCGTCCGACACGGCCAGCGACGACGCGGTCGCCTATTGCCTGCTCCAGGCCGACGATCCCGATTTCGAAGTTGCCCGGTTCTACGACTACGCCGACCGGTATCTCAAGCCCGCGCTGGAGCGGATTCCCGGCGTGGCGGAGATCGGCATCTACGGGGGGCGCGAGCACCAGGTTCAGGTCCGATTCGACCCGGTCGCCCTGGCCCAGCGCGGCATCAGCATCGTCGATTTGCGCGGCGCGCTGCAATGGGACAACGTCAATGAGTCCGCCGGCGACATGCCCAACGGTCGCCAGGACGTGCGGCTCCGCGTTTTGGGGCAGTTCGATTCGCTCGAGCCGTTGCGTCGGACGATCGTCAAGTACGATGCACGGGGCGTACCCATTCGCGTCGAGGACATCGCCGAGGTCGAGCTTGCCTTGGAGAAGAAGGTCCACTTCGATCAGTGCAAGGGCAGGACCTCGATGACGATCTTCGTCAAGCGAGAGACCGGAGCCAATGTTCTGAAGATCATGGAACAAGTCCGCGGGGAGATCGACAAGCTGAACGCCCCCGGAGGGCTGCTCCAGTCGTTCAGGAACGACCGCTACGGGCTGCAACTGCGGCTGGTCGTCGACGATTCGTACTACATCCACCAAGCCATCGGACTGGTGCGGGAAAACCTCTTGTTGGGCGGAAGTCTCGCCGTGCTGGTGCTTCTGCTGTTCCTGCGCAGCTCGCGCCCCACCTTGATCATCGCCGTGGCCATCCCCATCTCCGTCATCGGCACGTTCGTCGTCATGGCGCTGACGGGCCGTAATCTGAACGTGATCTCGCTGGCCGGGCTGAGCTTCGCGGTGGGCATGGTCGTCGACAACGCCATCGTGGTGCTGGAGAACATCGATCGCCACATGGCGCTGGGCGAGAGACCGGCCGAAGCCGCCTACCGAGGCACGAAAGAGGTGTGGGGCGCGATCCTCTCGTCCACGCTCACCACGGTGGCCGTCTTCGCCCCCGTGTTGACGATCAAGGAAGAAACCGGACAACTGTTCTACGATATCGCGCTGGCCATCTGTGCGGCGGTGATGCTGTCGCTGGTGGTCTCGATCACCGTCATACCCGCGGCCGGCGCCTACTTCCTGCGAAGGCGCCCAGCCGAGCAGGGACCGGTTGTCGGGGCCCTCCGTTCGCTGTTCGGCCTGACCGCCCTGTTGTCGCGGGGCTGCGACGCATTCTCCCGGCTCATTCACCTGGTGTCTTTCCCGACCATCAGCGGGGCCTGGCTTCGAGTCGTGGTGATCGCCGTGATCACGGTCGTGGCGATCGGAGCAAGCTGGATGCTGATGCTGCCTGCAAGTTACCTGCCGGATGGAAACAAGAATTTCACCTCCGGGCTGATGTTCAATCCGCCCGGTTACTCGCTCGACCAGAACACCTTCGTCGCCGAGCGCTTGGAGGCGGCCGTCCGGCCTTATTGGGAGGCAGGAGACTCGGAAAAAGCGACGGCGATCGCCCCCCTGGTGGACATGCAGACGGGCAAACCGATTGCGGAGGTCCCGGCACTCGACGAGTTCTTCTTCGTGGTCTCTCGCGGTCGGGTGTTCATGATCACCACGAGCAAGGACCCGGAGAACGTTCGCCCGGTCAAGGCGATTCTGACGCGGGCCATGGATCGGATTCCCGGGAGCTACGGGTACGCTTCCCAGAGGTCGATTTTCGGCCGGAACGCCGGCGGCTCGAACTCGGTGGAGGTCGAAGTCGTCGGGACCGACATGCAGCGACTCAAGACGAGCGCGGCTAACCTGCAGAAGAAACTGATGGCGGCGTTCTCGAAGTTCGCCGTGCGCAGCGACCCGATGACCTTCAACGAGTCCGGGCCGGAAAGACAAATCGTGATCGATCAGGTCCGCGCCAAAGAGCTGAACCTCAACGTCCAGTCCGTGGCGGTCGTGGCCAGGGCACTGGTCGACGGGGCGATCGTCGGCGACTTCAGCTTCGAGGGCGACAATATCGACCTGGTCATCATCCGCGATCCCGACATCGACGTCACTCCCAACCAACTGGCGGACGTGCCCCTCGCCGTTACCGAAGAGAGCGGCCGAAAAGACATCCTGCCGCTGGGGGAGCTGGTACATTTCGTGGAGGCCGACGCCTCACAGTCCATCCGCCGGGTCGAACAGCGCCGGGCCGTGACCTTCACCGTAAACCCCCCGGCCGAAATGGCCCTCGAGGAGGCCCAGGCGGCCATCGAACAACTCGTGGCCGAAGCGCGACACGAAGGCGGGATGACGTCCGACGTTCAAGTCGCCCTGTCGGGCAACGCCGATAAGCTCACGCAGGTCCGCACGGCGCTGCTGGGGCACTGGGACGGCTGGAACCTGGAATCCCTGATGAGCGTCGGGCTGAGCCGGTTCTTCCTCGCCCTGGTGATCACCTATCTGCTCATGGCCGCCTTGTTCGAAAGCTTCCTGTACCCGTTCGTCATCCTGTTCAGCATACCGCTGGCCACCGTGGGCGGATTCGTCGGACTGCGCCTCGTCCGGCACCTGGAGCCCACGCAGCAACTCGATACCCTGACCATGCTCGGGTTCATCATCCTGATCGGCGTGGTCGTTAATAATGCCATCTTGATCGTCCACCAGGCACTGAACTTCATGCGGGGAATCGGGGAAGGGGAGCAGGACGTCTGCCGGCCGTTGCCTCCGCGGGAAGCGGTCCGCCAGTCGGTGAAGACCCGAATCCGCCCCATCTTCATGACCACGGCCACCAGCGTTTGCGGTATGTTGCCCCTGGTGCTCGCCCCCGGAGCAGGCAGCGAACTCTACCGGGGACTGGGCGCGGTGGTGGTCGGAGGGCTGGTGTGCTCGACGCTTTTCACACTCATCGTCGTGCCCTTGCTGTTCAGCCTCGTGCTCGACGTCAAGGCCCTCGTTGTCCACGCGTTTTCTC
Source organism: Thermoguttaceae bacterium (assembly GCA_035527455.1). Taxonomy (GTDB): domain Bacteria; phylum Planctomycetota; class Planctomycetia; order Pirellulales; family Thermoguttaceae; genus DATLAN01. The sequence continues at coordinate 10,977 of DATLAN010000207.1, forward strand.
GAGGTTCAAG
>DATLAN010000208.1:0-10445 GCA_035527455.1 Thermoguttaceae bacterium
GGTGACGTCCCGATGGAGGCGGACGGTCGGTTCGGCAGGGAAGAAGGCGGTTCCGTTCCTGGCGTCGAGCAACATGTCGGCGAGTCTGGTGGAGTCGCCGTTGAACGTGCCGACCATGACATCCGCACTGGCGAATTCGTACGTCCAGACCGACGGTTTGGCCATGTCGGCCATCCGCGCGTGATGCCATTGCCGGTCGCCGCAATAGAGCAGGATTTCATCGGCGCCCCGGCTGCGCGTCTTGCCGACGAAGGCGACGAACGTGCGATCTTCATAGGCGACGTCCCAGATGTTCCAGTCTTCGCTGGAATCGTAATCCGATTCACCCCGATCGTCCCTTGCCGGAACGTCGATCGTGATTTCCTTGTCGGCGAATTCGCCTTTGCAGACGGCGACGACGTTGAGCTTGATCCGCCCGGACTCGACGTCCCTGTCCTCATCGGTCAGTTCGGCCGAGACAACCTTGGCGGCGAGAACCACGTTGTAGCGCTCGTACAAATGAATCGGCTGGAGCGACGGGTTGACCAACGCCTCGACTGTCGGCGCGGTCAGTAGCACGGCAAGTGTAGCGGTCAGAAGTATCGTAGCTTTCATTGTGTTTTTCTTCCCATAAATCCACGCCTACTCCGTCGTGTACGTTTCCTTCGGTTCCAGGACCGACATCGGATGTCCTCCTCCCATTTCCGCGAGTTCCGGTTCGTAACTGCGAACAAGATCCTTCGGATCCTTGCTGAGGCAAGCGTCGCCGAACGAAATGTTTTCCCAGGCGCTGAAGGTCTCCATGCTTGCCGTAACGATTCCGCCGCGATGCAAATCGTCGAATCGGACATTGGCGAGCTTAGAAGTTGCGCTGATCCAGATCCCGATTTTCGGCAGGATATTGGGGAATACCTTCTCGAAGGCTTCGTCAGTCCGCCCCCAGCATCCGGCTCCGCCTGCGGAGATGCGCTGCCAACAGACAACCAGGCGAGCGTCGCAGCCCTTTGCCGGATAACCGATCAGATCACCGTTTATAATGGCGCTGTATTGTCCGTAACCATAGTACATCTTCGCGCCGCCGGGCGTGGTGGGAGTTTCTCTTTTGTTTCCGTCCTCTTGAGGAATGGGCAGATTCATCCAGTTGATGTATCCGATGCCAAGGTAAGCGTCACGGCGCAGGGGCCTGTCCGGTGCGCCGCCGGAAACCTCGCCGCCACCACTAACACTCCAATCTCGGCAAGGAAACTGGTTCATTCCGTGCGAGCACTGGGCGCCGTCCATCAGGATAAGTTTCGCGCCATTGGCCACCGCCACCGTCGCCGGACCCATGCTGAGAAATCGACTGTCGCGACCGACGATAAACGTACCCGATTTGATGCCGACTTCGTCCAGGATGCGCACATATCCGATGACCTCGGTCGACTTATCCGGCGCCTTGTCGTGTACCATATACGTGGCGACGGAGCGCGCCTTCCTGCCGTCTTCCATCCAGGGGTTCTTCGCCTGAGGACCGTAGGGCGTAACAAGTCTCTCGTCGTGCATTTGTTTCAGCTTGCCGTCTTCCGGCCAGTCCTGTCGAAGGAACGTGTCCAGGTTTCCTGCGAACGTCGTATTCCTCCAAGAGGTGAGCGTGCCCTTGTTGCGAACCCATAAGTTCCCGAAGATCGAGAAATTCCCGCCGCCCTCCACGCTGAAAGCGGCATTGCGGCCGATGGTCAGGTGTCGGCAGGCGAGATGCTGCACCCCCATCGCCACTGCGTACGGCTGGTCGGCGTCCGGTATGATGACGTCCGTATCCATATCCGGAATCGCGTCGGCCGGCTTGCCCGTGGCTGCGTCGATCCAGTTGGCCGGGTCCATGGGGTCGATCTTTGGGCCGCCCCTTTCTTGCACCTTGCCCGGGTGCCCCCAGATCAACACGCGCGTCTTCGGCCATTCTTGCTTGGGGAAATACTCGTCGCCGACGAGCATCGGCCAGGCTTCCTTGTCGTCGTACTGCGGATTATCCGCGGTGGGCTTCGCGGTGATCGCCGCAATGTCCAGCGCGCTGGCCGGCAAGGCGAAACCAAAACTTGCAATAAGAACGAACAGTGTCTTCTTCATGTCTCTCCTCAGCGGGTAAAGTTCATCTTCCACGAAACACTCCCGGTCTTCGAAGGCACGATACGAACGGCGGCGGTCTGTTCTTGATTTGCGATCTCCACCTTCTCGCTGCCGACCTCCGCGCTCGCCAGCCGAAAACCTTCTGGTAGGTGAACGGTCAGGACGTACGGATCACCGACGACTACGGCGCTTGTGCCGGAAAGGGTTTTGGCGTCGGCGTCCCATTGCACATCGGACAAACTGACGGCGCCCTGTGAAATATGTCGTGTGGTCGAGAGAACCCAGGGATGCTCGCGGGCTTCGCGGATGGCAAAGACCTGCATGCCCGTGTTGTCGTCCATCGCCGGCGCGGTGAATGAGCCTTGGGACTTCCCGAGGAACTTCTGCGACCAGAACTCGAAGACCAGGTATTCGCGGTCGTCGTACAGGCCCAGGTCGGCGAACTTGACTTCCTGCTGCGGCGTCCCCTTGAAATCGAACACCCACTCCGACTCCCTCTTTTCGCCCCACTGGATCCGCGCCAGCACCGACCAATGGTCGAAGGGCCGGTCGATCTCCTGCAGCCACCAAGGGGCCGCCTGACGGCCGCAGCTATAGAGCTGCCCGGGAACGGTAAACAGCACGGGCGCACTGCGCTTCATTCCCTCGATGTTCCCGTCGTCCTGATAGACCTCCACCTTGTCGCTGAGCATGAGCACGGCGCCGGCCATGGTGCAGATGGCCGGACGTACGACCGTTCGCATCGGAACCGGGTCCTTCCTGGCGAAAACCGGCATCATGGCATCCTCATCCATCAGCCACGTCCCCATAATATCGCAGTGGTCGGGATCGCCCCGCCAGACCACGCCTTCCAAGTTGTTGTATTGTGCCAGGGTGCGTGGCTGGAAGCCGTCGTTGCTCAGCCGCCCGCCGTCCACCAGGCCGATCACGATCCGGGCGTTGCCGACGGTGTGGCAGGCGAGTACGTAGACATCCGGTCCCAATTCCTCGCGAGCGACAATGTCCCACTTGCGCAACGACTCCTCCGGCGTGGTGGGGTGGTTCTTGAAGAACTCGTCGCACTCCTTGTTCTGGTACGCGCGAAGCAGGTCCCCGGTCCCGTCGATCTTCACGTAGTCCCAGCCCTGTTTCTTCAGTTCGCTATAGAGTTTGCGGACCATGTTCTCGACCGCCTCCTCACTGGTGGTGTTGAGCACATAGAACCCGCTCTGCATGAAAAGCGACCCGTCGGGTCGATGCACGAACCAGTCCGGGTGTTCTTCCGCGATCTCTTTCACGTGCGGGTCGCTGGGACGGTGGATGCGATGCACCCAGATGCCCGGCTTCATCCCGGCTTCGCGGATGGCCTTGACGGCGTACTGCCAGCCGCCCGGGTATTTGTTCTTGTCCCAATTCAACCAGTTCTCCGGACAACTGCCGTTGCCGATCTGGTAGCAGTTGTCGAACTGCATGTAGTCATAGCCGAAGTCGGGAAGGTTCTTTTCGCCAAACACCTCCAGCATCGCGTCGAGTGTTTCCTGCGTGAAGCCTCCACGGTACGACCACCAGGTGCAGTATCCCGTAACCGAGCCCTTCCACACCTTGTAGGTCCAGGGTTCGTAGTAGTTGAAGCCCATGTGCTTCTGATAGAAACGCGGGCGGAAGACAAGTTGTAGATCCGATCCGCGGCTCTCCCACGAAAAGGCGATCTGATCCTTTCCGGCTTGCTCGGGCTCGATCCGCGTGGCGCCGTCCGCCGGGCCGATCAGCACCCAGTCCCAGCGGCGGTCGTAAACGGCGTTGTTGCGCAGGTTCCGGCTTAGGCCCACGCTGTTGCGAACGTACGGGAAACGCTTCTGCGCTTCGGAATCGGTTTCGGCCGGGAACGCCTCCTCACTGCCGACGACCGTGCCGGTGAGTACCAGCGTCGTTCCTTCCTTCGCCACGGCCGGAGTGAAGGCAAACGTCTGCTCGACCTTTTCGTCCGCCGCGTCCGCTGTCGACCTGAACTCGACGGCCACGCTCTTTCCGTCGGCATCTCCGGCAGTGACGCTTGCGGTCAGGATGGTGGTGTCGTGGTATTCGACGGTCAGTTCGCCCTTGGCGGCATCCCAACGAGCGTTGGCAGCGGCGTTGGCGGGCGGGGCCACGTCCTGGGCGGCGGCCGAAGCGACGCCGGTTAGAACAACGACCACACTTACTAGGGGCAACCATCTCGAAATCATCGTCTCCTCCTTCTCACGTATCATGGTTCTCTTACCGGAACTGACTCAAACTGCAAACGTGGAGTGGAAAATGGGGACTGGCTCCGAGCCGCGGCAGATACCAAACCTGCGGAAATACGCTGCCGGCTCGGTGCCTGTCCCCTTTTTCCACGGGGTCCCAGAGTCACCGCCCGAAAAAGGGGACAGGCACCGTCGGGAACACGAATCACCACTGCCATACCGGTCGTCGACGGAGCCAGTCCCCATTTTCGGTCTCGATCGATGTACGGTCACTGCGATAATCGCACGAAGACCACGCCGTGCGACGGTATTGCCTCGAACTTCAACAGCTTGTCATGTTGGCCGAGGCTGCGCTGCTGCCACAGATCGGCGACTTCCCACGGGCCGCGAACGTTCAGTTGCGCCCAGGTCACGTCGATATCGCGGGGCTTGTCGTCGAGGTTCACGAACACCACGGCGACGTCGCCGCCCGTCAAGGGCCGCTTCCAGACCTCGATCCGGTCCATCTTCTTGACGCGCCAACCGGGCACGCCCAGGGGGTCCTGGTTGACGGCGATCACCTGCCGGTTCAGCAGAATCGATTTGGTTTGGTCGTTCATCGTGGCGACGTCGTTGGCGGCCAGCAGGGGCGAGGCGAGAATCGACCAGAGGCTCATCTGAAATCTTTCCTCGTCGGGAGTGATATCGAACCCGGCCTGCTTCCGATCGTGTCCATAGTCGAACCCATCCACCCCGATCTGGAGCATGTCCATGTCGTTCCAGCGTCCCGGGCCGACGAACGGGCCCAGCGCCTCGTTCTGATGCGCCGAACGCAGCACGCCGATACCGCCGTTGTTGTCGTAGGTGCTGGTCCATTTGTCCTTCACGTCGTAAGTCGTGCGCCACATCTCCGCATTGAAGCCGGGCGCCCACTGCCAGGGGCGCTCGCGTCCCCACTCGCACACGGAGAAGACCACGTCCCGTCCGGCGGCCCGGATGGCGTCGAGCGTGGCCTTCTGCTGTTCCTTGTCGCTGAAGTCATACTTCACCAGATCCACGCCCCACTCGGCGAACCTCTCGGCAAACTGCGTCTCGTGCCCGCTGACCCAGCCCGCGCGCGAGTAGATCCCGAATTTCAGTCCCTTGGCGTGAAGATAGTCGCCCAGCGCTTTCATGCCGCTGGGGAACTTTTCGGTGTCCCAGAGCGGATAGCCCTGGTCATCGAACTTCGCTCCGGGGGCCTGCCAACCGTCATCCAGGCCGATGTACACGTAACCGGCGTCGCGCATACTGCTGTCCACCATCGCGTCGGCGACCTTCTTGATGAGTTCTTCGTTGATGCCCGTGCCGTAACGGCACCATGAGTTCCAACCCATCGGCGGAGTTGCGGCCAGGGTCTTGCCTTGATACGTGCCGAACTCATACTCCGGGGCGGAGGCGGGCACGAATTTCGCGTCACCCCAACCACCGCACAAGCCGGCCTTGTCCTCGTCGTCTTCAGCCTGAAACGTCAGGCGCAACGTCTCGACGCCGGCCAACGGGATCACCACGCGAATCGGACGGGTGGGGTTCTGCGAACTCCCGCGCTTGTCGGTTTGGTTCACCACGCCGCTGTCGAACACCAGGTCCCCGTCGGCATAGACGCAAAAGCGGCCCGATCGCTTCGCGGACACGTTGGGATCAATCCCCGCCCACGTCTCGAAGCGGCCCGCACGTGCGCTGACGTCGTAGGTCAGTTCGGATCCCGCTCTCACACCGATGCCCGTCGCGTAGACCACGTCACCCAGGTCGAGCGGCCCTTTCTCGGGGCTGCAATCCATCGATACCTCGCCGGTCTGTTGCAGCGGCTGGACCGCGGGCAGGTTCACGGTGCTCTCGCCGGCAGTTGTTTGCTCGTATCGCAAGAACGCCACGCCATCGGCGGGGATCTCGAAAGAGTGCCGCTCCGCAACGGGCAACATCCTCTTGGCCCAGATGTCCTTCAGGGCGTACTTCCCGCCGGCGTCCAACCCCAGCTCGTTCATGCCGGCCTCGATCGTCGCCTTGTTCTCGCCGTCCCGGTTGAAAATGCCGATCCAGCCGCTCTGGTCGTTGCCGCGCTGGGGCGTCTTCCATACGTCGATCTTGCCGTCGCGATGCACGAGTTTCCCGATGACGGCGTTCTGATCGCACTGGAGGATATCGGGGTGGGTGAACAGGCTCATCGAGAACTCGTCCATGGTGTACAACACGCCGCCCAGCATCAGCGGCGAGGCGGCCAGGGCACGCTGGACCATGAACGTGCGCTTCTGGGCTTCGGTAAACTTGCAGTCCCATCCGCCGCCGCGCGTCACGTACAGGCGGCCGAAGCAAACCATGTCCATGTCCAGAAAGCTTCCCACTTCCGCGCCGGTGTACTCCTGCATGGCCTCCCATCGCCTGAAGGTAGTCTCCAGGCTCCCTCGGTTGTCCCAGATGTCGCTGGTGATGCGCACCATGTTCGCCCGCTTATAGGCGTCGCTGTGCTCCACCTTGATGTAATCACCGGGAGAGAGACTCAGCACGATCTTGCGGTCGCACTTGGCAATGGCCTTGGCCACGGCCTCGACTTCATCCGGATTCGGCACGATGTCGTCGAACTTGATGAAGTCGACGCCCATGTCCGCGTACTTCCGGATCAGGCCGTCGTAGTACTCCTGGGCGCCCGGTTTGGTCATGTCGACGCCGTAGTTCCACCATGGCGCCGCGGCCCACGGGCAGCGGGACTTCATGTTGACGATATCCTGCATACGGTACTTCGTCCCCTCGACAGGAAGGTTTTCTTCCACCGCCCTGCGGTTGATTCCCCGAAGCAGCCAGATGCCGAACTTGACGTTCTTCTTGTGGGCATAATCGATCGTGTACTTCAATCCGCGCGGAAAGAAGTGTTCGTGCGACTCGGGCCGGCCGTATTCATCCAGCGCGATGGCGATTCCCTCGCCCTGCCCCGACAGAAACCAACCGTTATCCACCGTCACCGTGTCGTAGCCGTAGGGCAGGAGTTTCTCGCTGAGAAAATCGATGTTCTTCAGCAACTCCTCTTCCGTCACGGCGATGCTGTAGCCGGTATAGCTGTTCCAGCCCATGGGCGGGGAGGGATGGCCGTCGTCGGCGCCGGCTTCCGCTGGACGCCCTGCGGGCTTTACGGCCTCTTCGGCTTGCGTTTGCGGGCAGCCGACTCCAAGCCATCCGCCGAAGGTTATCAGCGCCGCGAGACGACATACCTGGAATCGCAAGGTCGCTGTTGCCGTGTTCATACTGTGTTTGCTCCTATGTCAAGGTACTTGGCGAGTGTTCCTTCCGTCGTTACTATCCTCCGGCCTTTTTCAAGGCATGATTCAGACGTACTCAGCCAGTGCACGTCCTCGGCCGAATACTCCCAATACCACTCGCCGGCCGTGGCAGCGTGGCCGCTGGCCACGGGCATCGCCCAGGGCACGTCGGGGAAGTCCGAAGGTTCGTCGGCTTCCTCGCAGTTCCAGAGCACGCTGGTGCCGAGCACGCGATTGTCGGGCGTCTTCGGGCTCCACGGGTCGCCATACTTCTCCCATGCTTCGTTGAATTCGGTGTGTGCTTCTCGCCCGTAGCGATAATCCGCGCCGGCCCAGTAGCCCAACCAGGCGTCCCCCGTCGCGTCGATGAAGATCGGTGCCCGGAAGCGGCGGATGATTCCCGTGGTTACCTCGCGGGCCTCCACGCTGGCGATTCCGTCGGCGTGTCCGTTGGGATAGGGGAGCGTGTCGATGGTTTTCAGAAGCTCCTCGCATTTCCCGGATATGCCGAGCGTGTGGACGCGAACTTCTTCGCTGCAGTTGCCCCCGAACAGGGGACGGTCCTGGATCAGCGCGACCTTGAGTCCCTTCGACCTGGCCGTGAGTGCGGCGGCGCACCCGGCGATACCGCCGCCGACAATCACAAGGTCGAATGCCTGCTCCTCGATCTCCTTGTCCGCGCGACCGCCGAGGCACCAGTCTCGCGTTCGCACCCAGACATGCCACCGGCCCGCCCGGGGAATCTTCACCGTGGTCTTGGCATCGGCCACGGGCTTGCCTATCCCATGTGCCAACAGATAGCAACCGCCCATCTGCTGATAGTGCTGCGTATCGAGCTTCCACCCGCCCGGCTTGGCAAAGGAGGCGGCCTCGACCAGAATCCCGAAGGTCGACCGCGCAGCCTCTTCCGCTCCCACGATGTAACGGAAGGGAACCATCGAGGTCAGGCCAACGCCGCCAACGACACGGATAAACGTTCTTCTCTTCATACTCGTGTTCATTCCCTCTCTCCGAGGCAACAAGAACCTCTCCGAGTCCGAAGATAAACCCGGGTACTTCCCAAGAACTCCATCCGGCCATTCTATCAGCCGACGGGACGCACGTCGAATTGGGTGAGGACCGACAAAAGGGGACGAAGAGTGGCAAACGGACACACGCCGAGTCCAGCCACTCCACCAGTGGGCGGGTGTCGGCCAGCCCGCGCAGAACGACCTCTTGCGCGCGGAGGTCCGACACGCCACGGAAGTTCTGGATTGCGCGAAACCTGAGGTTGTCGTGGAGGCGGTGCGCCGGCGGAAGTGGGAGGCGTGAAGCCGGACAGGAACCTCGGGCAGGATGTAAGAACGGCCGGAATCGGCATGGTTCGCACTGTAGCCGGAGGCCGGCTCCAAAGTGTCCTCCCGAAGTGTGTTTTTCCGGCCTTAGGTGCTTCTGCCGGTTGACTTCTCGGCACGGACACCCTATGCTCGAGCACGTCCCGGTCGGGAGAGTTCTTCGGCGCGAGCCGACGCCTGAACCGTTGCCGATCACCAAGACGTTTCTCGAAGGAAAGGTTGGGTAGCACCATGAGTCCTACGAATGCATTCTCGCCGTTCTTCGTCGCCTTGTTCGTCGCAACAGCCACGCTTGCACAGACCCTCGCGGCGGGCGAGCCGTCGGCGTCGAGTATCCTGCCGGCCCAACCCGACGCGCTTCAGAAGTGGCAGGAAATGCGTTTCGGGATGTTCATCCACTGGGGACCTGTCAGCCTTACGGGCCGGGAGATCGGCTGGTCTCGGGGCAAACCAACGCCGCGGGAAGAATACGACAACCTGTACAAGCGATTCAATCCGGCCCAGTTCAGCGCCGAGGAGTGGGTCTCGTTGGCCAAACAGACCGGCATGAAGTATATGGTACTGACGTCCAAGCACCATGACGGTTTCTGCCTGTGGGACAGTCAGTACACCGATTACGATATCGCTTCCACGCCGTTCGGCCGGGACGTGATCAAGGAGCTGACCGACGAGTGCAAACGGCAGGGCATTGCCTTCGGGCCCTACTACTCGATCCTCGATTGGTATCAGCCCGACTACGGCGAATCGCGCGGCGTCGGGCCGGGCTACGAACTCGACCGCCAGCCCGACATCCGCAAGCACGTTGACTACGTGAAGAACCAGCTCCAGGAACTCAACCAGAAATACGGGCCTTTCCACGTCTTCTGGTTCGACGGCGAATGGGAATCGCCATGGACACACGAGATGGGTGTCGATCTGAATAACTTCTGCCGGCGGCTACAGCCGGACGTGCTGATCAACAACCGGGTCGACAAGGGCCGGCGGGGGATGCACGGGATGTTCCAGCCGGGAGAGTTTGCCGGCGACTACGGCACGCCCGAGCAGCGCGTGGGCACGTTCGACCGCAGCGTGCCCTGGGAAACCTGCATGACGATCTGCCGCCAGTGGGCCTGGAAGCCGAACGACGAACTGAAGTCCCTCCAGCAATGCCTGCAGGTCTTGGTGCTGACGGCCGGCGGCGACGGCAATCTGCTCTTGAACGTCGGCCCCATGCCCGACGGCCGCATCGAGCCTCGCCAGGCCGACCGGCTGCGAGAGATGGGCGCCTGGTTGCAGGAAAACGGCGAGAGCATCTACGGCACGCGAGGAGGGCCGTTCGAACCGGGGAAGTGGGGGGCCTCGACCTGCAAGGGCAAGACGATCTACTTGCACGTATTGAACTGGCCGGGAGATCGCCTCACCCTGCCGGGAATTCCCGCCAAGATTACCTCGGCACAACTGCTCGGCGGGGGCAGTGCGAGCGTCGAACAATCGGACGACTCGATCCGGGTCGAAGTGTCCCCGGAGAATCGCGGAGAAATTGACACGGTGGTCGTCTTGCAGGTCGATCGCGACGC
>DATLAN010000209.1:0-8732 GCA_035527455.1 Thermoguttaceae bacterium
ATCTCGCTGCCGTAACAACCGATATCCGAAAACCCCATGTCGTCCACGAGAATGACGACCACGTTCGGGTGGGACCGTTGTGTTTCGGCGATGGATACCGGCGGCGCAGAAAGAAGGCACAGAAGACACGGAAGACACGGAAGTAGGTATTTCATTGATCGTCCTCGGCAAAGCGGTTGTGATCGCCGGCGGTCCGCACCGAACCGGACTCCGTTGTCATCGAGCATTGTTGGCTTGCAGTGAAGTGGGGGCGTGTCAGCGACTGTCGGCGGGATCGTGCCATGGCAGGCCCGGCCAGGATATGCCGCCGGTGTTGGCTTGGGAAGGACCGGGGGTCGAGCGGCCGCATTCGACGAATCGGCGCAGGATCGCCGTCAATTCCTCCACGACTTCGGGGTTTTCCGCGTATACATTGGTGCGTTCCTTGGGATCGACGGTGAGATCGTAGAGTTGCACGGGCGGCAGGCCGAGTTTGCCGGCCTCGCTTTCGCCCGGGGGGCTCCAACCGCCCGACCCACGGCAGAAGAGCAGCTTCCACTTTCCACGACGAACCACGAAATGGCCGGAGATGGAATGGCAAATCACCGCCTCGTGAAGCGATTCGGCCGGCGGTTGCCCTCGCAAATAAGGCAGCAGACTGTGGCTGTCTTCCGCCGCATTGGCAGGCAGTTCGCAGCCGACCACGCCGGCCACCGTGGCCATGAGATCGACGAGCGAAATCACTTCGGTACAACGCCCGCCCGGTGCGACCACGCCGGGCCAGCGGACCACGAACGGCACGCGGTGGCCGCCCTCGTACGCGTCCGCCTTCCAGCCGCGCCAATGTTCACGCAAATAGGCTTGATGTTGTTCCAGGTTCTCGAAATCGCACTTGGGCGATGTGCCGTTGTCGGTGGTAAAGATGACCAGCGTCCCGTCGGCTTGCCCGGATCGTTCGAGCGCGCGCAGCACCTCGCCGACGGCCCAATCGGTCTCCATCAGGAAATCGGCATAGACGCTGATCTTGCTCTTGCCCCGGAAATCGGCCGAGGGAGCGATCGGCGTGTGAGGCGACGTCATGGGAAAAAACAAAAAGAACGGCTTGTCCGTTCGAGCTTGCGCTTCGATGTACTCCACACACTTCTCGGTCAGTCTGGGAAGCACGGCGTCGAACTGCCATCCGGGCGTGGCCGGACCGGCGCTGACACCCTCCATCGCGCCGGCGCTCATCGTTGCGGTGGGCTCGGCCAGGGCGCGGTCGTTCTCGATCCACACGAACGGCGGCCAGTTGGGAACGTCGTCGCCGAGATAGTAATCGAAGCCGTGACCGGTCGGGCCGCCTTGGATCGGCGCTTGATAGTCGATCTCGGCGGGCTTCGTCGTGAAGCCTCCGCCGCGCTTGGGCCAATTCCATCCGAGGTGCCACTTGCCGATGCAGGCGGTGGCATATCCCTTGTCGCGCAGCATTTCCGGCAACGTCAACCGCTCGTCGGCGATCAGCGGAGGCTGCCACTGGCCTACGATGCCTCGCTTCAGCCGCGTGCGCCACGAGTAACGGCCGGTGAGAACGCCGTAGCGGGTCGGCGAGCAGACGGCCGAACCCGAATGGGCATCGGTAAACGTGAGCCCCTGGGCGACCAGGCGGTCGAGGTTCGGCGTCCCAATGCCGCACTTCTCGTTCAGGGCCGCCACCGAGTCGATCCCCATGTCATCGGCGAGGATGATCACGATGTTCGGTTGTTCGGATCGGGCGTGCGCGAGGCTCCCTAGGGCAACGAAGCAAGCTGCGAACGAGATGGATACTTTGGTAGGCATTTTGGCAACTCCCGCATTGGTTTTCGCATCCTCGCTCAACTTGATGGTCCGGAGAATGCCCAGTGGGACTCTCAGGATGACTCTGATTCTAGCAGTTCCGGCCGCCGAATGCAAAAGGGCGGTGGGGACGTCGGAAAGTGACCGCACCGGCGGCGGCCTGCACCGGCGCAGGGAGCCGATCAAGCGAGGGCCGACGGCACCGGAAAATCCGGCTGGAGATACTGGATTGCTCGGTTGCGATAAGGTATGCTGGTGAAGAGTTCGCCGGAACCCCGGAACCCCGGAACCCCGGAACCCAGGAACCTCGGAACCGCAGCTTCTTTCAGAGTCCCCAATCGTCAACCCTCGGAGTACCCAAAATGAAAAAGCACACTTGGCTCCTCGCCGCCATCGTACTGTCTGCGGTCTCGCTGGCCACCGCCGCGACGACCCGGGCCGCCGATGACCGGAAGACCGTGAAGGTCTTCATCCTCGCCGGGCAATCCAACATGGAAGGCAAGGCGAAGAACACGTTGCTCGACTACCAGGCCGAGGCACCGAAGACCAAGGAGCTGTTCGCGCACCTGCGCAAGGACGGCGAGTGGATCGTCCGCGACGACGCGTTCATCAAGTACCTGGACCGCAGCGGCGGGCTGACCATCGGTTACGGATCGCCCGGCCGCACCGGCGTGGAACTGGAGTTCGGCACCATGATGGGGGATCACTTCGACGAACCGGTCGTACTCATCAAAGCCGCATGGGGCGGGCACTCGCTGTTCAAGCTCTTCCGCTCGCCCTCGGCCGGCCTGCCCAGCGAGGAAAATCTCCAGGCCGAACTCCAGCAGAGGCAGCAGAGCGTCAAGGCGAAGAACGAGAAGAATAATCGCAACGACCCGTTGCCGACCATGGACGACGTCAAAGCGGCCTACGGCTCGTCCTATCGGAACATGATGAGCGAAGTCAAAGAGACCTTCGACAATTACGAGACGATGTTTCCCGCGCTTAAGGGCAAGAAGCTGGAGGTGGCCGGGTTCGTGTGGTTCCACGGTTGGAATGACATGTACGGCGCACAGGATGAGTACGCGTCCAACATGGAACACTTCATCAACGACGTGCGGAAGGACCTCAACGCTCCGAAGTTGCCGTTCGTGATCGGCGTGATGGGGCAAAACGGATCGAAGCCGGCCCAGGGCGCAATGTTGACGATTCAGGAGGCCCAGATAGCCGTGGAAAGCGTGCCGGCGTTCGAAGGCAACGTGAAGGCGGTGCGCACCGACGTGCTGGTCGACCAGGCGGCCGAGACGTTGTACCCCGAGTGGCGAAACCGTTTCGAAGAGTGGGAGCAGACCGGGTCCGACTTCGGGTACCACTATATGGGCAGCGCCATTTGGTTCAACCGCATCGGCCACGCCATGGGCGAGGCGATGTTGGAGATGAGCGCCGGCAAGTGAGCCAATGGATCCATGCGGCCTCGTCTCTGTTGCTGATCGGAGCGAAACGCGGGAAAGCGACCTGTTCTTGCCGGAAATTCATGCACAGAGAAGAGGCACCGGCTCGCCCGGGCCTTGATTGGAAACCGTTTCGAAACTCGTAGCATGTGTTGATTACGGGAGAAAGTTCCGATGAAAAATGCTTGTCCAGCGCCGCGATTCGGCGGCGTCCTGTTCGTCATTGCCCTCTGCCTCGACGCTTCCTGGACCTTTGCCGCGACGTCCGGCAAAGAGATACTGGAAACGGCCGGCGTCGAGGGCGGGTTGGTGGTCCACCTCGGTTGTGGCGACGGCAAGCTGACCGCCGCGCTTCGCGACAACGACCGCTACTTCGTTCACGGCCTGGACTCCGACCCGGCCGACGTCACCGCGGCCCGGGCACACATCCGGTCGCTCGGTCTATACGGCCCGGTGTCCGTCGACACGTTCAACGGCAGGCAACTGCCCTACGCCGACAACCTGGTGAACCTCGTGGTCTGCGAGAATCTCGGCGAGGTCCCCATGTCGGAGGTGATGCGCGTGCTGTGTCCCAAGGGCGTGGCGTACGTCAAGACCGGCGACGGATGGGAGACAACCGTCAAACCCTGGCCCGACGAGATCGATCAGTGGACGCACTTTCATCACGACCCGCGCGGGACGATGGTCGGAAACGACACGGTCGTCGGTCCGCCGCGCAGGATTCAATGGCTTGCCGGGCCGAAGTGGCTGCGCAACCACGATTTCATGTCGAGCCTGCACGCCATGGTTTCGTCCGGCGGCCGCATTTTCTACGTCATCGACGAGGGGCTTCGCAACCACATCTTCTTGCCCGCCCGATGGACGCTCATCGCACGCGACGGATTCAACGGGACGGTCTTGTGGAAGAGACCGCTGCCCGATTGGCACCCGAATAACTGGCCGTTGAAGAGCGGTCCGGGCCACTATCCGCGCAAACTCGTCGCCGTTGGAGATCGGGTCTACGTCGCCGCCGGACTGGCGGAACCGGTGCAAGCTTTCGACGCGGCGACGGGTGAGACCGTCAGAACCTACGAGGAAACGAAACCGACGCAGGAGATCATCGCCTGCGACGGCGTGCTGTACCTGTTGGTCGATCCCGAGATACCGCCGGTGAACTACCGGGCCGAGACGTCCAGCTACCAGGAAATCGGCCGGGCCGGCAGCGGATGGGCCTGGTCGCCGGAGAGTCCCCGGCGGATCATCAAGGCCATCGAGGCCGACTCCGGCCGGGTCGTGTGGCAACATCCCGCGCAGGTCGCGCCGTTGACGTTGACGGTCGGCGACGACACGGTCTATTACCATAACGGCACGGGCCTGGTCGCGATCGACCGCAAAACGGCCGCGCCGCAATGGACTACGTCGGGGCCCGCGGTCAGCAAAGTGCCTACCGGCAGCTCGTTGCGGGTTGTCGTCTCCGAGGGAGTCGTCCTTTTCGCCAGCGGCACGAAGCTAACGGCCTTTTCCGCAAAAAGCGGCGAGCAACTGTGGGCCGGATCGCTGATGAAGACCGGCCACCACTGCCCGGAAGACCTGTTCGTGATCGACGGCGCCGTCTGGGCCATCAACACCGGCGCGGCGCAGGAAAGAGGAACGCACTTCAAGGTGATGAACCTTCACACCGGGGAGATCGAGAAGGACTTCGTTGCCGCGAACCTCCCGGGATTCCCCATGCACCCGAGATGCTATCCCAGCCGTGCGACGACCAGCTACATCATGACCAACGGCATGGGAACGGAGTTCTATCGCATCGGCGGCACGACCGTGGACATCAACAACGCGGTTCGCGGTAGCTGTATCTACGGGATCATGCCGAGCAACGGATTACTCTACAAGCCGCCGGATTCCTGCGCCTGTTACTACCAGTCGAAACTCGAATACCTGTGCGCCTTGGCCGGGGAATCGCCGCGTCCCCAGCAGCCGACGCCGGAGGACCAACGACTTGAAAAGGGCCCCGCCTTCGACCAAATCGGAAACCTGGAATCCGGCACCGCAAACCCGGACGATTGGCCCATGCATCGGCGCGATACGACTCGCAGCGGGTTCAACCCTTCGACGATCTCTTCCGAATTGAAAGAGGCGTGGAAGGTGCCGCTGGGCGGTAAACTCACGCAGCCGGTGATCGTCGACGGCAAGGTCTTCGTCGCCGCCGTGGATCGGCACACGCTCTACGCGCTGGATGCGGACTCCGGCGACGCGGTCTGGCAATTCACCGCGGGCGGCCGAATCGATTCCTCGCCCACGGTCTACCGAGGCACGGTGCTGCTCGGCTCCGCGGACGGTTGGGTCTATTGTCTCCGCGCCGACGACGGCGGCCTGGCATGGCGCTATCTGGTCGCCTTCGAAGGGAAGCGGATCGCGAGCTATCAGCAAATCGAGTCCGCCTGGCCGGTCAGCGGCAGCGTGCTGATCCACGGCGACGTGGTCTACTGTCTCGCCGGCCGCAACATGTTCTTCGACGGCGGATTGCGCCTGGTGCGGCTCGATCCGAGAACGGGCAAGCTGCTCTCGGAAACCGTCATGGACGAAAACGATCCGCGGACCGGGAAAAACCTGCAAACCCTGATCTCTCAGAATAAAACCATGCCGGTGGCCAATGCCGACGTGCTCTCCTGCGACGGGACGTACGTCTACATGCAGGAGCAGAAGTTCGACCTGCTCGGCAAACGCCTGGATATCGGCCCCAACGAGCACGACGCACAGGGCGGAAGGCATCTGTTCTGCCAGACCGGGCTGCTCGATGACCTGTGGTTTCACCGATCCTACTGGATCTACGGGGAAGATTGTGGTGAAGGGTGGGGCGCTTACGCAAACACTCGAAAGAGCACTCCTTGCGGGCGGATCATGGTCTTCGACGACTCGCGAGCCTACGCCTTCCGCAGCGAGCCGCTGGGCAACATGCTCCATCCCCGCACGCATTATCAACTCTACGCGGCCGACAAGGACCCTGTGGCGGCAACTCCCGAGCCGTCCGGTCGCGGCCCAAAGAAGGACAAAGCGGCCGGCGCCACTCTCGGCGGGTGCAGAATCCATTGGCAAGTCGATGCTCTTCCGCTGCTGGCGAACGCCATGACGCTGGGAGGCAAGAACCTGTTCATCGCCGGACCACCCGACGTGGCCGACGAAACGAAGATGTTGGGTTTTCTGCCCGGGGCCGATGATGAAATCAATCGTGAACTCCGCGCGCAGGAAGAGGCATGGCTCGGCCAAAAGGGAGGCCTGCTGTGGGTCCTCTCCGCAGAGGACGGCCAAAAGCTGGCCGAATATCCGTTGAACAGCTTTCCCGTGTTCGACGGCATGTCTGCCGCCGCCGGCGGGATCTACCTCTCGCTGATCGACGGGAGCGTTGTCAAGTACGAACGGCCCCGATGACAAGCGGCTTGTGCTCGATGCGGATGTTCTTGAACTCTGCCCACATCGGTCTGCCGGCATGTATCAGCTTGTCGTTGAGATAGTGCTGCAGGTGGTTCCCCTCGGCGATGATTGCGACGTCGTTCCAGTCGTCGAGCCTGAACAGTTTCCGGTAACCCTACTTCCGTCAAGCCTTCTTCGGAGTCTTCTTTCGGGTCTTGCCGGCTGCCTTTGCCTCCTCGGCTTCGAGCAGTTCCAACTTCACCGCTGCCTCGCGTTTTCCGATTCCTCTGACTGCGACCAGAGCCGCTAGCTGGGCTTTTCGTGGTCGGGACTTGCCCTGCTCCCAGCTATAAATAGTGAGCGATGAGACGCCCACGAGTTTCCCGTAATCCTTGGCTGACAGACCAAGGCGATTGCGCTGAGCTTTAACGGATCTAGCCGAAAAGCGAACGTCCTCGGCAGGCTCTTCGACGGCTGCCGTTTGCCCAAGGCGCTTCTGCTCCTGCTTCTCCAGGAAGGCGATCTTCTTTTGCTGTTCACGCAACAGTCGTCTCAGCTTGGCAATCTCGCGCCGGTACTGGGCGACAGCCTGCTTTGTCGTTCCCGTTTGGGCTTTGACTTCCTTTCTTGCTAAACGCTGGATTTCCTCTTTCAGGGTGGCTGCAAGGTTTGCCATCGAACGGCTCCTTCTGGCTTGGGGGCATTCTGGTTCCTTGAGAAATGATAGTGCAAAGAATCAGTTTAGGCAAGCCGTTCCAGACACGACGGTAATCGACACAGGAAACCGAAGACTTGCCGGGCGCCGATATCCGCGAACATTTGCAGACGCGTCAGCGAGCTTCATCGCATCCTGGATCTATTCCGCCGTCACGACGCATGGGCATAGAACACGGCGGCATCCAGCAGCGACGCTTCAATCAACTCCGGCCACTACAACCTCCTCGCTTCAGCACACTCGCCTGGAAAAACCATCCCAGCATAACCCCCGCTCACAAGGGGCACAAGCCGCCGACGTTCTCTGGACCCCGTTGGGCGAGTCTGCTAGAATTCGAGCGCAGCGGCCCCGGGGGCGGCCAAAAAACCAACTCGGCAAGCTGTTCTTCCGCCCCCGTAGCGATGGGGAACCGGTCCGATGGCCCAAACGCAGTATGGCGACGTTTCCTGGGAAAGGATGATCCGAGCTGTGGAGAAGGTGCGCGATCGTTTGCTGCGGGCGACCTCGGCGCTGGGGAAGGCCGGAATTCCTTATGCGGTCGTGGGCGGCAATGCCGTGGCCGCATGGGTCTCGCGCGTCGACGAGGCGGCCGTGCGAAACACCCGCGACGTCGATATCCTCATCCGCCGCGACGACCTGGCCGCCGCCGAGGCCGCGCTGGCCGAAGCCGGTTTCGTCTACCGCCGGGCCGCCGGCGTGACCATGTTTCTCGACGGCCCGGGGGCCAAGGCCCGCGATGCGCTGCACGTCGTGTTCGCCGGCGAGAAGGTCCGCCCGGAGTACCTGCTGCCGACCCCGGAAGTGACCGAGTGCGACCGAACCGCGTCGTACGCCATTCTCGCCCTGGAAGCGCTGGTGCGGATGAAACTGACTTCGTTTCGGGACAGGGACCGCATGCACCTGCGCGATCTCTTGGACGTGGGCCTGATCGACGCGAGTTGGCGCGATCGTTTCCCGCCGGAACTGGCGGCCCGATTGCAGGAGTTGTTGGACGACCCGCTGGGGTAACGCCCGCGAGTAACCGAAAAGCAGGACGCCGTCTTCTGCCTGAACGGGCATAGAAAAGGGGACATTCTACTTATCCGCCAAAAAACCAGAATGTCCCCTTTTTAACTTCATGGCCGAGCGCCTCCGCCCGGATACTTCGGCGTCCCGCCCAGATATGGGTAGCGGTCGAACTGCTCACCTCCGCCGACGATCCGGGGATCGCCGCTTGCGCGAAGCAGCTCGGTGAGCTGCCCGGCGAGCTTCCCGCGGGCTTCGGGGTACTGCGGATCGTCGGCCACGTTTTCGAGCTGGTCGGGGTCTTTGGTCAGATCGTACAGCTCTTCGGCCGGCCGTTTGGCGAAAGACCGATCGAAGAGCTTGCGGTGCGTCGCGTCCTTATCCCGGTTGTCGACCATGTA
>DATLAN010000210.1:0-4971 GCA_035527455.1 Thermoguttaceae bacterium
GCCGCTCGATCCGATGCGGGGAATCCCGGCGAACGACCGCACGCCGCTCGACGTGCAACTGGTCGCCTTGCGCGACGGGACCGAGTGGACGCCCGTCGCCGGCCGGACCAGGCTGGAAGTGTACGGCCGGCTCTCGGGTATTGATGCGGGCGACCGGCTGCGGATCTTCGCGGAACTCTACGCGCCGAAGGGTATCCGAAACCCGGGCGAGTTCGACTACGCCGAGTACCTTCGGGCCGAGCGGACTCGCAGCCAGCTTCGGACCGAGTTTCCCGAGTGCGTATCGATCGTCGAACCGGGCAGCGGGAGTCTTCGGCGGTGGGTCGAACGCATCCGCAGCCACGGCAACCGGCTCCTCTCGCAGTACCTCGATCCCGAGCGAACCGCTCTGGCCGCCGCCGTGCTGCTGGGTACCCGCGAACAACTCGATCCCGAGCAGAAACAGGCCTTCATGGAAACCGGTACGGTTCACCTGCTGGCCGTCTCGGGGCTGCACTTGGGAATCCTCGCCTGGAGCCTGCTTTGGGTTCTGCGGCGGCTTCCGGTGCCGCGAAACTGGGCGATGCTCTGCGTGGCGGCGCTGACCCTCTTTTATATGTTGTTGACCGACGCACGGCCTCCGATCGTGCGGGCGACGATCCTGGTGCTGGTGGCCTGCGGCTCGCTCTTCCTGGGCCGCCGGCCGCTGTCGTTCAATTCTCTGGCGGCGGCCGCCTTGATCGTGCTGGGAGCCAATCCGGCCGCGTTGTTTCACACGGGAGCCCAACTCTCCTTCCTGGCCGTGGCCGGCTTGATGTGGTTCGGACCGTGGCGGCTGCGTTCGCCGGGGAAGAAAGATCCCTTGCAGCGGCTGATCGACCAGAGCCGGCCGCGGCCGATCCGCGTGGTGCGACGCATCGGAGGAGGCCTGTGGAAGCTGACCCTGGCCGGCGCCGTCGTCTGGCTGCTGACGTTGCCGCTGGTGATGGCCCGATTTCATTTGCTCACGCCCGTTGCCCTGGTGCTCAACCCGATCTTATGGGTGCCCATGGCCTCGGCCCTGATCACCGGGTTCGCCGCGCTGGTTTTCGGTTCGATCGCCGTGCCTTTGGGTGCGCCGTTCGGCACGGCCTGCAACTTCTCGCTGGGTCTGTTGGAGTGGAGCGTGATGCGGGCACGGGAGATCCCGTTGAGCCACTGCTGGGTGCCCGGGCCGGACGACTGGTGGCTGTGGGGATTCTACGGTGGATTGGCGTTGTTGGTCGCTTTGCCTCGCTACCGACCGCCGCGACGGTGGTGCCTGGCGCTTCTGGCCGTCTGGACGACTGCCGGTTTTGCGGCGGCTTCGCTTCGCCGCGACGACTCCCGCCTCGAATGCACGTTCCTCTCCATGGGGCACGGCTGTGCCGTGGTGGTGGAGTTACCCTGCGGAAAAACGATGCTCTACGACGCCGGCTCGCAGGCCGGCTCGCCGGTTTCCGCCACCCGATCGGTCGCCGGTCTGCTCTGGTCGCGTGGCATCACGCACCTGGACGCCGTGGTCATCTCGCACCCCGACAACGACCATTTCAACGCCTTGCCCGGTCTTCTGGAGCAGTTTTCCGTCGGCAAGGTTTACGTCTCGCCGGTGATGTGGAGAGAGGAAAGTGCTTCGGTCACGGCATTACGCGAAGCGATGCGAAAGTCGGGGGTCGCGTGCGAGGCGGTTTGCGCCGGCGATCGGCTGTCGGTCGGTGACGATTGTTGGATTGAAGTTATGCACCCGCCAAGAGAAGGGTTTTCGGGGAGCGACAATGCCAACAGCGTGGTGCTGAAGATCGAGTATCGCGGACACCGGATCTTGTTGCCGGGAGATCTCGGCAGCCCTGATTCTCGGGGTACCACTCCCGGGCTGAACAATCTTCTTTCTCAGGAGCCTACCGACTGCGCCGTTTTGTTGTCTCCGCACCACGGCAGCCCACGGAGCAATCCCCCCGAACTTTCGAGATGGTCCAACCCTGAATATGTAATTATCAGCGCGAGCCACCAATGGGACTACAGGTCCACAGAGGAAACATACCGTGCCGCGGGCAGCCAGGTGCTTCACACGGCGGATTTTGGATCGGTCCACGTCACGATCGACGCGAGCGGGGTGAACGTAAAGGGTTCGCTGCGACCGGAAGAGAAATGACCACGCAAGCGTAGGCGTGACACCCATGATGCAGCTTTGCGACGATTAGGCAGAATAGCGAGTTTGGGGTGAAAAACGGGGCCTTTGGTCGGTAGCCGCGGGGAATGGAGAACGCGGGAAGCAGTACCTTTGGGTGGAATGAACTGAGCGAATCCGATTTCTTGGCCGCGATAGCCCATTTCGCGGTTGTACGATAAGAAACAAATGATAGACTTAGGGTCTTGTGGGTTGAACGTGTGTGTTTTTGTAGGAAGAGTTCCAGTAGACATGGTGGAGGATTGTGCTTCGGGAGGAAGCATAGCGGGCCAACCGAGGTGGAGCAGTCGCGGTAGCAGATGACAATTACCAACGAGCGAAAAACGGAACTGATTGGGGATTTTCGGCGGAGCGACGACGATACCGGCTCCCCCGAGATTCAAATCGCCATTCTGACGACTCGGATCAACGGGTTGACCGAGCACCTTCGGGCGCACAAGAAGGACTTCGCCTGCCGGCGGGGTCTGTTGAAGCTGGTCAGTCGCCGGCGGCGCCTGTTGGATTATCTCAAGAAGGTTGATCCGCAGCGTTACCTCGACATCATTCGACGTCTCGACATCCGCAAGTAGTCGATGCGTCTTCTCGCGCCCTCTAGGGTCGGCTCGTCCGAAGCGCGACGTCGGTGATGGGTAGGTTCTCGTCCATAACAGGTGATGTTCCCTCGGCTTGTACCCGAGGAGACGGCACGCCTTCGGCGCCAGTCGGCGATCTCTCTCCGGCGCCACACTCCGCTGGAACTTGTCACCAAGATGAAAGCAGGAACGAACAGTGAAAGTACGTGTTGAAAGACAAATTGGAGCCGGAACCCTTTCCATCGAGGCGGGCGAACTAGCCAAACAGGCGGCCGGTAGTTGCCTGGTGCAATATGGCGAAACCGTCGTCTTGTGTGCCGCCGCGACCGGCCCTCCCCGGTTGGGAATCGATTTCTTCCCCTTGACTTGCGACTACCGCGAGCGGGTGGCTGCCGCGGGGAAGTTTCCGGGCGGGTTTCTCAAGCGGGAAGGCCGCCCCACGACCAAGGAAACGCTCACCTCGCGACTGATCGATCGGCCCATCCGGCCGTTGTTTGCCGAGGGGTTCAACGACGAGGTCCAAGTGCAGACCTTCGTGATGGCCAGCGATCGGCAAAACGACGGCGACGTGTTGGCCATGATCGGCGCGTCGGCCGCGTTGGCCGTTTCTCCGTTGCCCTTCATGGGTCCGATCGCCTCCGTACGGCTGGGATCGGTCCGGGGCAAATGGGTCCCCTTCCCCACCCAGGACGCCCTGGAGGAAAGCGAGTTGGATCTGATCGTCTCCGGCAGCAAGGAGTCGATCCTGATGATCGAGGGCTTTGCCCGCGAAATGCCCGAGGACAAGATGGCCGAGGCCGTCATGGAGGCCCATCGGTGCATCCGGCTGATCTGCGAGATGCAGGAAGAGTTGGTCCAGAAGCTGGGGGTCGAGAAGGCACCATACCAGATTCCCGAACCGGACGACCTCTTCGACCGGCTGAAGGAGAAATACTACGACGCCTTCAACCAGGCCAAGCGGACCGAGGGCAAGCGCGCCCGGGCCGAGGCCTGCAGCGCGCTGAAGCAGCGCGTCATGGCCGAGATGATCCCCGATCCGAAGGCCGAAGACGCCATCGATCCGGCCAAGCTGAAGTCCGTTTGGCATGACTTGGAGCAGCGGTTGGTGCGCGATCAGATTCTCTCCGGTGTGCGGCCGGACGGACGCGACGCGAAGTCGCTGCGGCCAATCGAGTGCCGGGTCGACCTGCTGCCCCGCGTCCACGGCTCGGCCCTGTTCCAGCGGGGCGAGACCCAAGCGCTGGTCACCGTGGCCTTGGGGACCGGCCGCGACGAGCAGCGGGTGGACGGACTGATCGAAGAGTATTCCCAGAAGTTCATGCTCCACTACTACTTCCCGTCGTTCTCGGTCGGCGAGTGCCGGCCGATCCGTGGACCGGGACGCCGCGAGATCGGTCACGGTGCGCTGGCCGAACGCAGCGTGAAATCGGTTCTGCCCGACCCCGACGATTTCCCCTATACCATCCGTATCATCTCCGACATCCTGGAATCGAACGGCTCCAGTTCGATGGCCAGCGTGTGCGGGGCCACGTTGGGGTTGATGGCCGCCGGCGTGCCGATCAGCAATCCGGTGGCCGGGATTTCCGTCGGGCTGGTCAAAGAAGGCGACCGCTGGGTGCTCTTGACCGACATCATCGGCGACGAGGACCACTTCGGCGACATGGATTTCAAGATCGCCGGGACCCAAAACGGAATCACCGGCATCCAGCTCGATCTGAAGATCGACGGCATCAGCGAAGAGATCCTCCGCGCCACGCTGGTTCAATCGCGGGAAGCCCGCATCGAAATCCTGCGGAATATGCTCACCGCGATTTCGCGTCCCCGGCCGGAGATCTCGAAATGGGCGCCGCGACTGCTGCGAACCCACATCGACCCGGAGAAGATCGGCATGTTGATCGGCCCGGGCGGCAAGATGATCCGCTCGATCCAGGAAGCGACCGGCGCGTCGATCGAAGTCGACGACGACGGCACGGTCACCATCGCCAGCCATCAGGCCGAGGGCGCCCAGGAGGCGATGCGCCGCGTGGAAGCCCTGACGGCCAGCGTGGAAATCGGCAGGATTTACGACGGCCGAGTGACCAGCGTCAAGGATTTCGGCGCCTTTGTCGAGATCCTGCCCGGCAAGGACGGGCTCTGCCACATCAGCGAATTGTCCGACGAGTACGTCTCCAGCGTGGCCGACGTGTGCAAGGTCGGCGATTCGATGCAGGTGAA
>DATLAN010000211.1:0-64938 GCA_035527455.1 Thermoguttaceae bacterium
CTGGAGAAAGTGCGGCAGAAGACGGTCGGCGACCTGCTCGACGATACGCTGGAAGTGGTCCGGAAACACCCCGGCCCGGGCGTGATCGTCGCCGCGATTCTCGGGTTCTTCCTCGGCCGCCTGTTTCGGCGGTGAACCACCCAACCCCCAATCCCCAGTCCCCAATCCCCAGTCCCCAATCCCACCCGAGGCGTCCCCATGCCTTTGCAGATCGTCGATGCCAAGCAGGAACAGGCCAGACGCGATCTGCGGCGGCGGATCGCACGGCTGAGGCGGCGGATCGACGGGCGCGTGCGCGGGGTCGAGCGCCAAGGCCGACGGCTCGCTTCCTGGCGGACCTACGTCAAGGCCTATCCCGGCAGCGCGGCCACGGCGGCGTTCGGCGTCGGGTTGGCACTATCGGCCGGATTGAGCGCCCGGAGCATCCTGCGGCGGCTGGGAATGCGGCTGCTGCGCCGGGCCACCGACCGGGTCGGGCGGGAGTGCTGGCGGGAAGTCGAGCGGATTTGGGCCGAGTCGGCTCCAGGGAAAACGGCCGCCAAGACCGAGGGGGCCGACGATGAGTGAGCCCGCTCGCTCCCCGATTGGCGACCTGAAGGACGAAATCGGCTCGTTGGCCGACGATCTGAAGGAACTGGCCTCGCTCCGCTGGCAATTGGCGCGGCTCGAAGGCCGGGAGGCCGCCGGGCTGGTCAAACGTCTGGCGATCGTCCTGGCGGTCGCTGCCGTGGCCGGGCTTACGGCGCTGCCCGTCCTCTGTGTCGCCGCGGCCGAATGGCTCGAGGGCGTGACCGACGTTTCCTCGACCGGATGGCTGCTGATCTTCGGCCTGGGGCTGTTGCTCGTCGGGATCGCCGGCGGCACCCTGGCATGGCGACGTTTCCGCCGCCGCTTCGTGGGCATGCAAGAGAGCCTCGAAGAACTCCGCGAGGATCTCGTGTGGTTGAAAGAATGGGCCGTCCGAGGCGACTAAGGTAGCCGTCTCGCTCCGCGAGACGAGGCTTCATCTTGCGGAGCAAGATGGCTACTATACGGGTCTACGTGTAGTCGCAATCCATTCCCAGCCGGGTTTTCAACTCCTCGAACTGTCGGGCGAACTGGTCGCTGGAGGAGTGGACGTGTTCGGCCTCGGTGATGAACCGCATCTGCTCGTCACGGTCGATGTCGCGCAGGCCGAGGACGTCTTCGAACGGATCGAGTTCGTCGCCGTAGACGATCAGCAGCTTGTGCTCGTCGAACTGAATCTCCTGCGGCACGCCCGGATTGAGCACGGCCAGCCCGGTGCAGCCGTCGTTCAGCAGCAGTTCTTCGAATTCCCAGAGGATGCTCTTGAGCACGGGGACGTCGATGTGTTCGCGATAGAGATCGGTATGTTCGTTGTTGTTGCGGTTGTGGCTGGTTTCCAGGACGACGTCGACCACGTTGCCCAGCAGGTCCAGCAGATCCATGAACGTGTCGAAGAGTCGTTCGCTGGAGACGGCGGCCATCAGGACGGGCACGTTGGTCTTGCTCTGTTCATCGTGGTAGGAATCGTGACGGTAGCCTTGGCAGGGAACCACTTGAAGGTCGTAGGACGGGCGGACCGCCTCGGTGAGATTGAAATCACCGTAGCGCGACACTCCCAGGTGCGCCTCCAATTCCTCTTCGCCGAGGTGCTGGAAGCTGCTGGTGCCGGTCGGCATCGAGCCTTCGCGGAAGACGTTACGAAAAAATCGTTTCAGGAAGCCCATCGAAGCTTTCTACTCGCTTGGCGAACGATTTTGGGGCAGTGGGACGGCCAAGCCGCGAGCGGGAACTTTTCTCTAACAAACCGTAGGTTACTTTGTGTGCGCGGCGGGAGGGCTCGGCTTCACTTCCCGGCCGCCAACCGGGACCGGCCCGGCAGAAACGGCACAACCGGCAGGGCTGCTGCGACCCTCGCACGCGACAGCGTCCTCCGCCGAACTGCGGATGGCCGCAAAGCCAGACCGGCAGCGCAGGCGGACAAAAAAGTGTACCACCGAGAAAGCGGCCGGGGCCGACCACCGACGCCATTGAAGCAAGAAACCTTGCCCGGTGGCGCAAGGCTGTTTGGGTCGCGGAGAGTTTTCGTGCCGCCGAAGTGGGGTGGGGCGTGGAACCGGCAAGGCGATCGTGATTTTGCTCTGACTGAAAAGACGCCGCCGGCAGCGTGATTCGGCGACCACAGCGGTAGTCACGAGCCGGATTAAACGGTAGACTTGGCGAAAAGCAAGATCGCTGCGCAAACCGAACCATGGAAAAATTCTCTGTTATGAACATGACACGAACGCTCCGCTCTCTGGCAGTGGCTGTCGGTTTGGTCCTTTCGGCCGCGTCACCCGTCCGCCCTGATCCCCCGGACTTGGAATCGTCGGCCGCCAAGGTCCCGCCGTCGGCGCTGCCGAAGGCAGTTCCGCTGCCTGACCGCGAGACTTGGGACATTCTCACGCTCCAGGGCGCCCGGGTCGGCCACGCACACACTGTTATGCGCAACGTGATGGAAGCGGGGCGGAAATTCGTGAAGATCGAAGTTACCAGTCATCTGGTCATCAAGCGCTTCGGCCAAACCAGTAAGCAGAACATCCGTTACACGGGCACCGAGACTCCCGACGGAAAGCTGATCGAATACACGGCGGAGATTCAGCAAGGCCCGATTCCCATGCTGACCACCGGACGCGTGGTCGAAGACAAGCTCGAGGTCGTAACGACCACACTGGGCAAGAAGACCGCGAGATCCATCCCCTGGTCGCCGGACGACGGCGGGTTCTACGCGGCGGAACAGACTATGTTGTACCGCCCCATGAAACCCGGCGAGCGGCGCTTTGTGCGCGCGTTGGAGCCCACGTTCAACCAGGTGATTACTCATGACATGGTCGCCAAGGACTATGAGCCGGTCGACTTGCTCGGCGGAAAGTACAACCTGCTGCGGATCGACTCTGCCATGCGCTTGCCCGGCGGCGTGATCTTGGAGACCACTATCTGGACCAACCAGGCGGGTGAAACCATGAAGACGCTGCTTGAAGCCATGGACATCGAGACCATCCGCAGCACCAAGGAACTGGCTCTGGATGAGACGGACTTGCTGAAGGTGGATTTGGGTACTGACGCAGCCGTGAAGATCGACGAGCCGCTGTCACGTGCCCACGACACCCGGCGGGTTCGCTACACCGTGCGGCTGGAAGGGAGCGATCCGGCCGAGGTGTTTGCCTCCGGTGCGTCGCAGCAGGTGAAATCGACCGGGAAGGAGACGGCCGAGTTGACGGTCTACGCGCTGCGCCCCGGTCGGCCCGACGGCAATCCGGACGCGGCCGACGATCCGCCCACCGACGACGACCGGCAGCCGAACAACTTCGTCCAGAGCGATCACGAGAAGATCGTGGCCATGGCCAAGGAGGCGGCCGGCGACGAGACGGACCCGTGGCAGGTCGCCTTGAAACTGGAACGCTACGTCAACGAAACGATCACCGAGAAGAACTTCTCGCAGGCCTTTGCCACGGCGGCGGAAGTGGCCGAGGATCCCACCGGTGACTGCAGCGAGCACGCGGTGCTGCTGATTGCCTTGGCCCGCGCCCGCGGAATTCCCGCCCGGGCCGCAGTGGGGCTGGTTTACATGCAGGGGCGGCAAGCCTTCGGATATCACATGTGGACCGAGGTCTACGTCCAGCGGCGGTGGATTCCGCTGGACGCCACGTTGGCCCAAGGCGGCATCGGCGCGGCGCACTTGAAGCTGGCCCACAGCAATCTCAAAGGGGCCTCGGCGTATACCAGCTTCCTGCCGGTCATGCGCGTGATCGGGCGGCTGAAGGTCGAAATCGACGAAGTGGAGTGACGACAACTCACAAAGCCGCGACCGGTGGTCGCGCCAACACAAAGCGCGACCTATGATCGCGGTTCCCGTGGGCGTGGCCCCCGTTCGTGGTTCCCATGGGCGCGACCACCGGTCGCGGCTTTATGAGGACATACAAACGGAGTTGGCGCTACGTCCTCTCTCGGCAGATCTGATTTCGGTCCAACTCGCCTTCGATTCTGGCGTCCTCCCAGCCTTCGTTCCACTGCTGCGATTTCTCGGCTTCCTCGGCGTACGGATTGGCATCCTGTACCGCCCCCTTCTTGGAAGCCTCGTATCCTTCTTTGTAGGCGTCGCCCATCACCGTACCTCCTTTTGACCTGCGAGGTTAAAATGGAATTAGGGCCGACCCGCAAATCCGGCGGCCACGACACAGGCATTATAGGGAGCCCGGGTGGTTCTTCCAGTGGCAGAGGACTATACTGCCTGTTCGTGGCGGTATTCGACGAAAGGACACCTGATGAAAATCTATACCCGAACCGGCGATCGGGGGGAGACGGGCCTGCCGGACGGGACCCGTGTGTCCAAGGACGCGGCTGAAGTGGAAGCCCTGGGCACCCTCGACGAACTGAACAGCGTGCTGGGGCTCGCCCGGGCCGAGGCGCTGCCCGTGGAAATCGGCCGCTTGGTCGAACAGTTCCAGAACGACCTGCTGGCGATAGGGGCCGAAGTGGCCGCCGCCGACCCGGAAACGTTGACCATCCGCCGGATCGGTCCCGAACGTATCACGGCATTGGAAGAGACCATCGACCAATATCAAGAGACACTTTCGCCGCTGGAACATTTCATTCTCCCGGCGGGCACCCGGGCGGCGGCGGCGCTGCACCATGCCCGGGCCGTCTGCCGCCGGGCAGAACGACGGCTGGTGGCCCTGAGCCGACAAGCCCCAGCGGGACTCTCGCCGGACCTTGCGGCCTATTTGAATCGGCTGGGCGACCTGCTTTTCGTGCTTGCACGGGCCGTCAACGCTCGGGCCGGCCACCAGGAAGTCCCGTGGCGGAAGCAGTGACGGCGCGCAGTTGACCGGAATTGATCCACGAAGTACACGAAGACGCACGAAGAGGTTTTGGGGAAAGTTGTGACGGCACACGACCGGACTGGACGGAGAAGCACCGCGTTGAACGAGAAACGCTATCCGTTGCGCAAGAAAATCCTCCTTGCCCTGGCGACTTTCTGCCTGGCGGTGTTGATTTGCGAAATCGTCCTGTGGGTAATCGATTACCACTACGCGCCGCTGCAAATCGAGGTCGAGGGGACCGAAACCGATTGGCGGTTCACGCACTCCTTCGGCGACGACCACTTCGTCTACGATCCTAAGCTGATTTGGCGTCCCCGGAAGAATCACGCCGTCTTCAATTCCCAGGGCTTTCGGGGCAAGGAATTGCCCGACGAGAAAGGACCCGGCGAATTCCGCATCTTCACCGTCGGAGACTCGAACACGCTCGGCTGGGCCGAAGGCGGTGCCAGTTGGCCGATGTACCTCGAAGAACTGGTGACGACACGATACGCCGACAGTTGCGTGATCAACGCGGGCGTTTGGGGCTATTCGTCGTTTCAAGGCTTGCAGCGGTTCGAAGAGACACTCCCTTACGATCCGGACATGGTTTTGATCAGTTTCGGCGCGAACGACGCGCACCGGGTGATTCGCTCCGACGCGGAATTCGCCGTCTCGGACTACCAGTCCCCGCTTTTCGAGACGAGGACCGGCCAACTCGTGATGGCGGCCTGGCACCGAATCCTCAGCGGCGGCCGCACGTATACGCGGGAGGATCTGGTTCCCCGCGTGAGCCTCCAGGAATATCGGGAGAATCTGACGGAAATGATCGAGATTTCCAGGCAGCGCGGCATCCAGTGCGTGTTGCTGACCCGACCTTACCTCGACGTACCCTTCCACCTGCCGTGCTGGCGGGATTGGGCGCCGGACTACCGGGCCGCCACCATCGAACTCGGCCGGCACCACGGTGTCCCCGTGATCGACGTCTATTCATACTTCGGTGGCAAAGAGGAGTTCTTCGCCGATGAATCGCATTTCACGGTGGAAGGCCATATGCTTGCGGCCGAATTCATCTTCGACGAGATCGGGTCGCTGTTGCCGCACACAATCGGCTTGGAGACCTTGCCAAAACTTGAAACCCTGCTACCCTGAAGCTTTGGTTTTTGCGAAGCTGTGAGTGGAAAATGGGGACTGGCTCCGAGCCGCAAATAGTGTGAAAGTCGCCGAAAAGCGTTGCCGGCCCGGTGCCTGTCCCCTTTTTTCCACGGGTTCCCGGCAGTCACCGCCCAAACAGAGCGCGGTAGAGGTACAACCGAACGGCGGGCAAGCCCGCCCGCTAAACGTTTTTGTCACAATCGGTTACGTCAAGCATGCGCGCACCGCGCGCAGTAGATGTGACGTAAGACCCTGCAGTTCGAGTTCCACAATCGATTGCCCCCCGGAAGTGGAGGGGGCCGCAAGATGCCAAGATTCGAGCACGTTTTCGTTTTGAACGTGATGTCCGACGATCACCCGGGCATCGTCGCGGCAGTGAGCAACGCGGTGGAATCGCTCGGGGGCAATATCGACTCGTGCAGCCAGACGGTGCTGGGGGGGTACTTCACGCTGATCATGATCGTCAGCGTGCCGGAAGAGATCGAAGCGGAGCAGTTGGGCGATCGGATCCGCGGTGCCGAGTCGTCCGGCGCCACGTACCAGGTTCTCGTCCGTCCCGCGCTGAGCGGCGCAGGCTTCTCCGCCAAAGAGCCCACCGACCGGTTCGTGATCAGCGCCTTCGGCACCGATCAGCCGGGGATCGTCCGGCAATTCAGCCAGTATCTTGCCGGCAAGGACATCAACATCGTCGACCTTTACGGAGACCGCAAGGGCGACGAGTTCGTCTTGATCGGCCAGGTCCAGATCCCCTCCCGTTGGGATACCCGGATGCTCCAGGCCGACCTGGAACAGATGGGCGAGGACCTGGGTTTCACCGTCAAGTTGCAGCATGAGAACGTTTTCGTGGCCACCAACCAGTTGCGGCTGACCCATTCGTCCCCCGGATGACGCGAAGATGCTCCGCACCGACGAAATCCTGACCACGATCGAAATGTTGCACGCCGAGCACCTCGACGTGCGCACCGTCACCTTGGCGCTGAACGTCGACGATTGCGCGGCGCCGAGCGTCGATCACTTGTGCAAGAAGCTGCGGGGAAAGATCCTCTCGCGGGCAAGTCGGCTGGTGGAGATTTGCGATCGCGTGGGGGCCAAGTACGGCATCCCGGTGACGAACAAGCGGCTGGCCATTTCGCCGGCGGCCACGATCCTCGCCGGTCACGGCCACGCCGCGGCCGTCCAG
Source organism: Thermoguttaceae bacterium (assembly GCA_035527455.1). Lineage (GTDB taxonomy): Bacteria > Planctomycetota > Planctomycetia > Pirellulales > Thermoguttaceae > DATLAN01. Next base: position 7,177 of record DATLAN010000211.1, read on the forward strand.
GTCGCCAAGACGCTCGACGCCGCCGCGGCCGAGTGTCGGGTCGACTTCGTCGGCGGCTTCACTGCCCTGGTCCACAAGGGAATCACGCCGGCCGACGAAATCGTCATCCACTCGCTGCCCGAGGTGCTTTCCGAAACCCAGCGCGTGTGTGCGTCGGTCAACGTGGCTTCCCGCCGGGCGGGCATCAACATGGACGCGGTCCACCAGATGGGACACGTGATCATCGGGATCGCCGAGGCGACCGCCGAGCGACGCGGCTTCGGCTGTGCCAAGCTGGTGGTGTTCTCCAACATCCCCGAGGACAACCCCTTCATGGCCGGGGCCTACATGGGCGCCGGCGAGCCGGAGGCGACCGTGAACATCGGCGTCTCGGGACCCGGCGTGGTGGGCAGCGCGCTGAGACGCCGGCTGGCCTCGGAAGAGAAACTGACGCTGGGAGACCTGGCCGAGGAGATCAAGATCACCAGCTTTCGGGTGACCCGGGTGGGCGAGTTGATCGGGCGCGAGGTGGCCGCCGAGTTGAAGCTGGCCTTCGGGATCGTCGACCTGTCGTTGGCGCCCACGCCCGAGGTGGGCGACAGTATCGGCGAGATTCTCCAGTTGCTGGGGATCGCCCGGGTGGGAGCGCCCGGCTCGACCGCCGCCATGGCGATGCTCAACGACGCAGTGAAGAAGGGCGGCCTGTTCGCCTCCAGCAGCGTCGGCGGACTCAGCGGGGCGTTCATTCCCGTCAGCGAGGACGCCACGCTGGCCGAAGCGGTCGGCAAGGGTTATCTGGTGCTGGAGAAGCTCGAAGCGATGACCAGCGTCTGTTCGGTCGGGTTGGACATGGTGGCCATTCCCGGCGACACGCCCCCGGAGACGATCGCCGCGATCATTGCCGACGAGATGGCCATCGGGGTGGTCAATGACAAGACGACGGCCGTGCGGCTGATCCCGGTGCCCGGCGCGAAGGCCGGCGAGGTGGTGGATTTCGGCGGCCTGTTCGGATCCACGCCGGTGATCGAGGTTCGCAACAGCGGTGCCAGCGACGACTTCGTCCATTTCGGCGGGCGCATCCCCGCGCCCATCCAGTCGCTGCGCAATTGACCGGGGGCAACCCGAAACTCCAACCGTACGACGCGTGGGGCGACGGCTGGTTCCGTGCCGGGCGACTCACGTAGGACGGACCTCCGGTCCGTCGCGACGGACTGGAAGTCCGTCCTACCTGTTGCGAACGCCTTGGGGACGCACCTCGCGAAGTTCCGCTTCGCCCGGCCCCGCCGATGCCGGAATTTCAGATTGTTGGTGGGCAGTGCCCGCCCTACGGGCTGTTGCGCACGGCGCGCGCAAGTCGTGGGGCACGTTTTCAACGTGCCTGGCACGATGCAATCGTGCCCCACGTTGGGTTGCCGCCGGCAGAGCCGCAACCGAACGGCGGGCAAGCCCGCCCGCTAAACATTGCTATTGTAGTCGGTTACGCAAAACAAACCCCAAACCCTGCCCCCCAGTCCCCAATCCCCAGTCCCCAGTCCCCAGTCCAGTGAACCGGGCTAGAATTGCGACATCAGAATCACCGTGGAGCGCGGTCCGACGTTGTAGTGATCGGGCGGATCGAGCGGGACCGCGGTGCTTTCCTCGATGATGTCGTCCGGCGAAGTCAGTCGCGTGTCGACCAGGCGTTTCCAGCGCCACTGGCCTTCGTGCGGGGGCAGGCAAAACGACTGCCAATCCCAATGGGCATTGAACGCGACGTAGATGTCCGGTTGCGAGTGCCAGCCGTGCACCTGGAATGCCAGCGTACGGCTTTTTCCGGTCCAGTCCGGGTCGCCGATCTTGGTGCCGTGCCAGCTTGCGCGATTGACGAACTCTTCGCGGTTCATCGCGAAGTGCCGCTTGCGCAGCGCGATCATCATGCGCGTGAATCGCAACAGGTCCGCATTCTTCTTGACCAAACGCCAATCGACCCAGGAGATCTCGTTGTCCTGGCAGTAGGCGTTGTTGTTGCCATTTTGAGTTCGGGCGAACTCGTCGCCGTGGGCGAGGAACGGCACGCCCTGGGAAATCAGCAGGATGGAAAGGAAGTTTTTCATCTGCCGGCGGCGCAGCGCCAACACGTCGGGATCGTCCGTGGGGCCTTCGTGTCCGCAATTCCAGCTTAGATTGTGTTGGCAGCCGTCGCGATTGTCTTCGCCGTTTTCCCAGTTATGTTGTTTGTCGTAGCTGACCAGGTCGTGCAACGTGAATCCGTCGTGCGAAGTCACGAAGTTGATGGAGTGGTAGGGGTGGCGCGACGAATCGCCGTAGATGTCCAGGCTCCCGCAAATGCGCTTGGCCAGCGCGGCCGTGGCGTTGGGATCGCTGCGGACGAAGAGGCGCACGTCGTCGCGGAAGGAGCCGTTCAGTTCGGCCCAGCGTCCCCAGGCGGGAAACTTGCCGAGTTGGTGCAGGCCGGCGGCGTCCCAGGCCTCCGCGATCAGCTTGGTGCCGGCCAGCACCGGATGCTCGGCGATATGGCGAATCAGCGGCGGATCCTTGAGCACCCTTCCGTCTTGCCCTCGTCCCAGGATCGAGGCCAGGTCGAAGCGGAAGCCGTCGACGTGCAGCTCCGCCACCAGGTAGGTCAGGCTGTCGATGATCAGGTCGCGGACCAAGGGGTGATTGCAGTTGAGCGTATTGCCGCAACCGGAGAAGTTGTAATACCGTCCGCGCTTGTCCAGCATGTAGTAGATCGAGTTATCCAGGCCGCGGAAGCTGATGGTGGGCCCGCCCTCGTTTCCTTCGCAGGTATGGTTGTAGACGACGTCGAGAATGACTTCGATGCCCTCCTGGTGGAAGGTCTTCACCATCTCCTTGAACTCGCAGACTTGATCGCCCGGCCGCGACGCGTAGGAGGCCTTCGGGGCGAAGAAGGAGATGGGAGAATAGCCCCAGTAGTTCTTCAGCCGCTCGCCGGTTACGGGACTTCGACGCGTCTGATCCAACTCGTCGAATTCCAGGATCGGCATCAACTGGACGGCCGTGATTCCCAGGGATTTCAGATAGGAGATCTTCTCGCACAGGCCCATGAACGTGCCGGGACGGCGAACTCCGGACCGAGGATGGCCGGTATATCCCCGCACGTGGAGTTCGTAGATCACCGTCTGGCCCATCGGCGTGGAGAGCGGCACGTCGCCTTCCCAATCGAAATCGTCTTCGATGATCCGGCCGCGGCGGGTCAGGTAGCCGGAGGGCCGGTCGTGCGGCACTTCGGAAAGGCCCCAACGCTGGCCGCCGCTGATCGCCGGGGCAAACGGGTCGAGCACAACCGTCTGCGGGTCGAACCGGTGCCCGGCTTCCGGATCGAACGGTCCGAAAAGGCGGTAGCCGTAGAGCACGTCGGGCGTCAAGTCGCGGACCAGGATGTGCCAGACGTCGCCCGTCTTGTTCATCCTCGGATCCAGCGGGATCTCCGCGATCGGCTCCGACGAACCTTCCCGGAAAAGCACGAGGTGTACCATTTCGGCGTGCCGGGAGAATACGGCGAAATTCACGCCGTGCGGTCCCGGCGTCGCTCCGAACGGGCGGCAATGGCCCCGGCCGGTGCTGACGGCCGCGGACCCCGCCTGGGCAGCGTTGGCTCCTTTGGCTGTGGACATATTCTTGCGATGCGTTCTCTTCAGGCAAAATCATGCTCGAGAATCTCCAACCCGCGGCGGCAGATTTCTCGTGCGTAGTCGGTCCACTCTCCCTGTCCCCAATAACGGAAGCAGCTCGTCTGGGATACCAACAAGTGGAACAGTGCGTTTCGATACGCTCCGCCGTTCTTGTCGATCGGGCGGTCGTCCAGCAGTTCGTGGAACCGGGCGCTGAGCCTGTTCATGGGGGTGAGCACGTTCTCGTAGTTCTTCACCCAACTGATGTTGTTGGTCCAGGAGCCGCCTTCCATGGAAAACGCGGCCCCTTCGTGCGTCAGTTGCGCGATGGCCTGGTCGGCCGCGCCGCCTTCCCACCTGGTGATTCGCTGGAACACCTGGCCTTGATGGATCGGACGGACGGCGGGCATCATGTCCTCGCGGACGCCCGCCTGTTCGATCAGTTCCAGGTATTCCGTGACGTTGGCGTTGACCACGCCTTCCGTGCCGAACCGCGCGATCGCCTGCCGGTAGCAGGAGGGAAACTCGTTCATCATCACGCCGCCGTTCTCGCCGTCGCCGATCTGGGTCACGATAGGCGGGATGGAGATTCCTCCGATTTCCCGCCGTTCCAGGGTCTCGGCTTCGTAGTAAGGCTGCATCTGGGCGACGAGCTTCGTATCGGACCCTTGCGTCTTGATCACGGCGATGATCGACGCCTCCTCTCCGCACGAGTTCTTGGCGACCAGCCGGTGCGGCAAGTGCTTGTCCTGCAATTCGTGGCCGCCGACGGTCTCGACCGTGTGTTCCTGCACCAGCATCCACCGGTAGCCGCACTCTTTCAAGGTTTTGACGAACTCGTAGGCGGCGTCGGGGTGATTGGGCACATGCATTTCCGGCGGCGAGAAACCTCGCACCCGAGCCAACGCATCCCAGCCGTAAACGGCCGCAAAATGCTGTTGCCACGCCTGTACGTGAAGCTTCAGGTCCGGCAGCGGCGTGGACGACGTCACCGCATGGCCCCACATGGTCCCGAGCCATTCCGCGTGCCGGCGGAGTCCCGGATCGCAGGTGATCCCGCGGAGCCGATCGAGCACGTCGTCGCGGCCCATCTTCCGCAGGCCGTAGAGAAGCTCGCCCGAATAGTCCAGCATCACGCGGGGGTTCTGCCCCGCTTGAACCAACTCGGGAATGATGCTGCCCATCCGGGCGTAGCACTCGGCGAAGACGGACGCATTGTGATTGTCGCCGACGTCCGGGTGCCGCATCATGAATTCCAGGTTGCTGATGAGTTCGGCCGTGCGGAGGTCCCCGTCGGCCGGAATCAGCGGCTGCTGCATGTGCAGCGCGATCGAGAACACGGCTCGCAGACGGTCGAGCCGCAAGTTGGTCTCGCCGAGAAACACCGGCGGCCGGTCGCGGGTGATGGCCTCGACCTGGTCCTCCGCGCCGCAAATGTTCGGCAATCCGTCGACGATGTCCGGAATCGGTTGATAGCTCATTGTCATGCCCCAGATAAGAGACTTCACACCGCCGAAGGTGCGAAAAGGTGGTGGTCCAGTTCGGGAAAAATCGCGTCCATGTGCTCGAAGGCTTCCAGCCGCTGCGGATCGATCTGCTGAGAATCCAACTCGCCCAGCAAGTGGTGGAAGCGGTTGAGGTGGTCGCTGATGCGGCGCCGGGCGTACTGGTCGGCGTGCCCTTTGGTGATCATGAACGGCCAGTCGGAGCTTTGCGCCAGCATCAATTCACGGCCCGCCTGACGCAACACGCGGGCCTCGAGACTCCGCGGCGGCCAGGCCCGGTTCCGCTCGACCGTCTGCCGCATCCGCACCGCCGCTTCGTGCAGCGGGCGCCAGATCCAGTCCGTCTTCGCGTTGACCCAGTGGGCGTGGTACCCTTTCTGTCCCCAACTATTGGGCGAAGGCGTGGCTCTCTGCTGAATCGGATAGGTCGCCAGGTACTCGCCGGGCGTGCTCGGCTCCAAGTCGCCTCCGCCGGCGAGTTCCTTCATCAACTGGTAAAGCCACTGGGGACCTTCGAACCACCAGTGGCCGAACAGCTCCGCGTCGTAGGGAGAGACGATCACCGGCGGAAAGGGCATGTGGCTTCGGCAGCGGGACGCCTGGTCGCGGCAGCGGTGTGCGAAGTCCTGCGCGTGTCGGTAAGCGGTCGCCGCGGCCCAGTCCGGGTTGTACAGGTGTTTGTCCGACGCCGTCCCGGTGATGCGGTGATACTTGATGCCCGTCGGCGAGCGAATCCCCTCCGCATACCGGAAAGGCTCCAGGTAGTGGTCGTCCAGATCGTAGCCGATGTCGCGGTAGTATTCCCGGTAGTTGTAGTCGGCCGGGTAGCCCACATTGCTGCTCCATACGAGCTTCGAAGTCGTCGGATGGCGGCCGAAAGCGGCCACGCCGGAGGGGCAATAGACGGGCGCGTTGACGCCGAACAGCGGCCGGGGGTCGGCGTTCTCGATGCCGTGGGAATCCACCACGAAGTAGCGGACGCCCGCCTCGGCCAGCACGTCGTCCAGTCCGGGGTAGTACGCGCACTCGGGCAGCCACAACCCCTTAGGTTTGGAGCCGAACAGCCGCTCGTGCTCCCGGACGGCCGCGAACACCTGGGCACGGACCGTGTGCGGTTCGGAACTCAGCAGCGGGAGGAACCCGTGGGTTCCGGCACACGTGATCAGTTCCAACCCCCCGCTCTCGGCGTATCGGCGGAAGGCCGTCAACAGCCGCATGTCGTAGCGCTCGACGAAGGTCTCGCGGGCTTCCTCGAACAGCCGCTTGTACATCCAGGAGAGAGAATTCACGTCGGGCCAGTCGCGGGTCCGCTCGCACTCCTGCTCGGCCAGACGGATCATCATCTCCAGGTGCCGCGCGCACCGCTCGCACAACAGCGGGTCGTTCATCATGTTGGCCAGGGTCGGCGAAATCGACACCGTCAGCTTCAACGGCACGCCTTCCTCCTGCAGCTTGTCGAAGAACTTCACCAGCGGAATGTACGTTTCCGTAACCGCCTCGAAGAACCAGCGCTCTTCCAGAAACCGGTCGTATTCCGGATGCCGGACGTAGGGCAGGTGAGCGTGCAGAATCAGAAGCAGGTATCCTTTGGGCATCAACGTTTCTCCTGACGCGCCTCGTATAGTAGCCATCTCGCTCCGCGAGATGTAGCCGCATCTCCGCGAGATCCGGCTGCGTCTCGCGGAGCGAGACGGCTACTGTACGCAAGTCTCCAGTTGAAGTGTGGTGGGGGTCTTTTCGTCCAAGAGCAACGCCTCATCGACCGGCGGATGCCGGGGAAGCCGTGTGCGAAGCTCCTCCGCGTCCAGCGCCAACAGCGGGCTGATCTCCAGCGGGAAGGCCGCCGAGCCGTCCTCTCGGGTGCTCACCTCGATCCCCGCCCGCCGAAGCCAACCGGCGAACACGCTGGACATCACCTGCCGAACCGTCTGCGGAGAATTTTCCCCGGTTGCGTTCTTCAGCGGCTCGAATTCCTCGCGCCGGTCGGTCTCTACGACCAGTGCCTTGCGTGCCAGCGGCAGGGCGTCGAAGACGAACATCTCGAACTTCACGGCGTTGTTTTCGGCGGGCCGGACCAGTCGTCCCCGTTCGTCCAGGTACGGAACCTTCTTGATCGCCCGATGGAAGGGAAGCATCGACCCGTTGGCCGCCAACCGCTGGAGGAACGAGAGGTTGAAGACGTGGACGGCGATGTTGCCGGCCCAAATCTCCAGACTGCCGTCCGCCGAGCGTCGCCGGGCGAGTTCTTCCGGCAGATCGCTGTATTCGATGAGCTGCACCCGGCCGTCCACTTCCACGACTACGCCCAACTTCTCGTCCGGCCGCAGTTTGCGGACGACTTTCAGCGACATCTCGGCGTCGGATGCCACGTGATGTCCGAGAAAAGCCGGGTCCGCGACCTTCACCAGCGGATTGTCCACCTGATAGTAGAAGACGTATCGAATTCCCCGTCGCTGCATATCGGCCAGGTGTCCGCCGTCGCCCAGCGCCTTGACGACTCCGCCGTGTCCGTTGGGACAGGCGATGAGGCGGTAATTCTCGTCCACCAGGACCCGGCCGGTGTGCCGGTCCAACGCCGGCATGGTGCCCTGTCGAAAGAACACCACCTGGTCGCGGTCCAGGGCGAAGAAGGCGTGCCGCGAAAAGAATTCGCGCGCGGCGCCGTCGTTCTCGGGACTGGTCATGATGTACAGCGGCAACCGAACCCCGTAGCGACGGCCCAGGGCCAGCACCTTCTCGGCGTGGATCTGAAACAGGCTCTTGCCGGAAACCGGCCCGATGGGGAACGTTCCTTTCGGGCCGGGATGTCCCAGACGGGTCCCCTGACCGCCGGCGACCAGCACCACGGCAACCTGGCCCGCTTCCAGCGCCCGCCGTCCGAGGTCCGCCGCCTGTTGTTCTCGTCGATCCTGCCCGGAGGAGGTGGGTATCGGCGTCGCGTCCACCGGGCGGATCGCCTCCGAAGAAGGCGGCGCGTTTTCGACCGAATGCGTCCGGCGAAACAGTCGCTGCACGAGTTCCAGGTCGATGCCTCGGACTTGCCGGCAGAGCCGCTCGCGTCGCGCCGGATCCAGGTCCGGCCACCAGCGCAACACGTGCTCTTGCCCGCATGCCCGCAAATGGGACCCCAACAGGCCGTCGTTTTCGTCGATCAGGGCAGGGAACGTCATTGCCTCTACACCTCCGCCGGGCAAAGAGATGGTTGTGGTGACGGTGCCGGACGTTCGACTTGCATCGCCTGTTCGATGTGCATCGCCTGTTCGATCTGCACGATCAATTGGCTCTCGTCGTAACGGTCCTCCAATTGGGCCTTGCCTCGCTTGGCGATGGCCTGGGCGAATTCCGGATCGGCCAGGACGCTTTCGATTCCGGCGGCCAGACTGTTCACGTCCGGCTCGACCAATAGGCAGTTCTGTTCGTGGCGCAGCAGCGACGGCGCGGCTTCGGCGGTGGCCACGACCGGGCGCCCGGCGACCCAGGCCGCTTCGATCGGCCACCAGGGGGTTTGCTGCGTGCTGGGGACGGCAATCACGTCTGCCGAGTGAATCAGCTCGAACAGCGCTTGGTCGGCCAAATGGCCCACCAGGCGCACGACGTGGTCCAGGAACAGATACCGCGAGTAGACGCGCAGCGGCCACAACAACGGCCCGTCGCCCACGAAGATGCACCTCGCCTGAGGCCGCTCTTTGAGGATCTCCGGCATGGCTTTCATCAACAATTCGGGTCCGTAGCGCTGGTCCAGGTCCCCGATGTAGAGGATCGTGGGGTCCACCGGCCCCACCTGGAATCGCGCCTTGATCTCCCCCGGGTCGAGACGAAACTCGAAGTGTTTCATCGGGATTTGCTGGCTGGCGTCGACGATCCGTTCGGCACACTGCGGGACGCAATTCCTGGCCACCTCGGCGGTTCCCGAGTCGTGGGTCAAGATCAGCCTGGCCTCGCGCAGCCCGGCCAGTTCGGTCTCCTCGATCCACTTGCTCAGCCCGCTGTCCAAGCCTCCGCGCTGCCGTTCGAGCGAGTGCAGCGAGAGGATGGCCCCGACGTTTTTGAGCCCGTGCAAGAGCGAGATCGCCGGAATCGAGGACCACTCGTGCCCCATCAAGGTGACGTTGGCCGTCGAAGACTGGAACTGGCGGAGGAACTCGTTGCACGCCCGGCGGGTGAATTCGTGGACTTGCCCCAACAGATCGTCTGCTTTGCAGGTGCCTACCGGATGCAGGTGGATCTCCGGAGAATCCATCTCGAAGGGCCGTCGCGAGAAAACGTGGACGGAAATTCCGCGCTTGGCGATCGTGCGAGCCGTTTTCCTCAAGAAGTGGCCGACGGGGCCGTCGGCGTCTTCGTAGCAGAACATCGCCAAGACGTGGGTCTTCGCCCGCGACGACGGTTCCTCCGAGATATGAGAAGCGCCCGCGTCGTAGCGTCGGTGGTCCTTGACATTTGCCTTGGGCGCACGAATATCTCTTTCCTCGACGTCAACTACGGTTGCCATGGAACGGTTCCTCTAATCGAAAGGTCTTGTTGACTTCGTAGGATCAGGAGTGTTGTTTCTCCCTCCTGGACCTCACCCGTGTGTTTGCGTCAGTTGCGGGAAACAGGCCGCACAAAGCTCCAGGTAGCGGCGCGAGACCTCCCTCCAATTGAGGACGAAGCCGTCGCACTGTCTGGCGGTGTCGCCCATCCGCTGCGCGTGTGCCGGGTCGCCCAGCACGCGGTCGATGGCCCACACCATCGAGCCGGGATTGTCGTACGTGACGATTCCGGTTTCCTCGTGTCGGACCAGATGGGCGGGGCCTCCGTGCGTGGTAATCACCGGCCGTCCTGCCCGGCGTGCCAGATTGACTACGGCGTCGTCGAATGGAACCCGGTACCGCGAAGGCAGCACAATCGCTTCGGCCGCGCGCACCAGCCGCGTGACCGACGACGCCTCGACGTGCCCCAACAGCCGCACCACGCCGCCGAGACCGAGTTGGTGCGCCCGATGTTCCAATTCTCCGTAAAGGTCTCCCCCGCCGGCCAGCGCCACGCGCAGATTGGGCCAGCGTCCCAGAAGTGTAGGAACGGCCTCCAAGATCAGGTCGACGCCGGCCGCGTATTCCAACGGCCCCAGGAACAACAGCAAGCGGTCGAGCGGCCCGAAGCCGATTCCCATTTTCACTTCGCCCTCATCGAGCGGACACTCCCACTCGTTGGCCAACCGGCCCTCCATCGAAAAGGCGTGTACTCGCGATGCCTCCGCTCCCAATTCCGCCACCGCTTTCGCACGCAGCCAATCGGGCACCAAAATGCAGTCCATTTTGTCGGCGACTTCCCGTTCCGCCTTTTGAATTCTACGCGACAAGTCGTTGGGGGGAACGCCGTTGCAGCGCGTGCTCTCGATAGAACTCAGCGACAACACCGTCGGCACGTCGCCGACCCGATATCCTCGCCCGGTCATCCAATCGTGCAGATGCACCAGATCGAAGGGCGCCAGATCGCGCAGACGCTTCGCCGCCGCCCCGCCGAAACCGTCGGCCACCTGCAGAGGCGTCCCGTCATGGCACACTTCGAGCGACTCGTATTGCACGCCCCCTGACTGTTCGCACACGCCGGACCCGTCGCAGTCGGCCACGAAAACGTGGACTTCGTGGCCCCGCTCGTACAATCCGGAAGCCAGTTCCGAAACGAACTTCCCGGGCGATCCTTCCCGATCGGAATCGGACGCCGGGAAAGCGAGCACGGCGATCCGCAACGGACGGCGCAGTCGCGGCGTCCGGCGTTCGATCAGGATCTTCTCCTGGTCCCACAGATTGCCGACCTCTTCCTTGTTTCCCCGCTCATCCACCAGCAACGCCGAATGGTCGTATCTGGACGACATGGCACCCGAGGCGAACGGGACGGCCCGGGAACGCGCCGCGGGCAGGAACTCGCCGTTGCGCAGCAGGAAACCGACCTCCGCCAGTTGCCAGGACCCGCCGTGGGGCAAGTCGACGTACGTGTGCCCGCAGATCGCCGAAATCGCCTGGTCCTGGATGCGATGGGCGTTGAGGCCGTCGAACTCGATGTGCGAGACGTCGTAGAGCCGCAGGATCAACCGGCAATCTCGCCAGGCTTCGCCGCGTTGCCCCGCCGTGTGGTCGATCCATTCGGGTCGGATGCGCCAATGGGCGAATCCCCGGCAGGGCGACACCATGGCCAGCCCGACGTGGTTCTCCGTCGGGCCGTATGCTTCGACCGCATTCCTTTCCGCCACCACCCAGGCACAATCTCGCAGGAAATCGACGTCCCAAGGGCCGACCCGTTCGGCCGCGTCGACTCGAACGTTGCTCTGGGGCGTGCTTTTCCGTTCGGTGTGCCGCGTAGGAGGTTCGGCCAGCGCAATGCCCATGCCGCCGTCTGCAACGTCCTTCATGATTGGTGAACCCTCATCCAGGTTTGCTCTTGGAAGTCGTCTTGTCCAACGCGTTCAGAGGACGTTGCAGTAGACCTCCTCGGTCTGTTTCGCGATATTGTCCCAACTGAAAACGGCGTCGACCGCGGCCCGGCCGTTGCGTCCCATCCAGCGGCGGTGGTCGTGACTGGCCAGCAGGGTTCCCAGTCCCCAAGCCACGGAATCGGCCGTGTCGTCCACCTGCACCCCGTTCACTTCGTGCCAGACGAATTCGGCCGGTCCGCCGCGCTTGGTGCAGACCACCGGCTTCTGCGCGCTCCAGCCTTCCAGGATGACGATGCCGAACGGCTCGTTCCGGCTGGGAACGGCGACGACGTCGCACGCCTTGAACAGGTCCCATAACTCGCGGCCGCTCTTGACACCCAGCACGCGCAGCGCATGGGCCACGCCGAGTCGATGGGCGATGTTGCACACGTGATCTTTCATGTGCCCGTCGCCCGCGAATACGAACTTCGCGTTGGGGTAGTGACGCAAGATCGAGGGCACGCTGTGGACGAGAATATCGGGCCCTTTCTGGACGACCATCCGGCCCACGAAGAGCACCATCGGGTCCAGCGGGCCGACGGCGTATCGCCGCTTGATTTCGCCCGGGTCGACCTCGTAGTCGAAGACGCGGGAATTCACGCCGTTGTAGATGGTCTCGATCTTTTCGTGCGGCACCTCGTACAACCAGCCGATTTCGTCTTTCATCCGGTGCGACACCGTGATCACCCGGTCGGCGCAGTAGGTGCCGTGCCGCTCGTGGTCCTGTACGCGTGGCGAATTGCCGCCGAAAAACGCGTTTCCGTTGCGTCCGTACTCGGTGGAATGGATCGTGAGAATCGCTTTCCGGCCGCGGCCTTCCTTGATCCAGACTGCGGCGTTCGAGGCCAGCCAGTCGTGCGCGTGTACGATATCGAACTGCCCCACGTGGTCTTCCACGGCGTAAAACCTGGCCACGAACGAACGGCACATATTGTTGATCTCGTCAACGAAATTGGCGTTCAACTCGAAGCCGCAACGATGGTAGTGTACCCCGTGGATGCACTCGTAGTCCGACTGGTCGCTTCCTTGGCGGGTAAACACGTGGACCTCATGTCCTCGGCGCTGAAGCGCGGCGCCCAATTCCGTCACGTGGACGGAGATCCCCCCCACCGGAATCGAGTGAATCGCTTCCCAAGAGAATAGTCCTATGCGCATACCGTGATCGCTCCCCTGTGCAATGTGGTTGTCGTGGTGGCCGTTCGGACGCCCATCTGCCCTCGCAGAATCGCGTCCGCACTCGCAACCGACAGATGACGCCGACCTGTTGACGTCGCAATTATGTGCATGTGCCCCTGTTTATTGCCGCTCGCGCCCGTCCCCGTCTCGATAGTACTAAAACGCCGCTCGCTCCTCGATCGTGGTAAAGTGGGGGAGGTGTGCGCTTCCCGAGGCGCCTTGCGGTAATCAGTATCGGCGAGATTTTCTGCCGGCGCCACAAGCTCGGCAAACATGACGGCCTTTTTGGATTGTGGCAGTTGGTCAAGGACGAACGGTTATGCCGATTCTGACAAATCTGATTCGCCGTGCCGTGCCCGACGCTCGGGTGAGTGCCCAGGATAACTGCCCGTGGGCGGAATGCCGCACCGATAGCACGGGCCGATCGGCGCACTCCCGCGGTCGGCCCACGGGTTTCCCGCGGTCGGCTCACGGGTTTCAGACGAGCGGCTCAACCGTGTCGGAGGCGAGCCACTTCTTGGTGTGGGTACCGATTGGCCTTACGGGTGTCCCTGGCGTCCTCGTCCGGTATGCGGTAAGATTTCCTGTCTGTGATCAGCGTAGCAGGCACTCTTCATAACCCGGCAGGAGGTGCCATTGCTCCATTTCGGGCCAGAGAGGTGAAAAAATCCATGATCGTCACGACGAATGAACTGTTCGAGCAGGCTTACGGCAAGTACGCCGTAGGGGCCTACAACATCAACAATCTGGAACAGACGGTCGGCCTGTTCCGAGGGAACTTGGGCAAGTCGAAATCGAACGACGACCCGACCGATCCTGCCAAGAGCGCCCCGTTTATCCTCCAGATCTCCCGCGGTGCCCGGGACTATACCGACAAGCGTTTCCTGGAAGCGATGATCCGCACCGCCGCCGAGGTATTTCCCGAGGCCATCTTCGCGGTTCACCTGGACCACGGCACCGAAGAGGCCTGCTACGACTGCATCGACAGCGGGTTTTACAGCTCGGTGATGATCGACGCCTCGCACCACGAATTGGCCGAGAACATCGCTATCACCAAGAGGGTGGTCGATCTGGCCCATGAGAAGGGTATCGTGGTCGAGGCCGAACTGGGGCAACTCGGCGGAGTGGAGGAGGACATCGTGGGCAGTGTCCGGCTGACCGACCCGGCCGAAGCCGTCGAATTCGTCGAGAAAAGCGGCTGCGATTCCTTGGCCGTGGCCATCGGCACTTCGCACGGGGCGTACAAGTTCTCCGGTGCCCATAGCCTCCACATGGAGGTCCTCGAGAAGCTCCAGAAGGTCCTTCCAGAGGGCTTTCCGATGGTGATGCACGGCTCCAGCAGCGTGCCCAAGGAGTGGGTCGACCGGATCAACGCCGCCGGCGGCGAGTTGCCCGCTACCAGCGGCGTCTCCGAGGACCAGTATCTTCCGGCGGCCAAGCTGGGCGTGTGCAAGGTGAACATCGACACGGACGGCCGGCTCGTTTGGTGCGCGATTCACCGCGAATCGTTCCGCGATACGCCGGAGAACTTCGACCTCCGCCCGCCGGGAAAGATCTTCATGGCCGCCTACGCCGACTACATCGCCCACAAGAACGGAAAGCTCGGTTCGGCCGGGCAGTTGAAGTCGGTCCGCGCATCGCTGGGCGGCAAGTAGACGAACCACCCCGTTTACTCGCCCAACGGCAGGATCCGCGAGGGCGAGAAGAGCCCGTTGTGCTGCGTTTGTGCCAGCCGCACGACCAGCAGCTTTTGCTCCCGATGGTTGTCGCCCTCGGTGAAGAAATGGTGGCCGAGGCTGCCCACGCGGTCCGGCAGGCTGCCGACCACCAAGACGGAGCCGGGAGAAAGGGTGGCCGAGATCCCCAGATCCTCGAACACCCGACGGTGCCGGCTCGCTTCCAGCCGCAGCATTTCCTGCTTGCCCACCCAGCGCTGCTGCATCTCGCCGTGGTGGATTTCGGGGGTCAGTTCCACGCGGACTCGGCCGTCGTGTTGGGGAAAAGTCTCCACGGCCAAGATCCCTTGGGCCTTCGAGTAGGTTTGGCCGAAGAGTTGGCCCCCCTCGCACAACAGGACCGGCAAGCGGTCGTAAACGCCCGAGACGACGATCTCGCCCCGCTGAGCGGCGCGGATTTGCAGGCGACGCGGCAGCAGGCGGGATTCCCCTTTCATGTCCCAAAGCGAGGCCCGAGACTCCCCTTCCGGGGTATTCGGCCGGTCTCTCAACTCGAGGAGCCTTGCGAGCGTGACGGGCAGTTGGCCGCCGACGATTCCGGTGCGGAATCCGTTCCGTGCCAGGCCTCGCCGTACTTCAGCCGGCAAATGCTGCTCGTCGACCTCTTCCCACAACTGCTCATTGGCCTCCGGATCGCCGAAAGGGAACCGGACGAAGAAGATTTCCAGCACGACGCTGTCGGGCGACATGCGAGGCGGAGTCAGGGGCGACTTGCCCACCAGCATGGGCTTGGAACACCCCGCCGCAAAGGGCAGGACCGCCAGAAAGAACGCAATTCGACGCGAAAATGACGGCATTGAAACAAACAAGGGGAACAGGGCAGGACATCCCGAATTCGAGTCGCACAGACTAGTCGTACTCGGAAAGCATGTCAATGCAAGTTGCCGCTTGCGGCTTCGCAGCTTTCCATGCGCAACTTCGCACGCACAACACCATGGTCAGAGAGTTCCCCTGCAAAGCCGTGTCCTTCCGGCAAGCCTGCAAAATCTTTGCCGGCGTTGGCGGGTGGGGGCAGATGAGGGCGGCGAGCGTTTGCCGGTAGTTCCAGGGCATCCATCGCCCAGGGGTCGCGGCCAACTCGTCGGCATGCCGCTCAAGCTCCGTCAGGTAATCGAACGGATTGGCCCCGCAAAGCTCGCACGTGTAGATCAAGCTCATGAAGACGTCGCCCACGTGGGCACCGTGGGTGGTCTTGAAGAACAAGGCGTTTTTGCGGTGGAGAATCGCCTTCTTCAGAACACGTTCGCAGATATTGTTGTCCGGCGGCGCCCCAGGCACGCGCAAAAACAGCGTCAGCTTCTCCCGGTGCTTGAGCATGTACGCGACGCCGGAGCCCAGCGACGAGTTGGGCTCCACGAGCCGATCCTCCAACTGCCGGGTGAGCCAGGCGTGAAGTTCCGCCATCGTCGGACCGCTCTCGGCCTGATGGAACTCCAGACGTGTCTGCGGCGATAGATTCCGCTCGCGGCAACCGGCAAAGCGCAAGAAATAACCCTGCCGGCTTGCTTGCCGGCGGGGTGAACTCCGTTTGTTGACCGTCGCGCGGTTGAAGAATGGACCTGTGCCCCATTTTCTTCAGAGAGTGCGGCTAGGAAATATCCTGGACCATCTCACCAGGACCGTTTCCGCTTACTTTGTCTGCTTTCCTTTTGTCGCCGTCGCCGTCGAGGTTTGCAAAGAACAAGTCGAGCCCGCCGTCGCCGTCGAGGTCGTCCTTGTCGTCGTCATCGTGGACGTCCAACAGGCCGAGAACGGCGGTAACGCGATCCGCGTAGGAGTCGCCGGACGTCCACGCGCCGAGCACCTCGTCCAGCGCGTCGAGGTCCCCGTCCTGGTCGGTGAACCCTGCGACCAGGACGTCGTCTTCTTCCTTGCCGTCGACGCAATCCCGGCCCGTGCCGCCGATGAGCAGATCGCGGTCGCGGCCGCCCTGGAGATGATCGTTGCCGGGGCCGCCGTCCAAGACGTTGTTTCCGCCCCCGCCGGAGAGATGGTCGTGGCCTTCGCCGCCGAAAAGAAACGCCTCGATCAGCACGTTCTTGTGGACCTTGAGGTGGTCGTCGCCGCCAAACCCGTAGATGATGATCCGGTCGACGGCGTCGGCTATCTGCGTGTGGAACTCGAAATCCTCCCTTCGGACCTTGACATCGAGCAGGCCGATTGTCTCTTTGATGTCGATCAGATCCTTCTGCGAGGAGCCGACCACGATCAGGTCGGTTCCGCTTACGAAGACCGGCGCCGGCGAGCTGAAATCGACGTAGCCGGTCGTGGAGACGTCGGCGTCGTGGTCGACCACGTTTTCGACGTCCATGGTGCTCAAGCTGAAGAAGTTGTTCTGGGCCGTCACGTCCGGCGGGGCTCCTTGCGGTCCGCTGACCGTGTCGACGTTGAGATTCCTGATGGCCGCGCCGGAGTCGCCGTAGGCTCGCGACGTGTTGTTGTAGCTGGAGAAGTCGTTGCCGCCGCTGCTGATACCCAAGCCGGTGAAGTCGGTTCCCAAACCCGCTTGGCCGGCGTCGACCACGGCCCCATTTTGCACGACCAGCCCTGCGCTGGAATTGCCGTTCAGGTCGTTGCCTTGAATCATCGCCGTGGCGTTGTCGATGAGGATACCAACGCCGTTGCCGTCGTTAATCGCGTTGTCGGCAATGGATACGCGCAGGGTGTCGATGACGTGTCGCGCGATTTCGACGCCCGTGGCGTTTCCCGTGATCGTGTTGTCGCTGATCGTGACGTCTTGACCCTTGATGTTGATACCGCTGTTGCTGTTGTTGGCCAGGGTGTTCCCGGTCACGTCGATGAAGGTCGTGTTGCCCCAGAAGTTGACGCCTTTGCGGTTTCCGCTGAAGGTATTGTCGGTGACGTCGATATCGGAGAGGTTGCTGCCGCCGACGCCGTTTCCGTTGACGAACCCGGTCGCCACGTTCCCGTCGATCAGGCCACCGGTCACGGCGGTCATGTAGACGGCAGACTCATCCCCGACTGCATTGGTCGTATCCAGCTCGAACGCGTTGTCGGAAATCGTGACGTTCGTCGCGGCGTTGGGTTGAACGGTGACGCCGCCCTTGCTTACGTTGAGCACGTTTTGATGTACGGTCAGCCCGTCTGCACCCTTGTAGAGCACACCGTACATTCCGTCGATGAAGTTGTTTTGCACGGTGATGTTGTCGTCCCAGGCCCGGATGACCGAGGTGTCGGCGGTGGTGTTGGTTTCATCGCCGTTGAGCGTAAAGCCGTCGATGACCACGTCGGTTACGCCGTTGGGGATCTCAACCAGCACGTCCGGGTTCGGCGTAGGCAGGCCGGTCTCGGTGATGATGGACTCTTGGCTGGAGTCGGTTCGCGCGCCGGCCTGGGTCGGGTCGACGCCCGCTTGAGCGCCAAGAAGGTTCAGCGATTTGCCGATCGTGATCCGCTCGTTATAGGTCCCCGCCGCCACGTTGACCGTGCCGGCGGCGGAAGTGTTTGCGATGGCGTCGTTGATGGTGTCCGAACCGGCCAGCGAGCCTGGCGAACCGCTGGGAAGACCGGTCGAGACCGTGCCGAAGCCGTCGGTGCCGTACGTGGCGGTCACCGTGCCCGGATTGATGGTGTCGTTGTTGTTGATGACCTGATCGCCGGCGGAAAGAATCCCGTCTCCATTGTCCGTCAAAAAATGCCAGTTGTCGTTCGCGTAGGTCATCAGGGACAACAGGCAACGATCTTCCAGCGATTCGAGCCGAAGGGCCCGCATCTTACGGCGAGAAGCCGGGGATTTCGTCCTACTCGGAATATGATAACGTCGAGCCGAGGTTTGCGCGCATAACGACTTGGGTAAGAACATGATTTGACCCCTGGTATTCAAGGACTGAGTCTGTTTTCTGCTGACTCCATCATCATTCTTGCGCCGAACAGCACCCGTACAATGCGAGACGTGCTGTAACCATGGTGGCAATCTGGTGGAGCCCGGCTTTGTTCGGCGCTCCTGGAACTGATGGGCGGGACCCACTCTACGACGCACGAGCTAGCAGCTTCGCACGCACAACACCATGGTCAGAGAGTTCCCCTGCGAAGCCGCAAGCGGCTACTTCACCGGAACCAGCTTCGGCGCGCGAATCTTCCGTCCAAAAACCCGGCCGTGTCGGGCGGCCAATTCGTGAAAGTCCACGCGCAGGAACCCGAAAACCGATTCCAGCGGCGACTGGGCCAGCCAGCGATCGACCAGCCTCGACACGTCCGCGTCGTAACGCGCCTGGGACGAACCGTGGGCGAAACAGCGGCCGGCGAAGCGGCGCACGTCGCCGTCGAATTTCGGGCTGATGTGCCAAAGCTCGTGGACGGTCGTCGTCAGCTTCTCGCGGAAGCCGAGGTCCAGGAATCGAGGCAGATAGAAAGTCAGAATATAGAGCATCTCGCGGCCGTCGGTGCCGCGCAAACCCTGTACGCCCCAGCGCTGCCCGTGACGAAACGTGTGGGTCCGGCCGCCGGCGAACCGCATCGGCGTCAGCGAAGCGTACATCCCGTAGCTGGTGGCCTTGCGGGTTTGGGTAAAAGTGACGGCCACCTGCGACATGTCGATATGCCGCAACCGTTCGAGGCGAGCGACCAGGTCCTCGCAGAGCCGACGCATATGGAGCGTGAAATCGAAGCCGGCCGAGCGGGTCCTGCGGAGGCACGACTTCTGCCGGGGAGTCGAATTCACGAGAGATCCCCTCCTGGGATCGCGATGCCTCCGGCGCTTCGACGCCGCGTTGATAACCGCCGGGTGCAAGACGGCTGACGCGTGGCGACTACTTCTCTTGCTCGTCCTTCGTTTCTTCGACGGAGTCCGAACCTTCTTCGGCCGAGGAAACCGCCTCGTCCGCTTGATCTTCGAACTCGGTTGGCGGCGTCTCCTCCGGTGCGGGCTCCGCAACCCCGGTTTCGTCGGCGTCGGGCTCGAAAGCAGGCCTGGTCGTCGCCAACCGCCGGCGGTCGTGCGTGCCGACGAATTCGAGGACGGCCCGGGGACTGGCGTCGCCCAGGCGGGGCTGCGCCAGCCGCAACACGCGCGTGTAACCGCCGTTGCGGTCTTCGAAGCGCGGGGCAATTTTCTGGAACAACAGCCAAACGGCCAGTTTGTCGCCCAAGAGCTTCTGCACGCGACGCCGGGCCGCGACCACCGGAGCGATCGCCTGATTCCACTCGTACCACTCTTCGCTCTTGCGCCAGTTGTGCCACTCCTGGCTGCCGCGTTCCACGTCGGGTTCGAGGTTGTCGGCCTCCTGCTGGTTCGGCAGGGCACGGCGGGCGATGGTAATACACCGCTCCACCAGCGGCCGCACCTCCTTGGCCTTGGCCAACGTGGTGACGATGCGGCCCGACACCCCCGGTTGGCTCAACGTGGCAATGCGCCGGGTGAACTTCTCCGGCGCTTCGGCGTCCGTATCGTCGTCGCGCTCGGTGAGGAACAACGCGCACGCCAGGTTTCGCAGCAGCGCCCGTTGATGGTTCGGATTGCGGCCGAGTTTCCGGCCTCGTCTTCTGTGTCGCATGATCAGTCGTGTTTCGTGGCAAAGGTACTTGGCAGGACCGGTTACAGCAGGCTGGTGGGGGTCTGCGGCAACCGCATCCCGAAGCGGAGCCCGATGTCCTGCAGCTTCTCGCGCACTTCGATCAACGTGGTCTCGCCGAAATTGCGGACGTCCAACAGTTGGTCCTCCGTGCGAACTACCAGGTCGCGCACCGTGCGGATGTTCTCCGATTCCAGACAGTTGCTCGCCCGCACCGACAGATCCAGTTCGGCGAGGCTCATCGCCAGCTTGACCTCGGTGGCCTGGTCCATACCCGTGCCGCCCATCGCACGCGCTTCGCTGTGGACCATGGGCCCCAGTTCGGTGTACTGGACGAAGGGATTGAGATGCTTGCGCAGGATCTTGGCGGCTTCGACCAGGGCCATTTCCGGGTTGACCGAGCCGTTGGTCCAGATTTCCATGGTCAATTTGTCGTAGTTGGTTTTTTGGCCGACTCGGGTCTCCTCGACGTCGTAGCGGACGCGAATGACCGGACTGAAGGCGGCGTCGATCGGAATGATGCCGATTTCCTGAGCCTGGGGCGTGTGCTCGGTGGCCGGGACGTAACCTCGCCCGTTCTCCACCACCATTTCCAGCAGAAACGACACGTCGTCGGTCAGGGTCGCGATCACGTGGTCCTTATTGATCACCTCGACCTGATCGTCGGCCTGCACGTCGGCTCCGGTCACGAGTCCGGCGGTATCCTTCTCGATCCGCACCACCCGCGTCTGGTCGCTGTAGTTCTTCACGACCAGCGACTTGACGTTCAGCACGATGTCGGTCACGTCTTCCACCACGCCGGGCAGCGTGCTGAACTCGTGCTGGACGCCTTGGAGCTTGATTTGGGTTATGGCACTGCCTTCCAGGCTGCTCAGCAAGATGCGGCGGAGGCTGTTGCCGACGGTCACACCGAACCCGCGCTCGAACGGCTCCGCGATCAGTTTTCCGTAAGTGGCGGTCAGCGTGTCTCGGTCGCACACGACTTGACTGGGCAACTCCAGTCCGCGCCATCGAATACGCATAGGACTTCTCCGATCCAATAACTTGCGGCTTGGGGCTGTGTACCAGGGACTACTTGGAACAAAGCTCCACGATCAGTTGCGTCTGAACGGGAATCGACACGTCTTCGGCTTCCGGCAGCCGAACCACACGCCCGGCCGGTTGCGGCCCGTCTTCCAGGACGAGAAACTCGGGGATCTCGCGGCTCAATTCCTCCATGTTGGCCTTGGCCAACTGGATGCTCTTGGGCCGCTCCTTCACTTGGACGACGTCGCCCGGTCGGGTCAGGTAGCTCGGCACGTCGACGAGGTGCCCGTTGACGATCACGTGCCCGTGGCTGACCAGCAATCGGGCTTGTGCCCGCGACTGGCCGAAACCGAGCCGGCAGACGACGTTGTCCAGCCGGAGTTCCAACAGGCTCATCAGCACCTCGCCGGTGTTGCCCTTGGCGCGCTCGGCCTGCCTGAAGTACTTGCGGAACTGGCGCTCCAACACGCCGTAGTAGCGCTTCACCTTCTGCTTCTCGCGCAAATGGATGGCATAATCGGTCGCCTTGCCGCGTCGGAAGGTGCTCATCCCCGGCGGGGACTCGCGCCGTTCGAACGCGCACTTGGGCGTGTCGCAACGGGTCCCCTTCAGAAACAACTTCGCCCCCTCGCGACGGCACATCCGGCAAACAGGTCCAGTCTGACGAGCCATGTCTAGTTCAACTCTGTCTTATGTGTTCGCAGTGATTGTCAAGGCCCTCTCGGGCGGGTGGAGTTCCGGGCCGGCTGACGGTTCGGGTCAGACTCGGCGCCGTTTCTTGGGCCGGCATCCGTTGTGGGGAAGCGGCGTCACGTCTTCGATCGACTTGATCTTCAGACCGCCCGCTTGCAGGGCGGTGATCGCACTTTCCCGGCCGCTTCCCGGCCCCTTTACCTTCACGTCCACCTCTTTCATGCCGAACTTGACGGCCTTCTCGGCGACCTGCTGCGCCGCCAATTGGCCGGCAAACGGCGTACTCTTACGGCTCCCCTTGAATCCACTTGTCCCCGAACTGGACCAGCAGAGCGTGTCGCCTTTGGTGTCGGTGATCGTGATCATCGTGTTATTGAACGTCGCCTTGATGTGGACAACGCCCGCCGCCACGTTCCGACGCGGCTTCTTTCGTTTTGATTTCGCCACTGCTGATCGACTCCAAAATGAGAAACAGGTCGTGCCCGGAAATCCGGCTAACGCAGATCCTTCACGCCCTTCTTTCCGGCCACGGTTTTCTTGGGTCCCTTGCGGGTGCGCGCGTTGGTGCGGGTGCGTTGACCACGGACGGGAAGACCACGGCGATGGCGCAGTCCCCGATAACAGCCGATATCGCGCAACCGAATGATGTTCTGGTTCCTCTGCCGGCGGAGTTGCCCTTCGACAACGTAGTCTTTGTCCAACAAGGCCGCCAGCCGGGCCAACTCGTCCTCGCGCAAGTCACGTGCCCGAATGTGCGGATCAATACCCGCTTTGTGGCATAGGTCACGGCCCGTCTTGGGCCCAACTCCATACAGGTAAGTCAAAGCGACCGCAGCAGGGCGATCATTCGGTATATCGACACCCATCAAACGAGGCATTTTGCAGCACTCCCACCAAATGTTGCCTGGTCCGTCCCCGTCAGCAACGGCGCAGACGGCACGTCAGCCTTGCCGCTGCTTGTGACGGGGGTTCGTACAAATCACATAGATGACCCCCCGACGGCGGACGACCTTGCAGTTCTCACAGATTCGCTTGACGCTGGCACGGACTTTCATGACTGACACATACGGTTCTTGATCCCAAGGCCAAAGCATCTCAGTATAGACGCTCGGTAGGGGAGCCGGCAAGGCCCTCCGAGTAAGTTTTTCGTTCGTGGCGGCGGCCAAGTGGACTGTTCTTGGAAATTAGTCGCCTTCCCCCGTCCATCCGGGTACCATATTCTACCCAAACACTGCAATCCTTTGCAACCACACCCTCTCGGCCATTGGCCAAAAGCCGCCGGACCGCGGGCAACGTTGGCTACCAACTCTCGCCGTTGGGGCCCGCCGTCAACACCAAAGGCGCCGACTCGGTCACCGCAATCGTGTGCTCGAAATGGGCACTGGGCAGGCCGTCGGCCGTGACTTGCGTCCAGTGGTCTCGCAAGGATCGGACCTGCTTCGTTCCCAGGTTCACCATCGGTTCCACCGCGATGACCAACCCGGGTTCCAACGCGAAATCAGTACTTCGGCGCGAACGTTTCCCGGCGAAATTCGGCACCTGGGGATCCTCGTGCATTTTCTTGCCGATCCCGTGGCCCACGAACGCTTCCACAACGGAGAATCCGCTCTTCTTGACGTACTTCTCCATTTCGGCGGCAACCTCCCGCCAGCGTCTGCATTTTCCGATCAACTCGACGGATAGTTCCAGCACGTTGCGGGTGACCTCCAACAACCGGAGCGTTTCCGGCCTGACGCGTCCGACCGGATGAGTCACCGCGGCGTCGCCGCACCAGCCGCGGAACTTGCAGCCCGTATCGATGCTCACAATATCGCCGTCGAGCACTTGCCTGGAGCCGGGGATGCCGTGAACGACCTCTTCGTTGATGGAGATGCAGGTAACCGCGGGGAAGGGCGGACACCCCTCGTCGGCATGGGGAAAGCCCTTGAACAACGGCTCGGCATTGCGATCCTGGTAGAATCGTTCCACGGCCGCATCCAGTTCGCCCGTGCTGATTCCGGGCCGCAGCATCGAAGCCACCAACTGGTGCGCTTCCCAGACCAGCAGCCCCGCCTGACGCATCAGGCCGATTTCACGAGGCGTCTTCAACTCTTCCAAAACCAGAAACTCCCGGTTGCCGTTGGCCGCGACGCCTGCTACCGACCGTCCATCTCGTTCAATACGGCCTTCGCCCGCTCGAACACGTCGTCGACCGTACCCAACCCGTCGATACTCTGCAGCAGATCTTGCCCACCGTAGTATTCTAACAGCGGCGCCGTCTGTTGGCGATAAGCGACCAGCCGTTGGCGGATGACCTCGGGTGTGTCGTCGGCACGGCCACGGCCGGCCAGGCGATTGAAGAGTTCCTCCTCGGGCACGCGCATCTCCAAGACGACGTCCAGGGAGGTTCCCTGCTGGGCGAGCATCTTGTCGAGAGCTTCGGCCTGGGCGATGGTCCGGGGAAAACCGTCCAGCAAGTATCCGTTGCGGCAGTCGGGCTCCGCAAGGCGTTCTCGAATGATGGCCACGATGACGTCGTCGGGAACCAATCGACCGGCGGCCATGTACTCGTCGGCCTTCTTGCCGACCTCGGTCTGCGCGTCGCGGGCCGCCCGCAGCATATCGCCGGTAGAGAGGTGGGCCATCCGGAAGGTTTCGATCAGCCGCAGGGCCTGGGTGCCTTTGCCCGCGCCCGGGGGGCCAATGAAGACGATCTGCATGGCGCTATTTCTCCAGCAGTCCGCGGTAGTTCCGCATGACCAGGTGGCTGTCGATCTTCTGCACGAGGTCGAAGGCGACGCTGACGGCGATCAGCAGACCGGTTCCGCCGTAGAAGCTGGCCACGGTATAATCGACCCCCATCCAGGCGGAGATCATCGTGGGAATGATGGCGACCAGGGCCAAGAACCCGGCCCCCACGTACGTGATCCGCACCATCACCTTTTCCAGATAATCGGCGGTTCGTTTGCCGGGCCGGTAGCCGGGGATGAAAGTGCCGTAGTTCTTCAGGTTGTCCGACATGTCCTTGGGGTTGAAGGTAATGGCCGTCCAGAAGTAGCAGAAGAAGTAGATCAACCCCACGTAAGAGACGTTGTAGACGAACGAGTCGCCGCGCTGGAAGGCCTCGTTCAGCGACCTCCAGATGTTGCCCCAGCTATACCAGAGGGCATTGGCGTCGGGCGTGACGGCACTGGAAAGCCAGCCGAATACCACGGACGGGAACAACAGCAGGCTGCTGGCGAAGATGATCGGCATGACGCCGGCCTGGTTGACCCGCAGGGGCAGGTACTGCCGCGTGCCGCCGTAGACTCGCCTTCCCCGGACGTGCTTGGCGCTTTGGGTGGGGATGCGGCGCTGGCCCAACGTGATGAAGACGACGCCGGCGATCACCGCGACGAACAGCGCGGCCAGCATCAGCAGCACGTCCACGCCGAATTGTCCCCGGCCGCCGCTGAGCTGCAGGTCGAACGAGACGTTGCCCGCCTCGTCCTTGGGGAACATCGGCTGCAGCAAGGACCATCCGGCTTGGGGCATTCGGGCGAGAATGCCGGCCATGATCAGCAGGCTGATACCGTTGCCGATCCCGAATTGGTCGATCTGTTCCCCGAGCCACATCAAGAACACCGTGCCGGTGGTCATCGTCAGCACGGCGGTCACTTGCCATCCGAACGTGGCGCAATGCGGATACACCATGCCCGGCGAACTCATCAGCAACTTCACGTAGAACCAGCTTTGGAACAGGCAGAGCACGACGGTGGCGTAGCGGGTGTATTCGTTGATCTTCTTCCGTCCGCTTTCGCCCTCCTTTTGCAGCCGTTCCAGGGGCGGATATACGCTGCCCAGGAGTTGGAAGATGATCGAGGCGGAGATGTAGGGCATGATCCCCAGGCCGAAGATCGTCGCCTGGCTGAGGTTGGTGGCGCTGAAAACGGCGACCTGCTGGAACAGGGCGCCAAGGCCTCCCCCTTCGTCGGCGAACATGGTCTTCGAGGGGTCGACGATCGGCAGAGGGATCTGCCAGCCGACGCGATAGATGGCCAGCAGCAGGAGCGTGAAGAAGATCTTCTTGCGCAGCTCTGGGATCGTGAAAACTACACGGATCTTTTCCCACATCGCTCGGTCCGCCTACTAGGAAAATGACTAACGACTAACGACGAATGACGAATGACGAATGACGTCGAATCCATCTTCGTCATTCGTCATTCGTCATTCGTCATTCGTCATTACTCATTCGTCACTTACCCGCGCTTCTCTGCTTGTTCTTGACCACAGGGGCTTTCCCCGGCAGAACGACCGCTTGGCCGCCGGCCTTTTCGATCTTTTCCGTCGCCTGGCGTGAAAACCGATGGGCGGAAACAGTCAGCTTTTTCGTCAATTCGCCGTTGCCGAGCACCTTCAACAGGTCGTAGCGGCCCTTGGCCAGATGCTTCGTCTTGAGCGATTCCGGGCTCACTTCCTCGCCGTCGTCGAACTGTTTTTCCAGATCGCCCACGTTGACGATTGCCACGGTCGCGGCCCAGCGATTGTTGAAACCGCGCTTGGGGATTCTTCGGACCAACGGCATCTGGCCGCCCTCGAACGTGGGATGGACGGAGTAGCCGGCCCGGGAACGCTGTCCCTTATGGCCACGGCCGCAGGTCTTGCCGTGTCCGGAGCCGGCACCGCGACCCACGCGCTTGCTTCGCTTGAATTTCTTGATACCGCGATGGACGTCGTTGAGATTCATGAGAGCGAGACTCCCCGCAAGCGCTCGACTTCACCCCGCGAGCGAAGGCTTTGCAGCGCGATGATAGTGGCTTTGACCAGATTGATCGGGTTGCTGGTACCGAAGCTCTTGGAGAGGATGTCGCGGATTCCGCAGGCTTCGCAGACCGCCCGGACCGCGGCACCGGCGATCACGCCGGTTCCCGGACCGGCCGGAACCAGCACCACCCGGGCGGCCCCGTAACGACCCTTGACTTCGTGCGGAATCGAGGTGCCTTCCAGGGCAATGGGGACCAGGCTTCGGGAGCCGGACTTCACGGCCTTTTCGACCGCCGGCGGCACTTCATTGGCTTTGCCGTATCCCCAGCCGACCTGTCCCCGGCCGTCGCCGATGACCACCAGAGCCGTAAAGCTGAATCGCCGGCCGCCTTTGACCACGGCGGCACAGCGGCGGATCTTCACCACCTTGTCGATCAGTTCGCCTTGCGTTGTTTCAGTTGACATCAGAATTCCAAACCGTTTTTGCGGGCGGCATCGGCCAAAGCGGCCACGCGGCCGTGATACTTGTATTCGCGGCGGTCGAGCACCACTTGTTTCACGCCGGCTTCCAATGCCCGTTGGGCAATCGCTTTACCCACCGCGGCGGCTGCCGCTTTGTTTCCGCCGTATTTCAATTCGCCGCGCAGCGTCTTATCCAGCGTACTGGCGGTGGCCAGCGTACGGCCCGCCTCGTCGTCGACGACTTGGGCATAGACGTGCTTGTGGGTGCGGAACACGCTCAGCCGTGGCCTGGTCGAGTCGTGTTTAAGGCGATTGCGCACCCGAAAGCCTCGTCGCCGGCGCTGTTTTCCGATTCGTTTCTCGTGTTTCACGTTTTCGCCTCGCTCACCTGATCTACTTCACCATCGCCTTGCCCTGCTTGCGGCGAACCTGTTCGCCGTAATAGCGAATGCCTTTGCCTTTGTAGGGTTCGGGCTTGCGCAGGGCGCGGACATGGGCGGCGAACTGGCCGACCATCTGCTTGTCGATACCGCGGATCACGATGTGCTGCTGGTCGGGGCAGGCCACGTCCAATCCTTCGGGAATTCTCACCTTCAGCTCGTCGGCCA
Source organism: Thermoguttaceae bacterium (assembly GCA_035527455.1). Classification (GTDB taxonomy): domain Bacteria; phylum Planctomycetota; class Planctomycetia; order Pirellulales; family Thermoguttaceae; genus DATLAN01. Next base: position 34,704 of record DATLAN010000211.1, read on the forward strand.
ACCCCACCCGCAGTTGCAGCTCCCCGCCTTGCACGGCGGCCAAATAGCCCACGCCGTGAATCTCCAGCCGGCGTTCGTAGCCCTGGGTTACCCCGACCACCATGTTCTGGATCAGCGCTCGGGTCAGGCCGTGCAAGGCGCGGCTTTGGCGCTGTTCGTCGTGCCGGGTGACGTGGATGGCCTTGGCCTCTTCGTCGTGGGCGACGGCGATCTCCGCGCGGTGTTCCCATTGGAGCTTGCCTTTAGGGCCTTCTACGGTCACCGTACGATCGGCGATCTGGATCTTGACTCCGTCGGGAATCGGTACGGGTTTCTTTCCGATCCGGGACATGTCCGTTTACCTTTGCAGTGTTTTCTCGTCGCCAGGCGGCGTGCTCGCCGGTTGCGAGCATGGCTACCAGATCTCGCAGAGCACTTCGCCGCCGAGTTTGCGTTGTCGGGCTTCACGGTCGGAAACCACGCCGCGGCTGGTACTGATGATGCAAATACCCAAGCCGCCGAGAACGGGTCTCAGGGCGGTTGCGCCGCTGTACACGCGGCGCCCCGGCTTGCTGACCCGCCGAATGCGGCGAATCACGCGTTCCCCGTTGGGGCCGTATTTCAGGTGCAAGCGCAGCGTGTTGGACGGTTTGCTCTCCACGTCTTCCCAATCCCAGATGTATCCCTCACGTTTGAGCACCTCCGCCACTCCGCGCTTGACTTTCGACAGCGGCATATCGACTTGAGGCCGTTCGATGCGAACCGCATTTCGGATGCGGGTCAACATGTCGGCAATGGGGTCGGTCATCATCGTGCTTGATTTCCCTTTACCAACTCGCCTTCTTGACACCAGGAATCAGCCCTTCGTCCGCGAGGTTGCGGAAGCAGATCCGGCAGATTCCGAATTTCCGATAAACGGCCCGCGGACGTCCGCAAATCCGGCACCGCCGTTCCCGGCGGCTGCTGAACTTCGGCGTGCGGAGCGCCTTGGCGATCTTCGACTTGCTGGCCATGCAGTTTCGTCCTCTTGATGTTTTCGTATCCGACGTCGTCGGCCGCGTTTCTCAGGCCGCCCGCAACGGCATCCCGAATTGTCGCAATAGCTCTCGGGCTTCGCCGTCGCGATCGGTGGAGGTAACCAAGGTCACGTTCATGCCCTGCGAACGGGAGTACTTATCCGGGTTCAATTCGGGGAAAACCAACTGTTCGGTCAGTCCCATGCTGTAGTTGCCGTGTCCGTCGAACGAATCGGGGTCCAGTCCCCGGAAGTCGCGGACTCGGGGAATCGCCATCGAGATCAACCGGTCGAGGAATTCGTACATTCGTTTTCCCCGCAAGGTGACCTTGCAGCCGATGGCCATTCCCTCCCGGAGGCGAAAGTTGGCGATCGACTTCCGCCCCAGCGTCACCACCGGTTGCTGGCCGGAGAGCAGTTTCAGGGCGTCGACGGCCTCTTCGAGGTGTTTCTTCTCCGCGATGGCGCTGCCGACTCCCATGTTGACCACGATCTTTTCCAGTCGAGGCAAGGAGAGGCGGTTGGTGCGCCCCAAGGTCTCTACCAGCCTGGAAACGATCTCCTTCTCGTATTTTTCCAGAAGTCGGGGCGTGGGGACTTTAACCGGTTTGTCCGCTTTGGCCGGTTTGTCCGCTTTGGCCGCTTTATCCGCCTTAGCCGGCTTGCCCGCTTTGGCTGCTTTATCCGCTTTGCCCGGCTTGGCCGGTTTATCCGCTTTGCCCGACTTGGCCGGTTTTGATTCCGGCTTGGCTGATTTGCTTTGTTTCGCTGACATTTTGCCTGACGCTTATGCTATTTCTTTACCCGCCGGGCCTTCGCCGGAGCAACCTGCCCGTTGGAGGCCCCGCATTTCTTGCAGAACCGCTCCTTGCTGCCGTCGTCGAGGAGTCGGGCCCCCAGGCGGGTGGCCGCACCGCATTTCTCGCAGACCAACAGCACGTTGGACAATGGGATCGGCATCTCCAGCGAGAGCCGGCCGCCTTGCGGGTTCTTCTGGCTGCGGCGGACGTGTTTGTACACGCGGTTGACGTGCTCGACCACCACTTTTCCCTCGCGGCGGTCCACGCGCAGCACGCGCCCCTGCGCACCTTGATCATCGCCGACGATTACTTTGACCGTGTCGTTTACTCGGATCCACATCAGACCACCTCGCTGGCGAGGCTCACGATTTTCATGAAGTTTCGTTCCCGCAATTCCCGGGCGACCGCGCCGAAAATCCGCGTGCCGCGGGGGTTCTTATCGTTGTCGACGATCACCGCCGCGTTGCTGTCGAAGCGAACGTAGCTGCCGTCGGCCCGGCGGGTGGGTTGCTTGCAGCGGACGATGACCGCCCGGACCACCGTGCCTTTCTTCAACTCCGCTCCCGGGATGACGCTCTTGACGCTGCAGACCACGATGTCACCCACCCCGGCGGACCGGCGGTGCGTACCTCCGAGCACCTTGATGCACATCAGCTCTTTGGCCCCGGTGTTGTCGGCCACGTTGAGTCGGGATTGCATCTGAATCATGGTTCACGTCCAAGCTACGCGTCGTTGTTTTCCTGGCCTTCGGCGTTTTCCCGGCCTTCGGCGTTTTGTTGGTCCTCAGCCGGATCTTCGGCGTCCCGGGTTTCGACCTTGGCGGCTGCCCGCATCGCCGCCAAGTCGATCAGCCGGCTCTTTTCCACCACCCTGACCAGCTCCCAGCGCTTCATCTTCGATCTCGGCCGACACTCGACGATCTCGACGGTGTCGCCGCGTTGGGAGACGTTCTCCTCGTCGTGCACCGAGCAGACCGTTTTCCGGCGAAGGTACTTTCCGTATTTCGGGTGTTTGACCAGGCGCGGGATCTCGACCCGACGGGTCTTGGCCGCCTTGTCCTTGGTCACAACGCCAACTACAACTCTCTTGGGCATGGTTCAGTCCTGGTCCGATTTCTGCGCCAAGGCGGCGGCCCGAATCCGCTGATTCCGGATGGTCTTGACCCGGGCGATCAACCGCCGATTCTTCCGCAACTCGCTGGGGGCGTCGAGCCGCTCGGTCTGGGCTTGAAGCCGCAGACGGAAGAAGTTGTCGGTCGTCTCTTTCAAGACCACCTCCAACTGCTCGTCGCTCATCTCGCGGAGTTCGCCTGCCTTGGTCATGACTCGGTTCCCGCCCTTGATGTCTCGCTCATATCTTTACGGTCCGTTTCCAGGTTGCAGCGTGCGTTCGACGCACACTACAGAGGTCTCCTTCGGAGGAATCGCACCCGCACGGGCATTTTGTGCGCCAAGCGGGTGAAGCAGAGGCGCGCGGCTTCTTCCGACACGCCGCCGATCTCGTAGAGCACCGTTCCCGGCCTGATTACCGCCGCCCAGTAATCGGGTTCACCCTTTCCCTTTCCCATTCTCGTTTCCAGGGGGATCGAGCTGACCGATTTGTGGGGAAACACGCGGATGTAGAGCCGTCCCTCCGTACGGAGGTACTGCTGTGCCGCGATACGTCCCGCCTCGATCGTCGCCGCGCTGATCCAGCCGCCTTGGACGGCCTGCAGGGCGAAATCGCCGAAGACGACGCGGTTGCCGCGGGTAGCGTTACCTCTTATACGTCCTCTTTGGCTTTTTCGATGCTTGACTCGTTTGGGCATCAACGCCATCGATCTCTTCCTCGCTGTACATGCCCTGATTGATCCACACCTTAATGCCGATGTGGCCTTGGGCGATTTTCGCTTCGGTGAAGCCGTAGTCGATCTTGGCTCGCAGGGTGGAGAGCGGGATGGAGCCGGAGATCTGCTTCTCGCATCTGGCCATCTCCGCCCCGCCGAGGCGCCCGGCGAGCTGGATCTTGATTCCCTTGGCTCCCGCCTCCATCGACTGTTCCATCGCCCGCTTCATCGTCCGGCGGAAGCCGGCCCGCTTGGCCAACTGCTCGCTGATATCTTCGGCCACGAGTTGGGCGACCAACTCGGGGCGATTGATTTCTTCGATCTTGATGTTGATTCGCCGCCCCGTTTTCTCCTGCAACTCCTTCTGCAACTCCTCGACCCGCTCTCCTTTGCGGCCGATCAACACGCCCGGCCGCGCCGAGTGCAAAATCACCTTCACTTCGTCGCGGGTCCGCTCGATCTCGACCTTGGCAACTGCCGGATACAGCGGCTTCCCGTACCGATCCTTTCGGTACCGGATGAAGGTGCGGATCTTCTGGTCCTCGACCAACAGATCGGCGAATTCCCGCTTGGAGGCGTACCACCGGCTCTTCCATCCAATCATGATACCGGTTCGGAATCCGATCGGATTGACTTTTTGACCCATAATCGCTTCTCGCTCGGTCTAGTCCAAAGCCACGCGAATGTGTGACGTGCGTTTCTTGATAATCATCGCCATTCCGCGGGCGCGCGGCTGCATCCGCTTGAACATCGGTCCCCCGTCCACGCGGACGTCGACCACCATCAGGTGATGCAGGTTTTGTGCCCGGCGATCCTCGGCGTTGGCCAGTGCGCTGCGGAGCACCTTTTCCAGCATCCGGGCGCCTCGGTTGGGTTGATACCGCAAGATGTCCAAGGCCTCGTCGGCAAGCTTCCCTCGAATCATGTCCGCCAGAGGACGGACCTTGCGGGGGCTGATCCGCGCGTATTTGTGAGAAGCCTCGTAAGCCATCTTATCGCTTGCCTTTCCCGCCGTGACCGCGGAAGATCCGCGTGGGGGCAAATTCTCCCAACTTGTGGCCGACCATTTCCTCGGTCACGAACACCTTCACGTGGTTTTTTCCGTTGTGGACCATGAACGTGTGCCCGACGAACTCGGGCACGACGGTACACGCCCGGGCCCACGTCTTGATCGGTTCCTTGGTCCCCGCGTTGTCTTGCCCCATCACCTTGTGATAGAGCTTGGGATCGACGTAAGGGCCCTTTTTCAGTGATCTTCCCATATTAAATCTTCAACAAGCCATAGCGTTTGGACCGCCGCCGGCGGACGATGGCCTTGTTCGACGGTTTGTGTCTTTTTCGGGTGCGGCCGCCTTTGGTCGGTTTTCCGGTGGGGCTGACCGGATGGCGTCCGCCCTTGGTTCGTCCTTCGCCGCCGCCGTGGGGGTGGTCGATGGGATTCATCGCAGTGCCGCGAACGTGAGGTCGCCGCCCCATCCATCGCTTCCGGCCCGCCTTACCCAACACGATACCCATATGGTCGGCGTTGCCCACCGTTCCGATCGTCGCCCGGCAGGCCGCCGGCACGCGGCGGATTTCGCCGCTGGGCAAGTTGATCTGCGCCCAATTGGCGTCGCGGGCGGCCAGCGTGGCGTGGTTGCCGGCCGAACGGCACATCGCGCCGCCGCGGCCCGGCTGCAACTCCACGTTGTGGACGTCCATCCCCGGGGGGATCTTCGACAACGGCAGGCAATTGCCCACCGCCACCGGAGCGTCGTCTCCGCTGATCACCCGGTCTCCCGCCTTCAAACCTTCGGGAGCCACGATATACCGCTTCTCTCCGTCGGCGTAGAACAACAGGGCGATTCGGGCACTGCGGTTGGGGTCGTATTGGATCGAGTTGACCACCGCGGGGATGCCGTCCTTGTTGCGGCGGAAATCGATCTGGCGATATTGCCGCTTGTGGCCGCCGCCGCGATGCCGTACCGTGATCTTGCCCTGGTTGTTCCGCCCGCTGGTGCGACGCTTCGGCGTCAGCAGCTTCTTGGGCGGCTTCGCACCCGGCGTCAACTCGGCAAAGTCGCTCACCGTTGCCCCGCGGCGGCCGGGAGAGGTCGGTTTGTATCGACGGATGCCCATGGTTGGTTATCAGTTATCAGTTGTCGGTGGTCAGTTGTCAGTTGTCAGTTGTCAGTTGTCGGTGGTCAGTTGTCAGTGATCGGTTCTTGTTTCCGGGGGGCACTTCTGCAGATTCGAACTGATAACTGATAACTGACAACTTAGAAGAAATTGATCCTGTCTTCCGGGTCCAGCGTCACGATTGCTTTCTTCCAGTTCTTGGTGTGTCCCCAGCGGAACCGGGTCCGTCGCGGCTTTCCGGCACGGTTTTGCGTATTCACGCGAACCACCTTGACGTCGAACAACTCCTCCACCGCCCGGCGGATGTCCTCCTTGCCGGCGAGTCGGTTGACTTCGAAAGCGTACGCATTGTATCGGCTCGCCTTGTGCATGCCCTTCTCGGTCACCAGCGGCCGCAAGATGACCTGGTGCGGATCCAGGCTCAACTTCGACTTGGTGACGTCCTTGCGGGCCGTCGTTTCGGCGAAGAGTTTTCTGTTTCGCATTTTTTGAGGCATGTTTTGGGGCATGGGACGGCCCTTCTTCCTAGGACGCCTGCTCGGTGGCCACGACCTTCTCGCAGAAGGCGTCCAACGCGGCCTTGGTCATCAGCAGCCGCCTCGGACGCAACACTTCCAACGCATTCAGCTCGCCCACCGGCAACACCGACACGTCGGTCAGGTTGCGGATGCTCTTGTACACGTTCAGGTCGTAACCGGCCACTGCCACCAGCAGGCGAATCCCGTCGACCTTCAAGGCCTTCAGAATCCTCGCCATCTCACGAGTCTTCGGCTCGTCGAACGAGAGTTCGTCGATCAAAGTCACTTCCTTGTCGGCGATTCGGGAGGCCACGGCCATCCGCGTCGCCAGCCGGACGGCCTTCTTGGGAAGCCGGTAGGTGAAATCGCGGGGCCGCTTGGCGAAGATGTGTCCCCCGCCAACCCGGATGCCGCTGCGCCGCGATCCCGCCCGGGCGTGACCGGTCCCCTTCTGGCGGTACATCTTGTTCGTCGTTCCGGAGACTTCACTCCGGCTCTTGGTCTTCGCCGAACCTTGGCGGCGGTTGGCCTGGTACATAACCACCGCGTCGTGCAACAACTGCTTGTTGATCCGCGGCGCCAACTGAGCCGGGTCGACCTCGCAGGTGCCGACTTCCGCTCCGGTCCGATCGTAAATAGGTAAGGTGGCCATATCCGTCAAAGCTTATTGGTTTCTTGAATCATCACGAACCCCCCGCTGGGTCCCGGGACCGCCCCACGCACCACGAGCAAATTGTTGACGACGTCGACTTGAACGACTTTCAGGTTCCTCGCCGTACACTGGGCGTTGCCGTAATGGCCGGCCATCTTCTTGCCTTTGAAGACCCGGCTGGGGCTCGCACTGCAGCCCGTGCCGCCGGCATGCCGGTGACACTTCTTCACGCCGTGGCTGGCGCGCTGGCCGTGGAAATTGTGCCGCTTCATCACTCCGGCAGTGCCGCGGCCCTTGCTGGTGCCGATCACGTCGACCGCTTTGATCTCGGCGAAGACGTCGGCCTTCAACTCCTGGCCGACCTCATAGCCGTCGATCGAGCCGCGCAATTCGCGCACGAATCGCTTGGGCTCGCAGCCGGCCTTGACGACCGGTTCCACGCCGGTCGCCGCACGGCGCTTCTGGCGTTTGCTGTCGAGCTTGGCGACGTGCCCGCGTTGGCTGCGGATGGCAAGGCGACGGGGTTTGTCGGAGTACCCAATCTGGACGGCCTCATATCCATCCTTCTGCTCCGTCTTGACCTGCAAGACGTGGCATGGCCCCACCTGAATGACGGTTACCGGGATAACCTTTCCGGTGGGATCGTATATCTGGGTCATCCCGACCTTTCGGCCGAGCAATCCAACTGCCATCGCACTTACCTTTTTTCACGTCGCCGGGGGGGAACCTCCGGCCCTAAGCCGGCTTTACCCGCCAGGCTTCCACTCATATGTCTACACCCAAGCAGCCTGGTTGCAAACGCCAAATCGATGTTTTCCGAAACTGATGTTTTTTGAAACTACTGCCTGCTGGTTGCCTTGATCTTGATGTCCACGCCGGCCGGCAGGCTCAGCTTGTTCAATGCCTCGATCGTCTTGGCCGTCGCCTGCATGATGTCGATCAAACGCTTGTGGGTGCGAATCTCGAACTGCTGGCGGGCTTTCTTGTCCACATGGGGGCTGGACAAGACGGTGTAACGCTCGATGCGGGTAGGCAGGGGAATTGGGCCGTGGACTATCGAGCCGGTCCTCTTCGCGGTATCCACGATCTCGGTCGCACTCTGATCCAAGATCGCGTGATCGTAGGCTTCCATCCGAATGCGGATGATCTCTTTGGTTTGACCGGCCACGGTCATCCTCCGATTCCAATTCCAAATTGCCAAGGAAACCCCCGCCCTGTAGACGGAGAACCTCAAAGAATATCAATATTCGGCAAGGCGGTCAACGGCCCGCTGGCGAAAATCACCCGAATCGCAAAATTTTTGGTCCAAGCCCCGTGCAATTCCTATCGGTTGCCCAGCTATCGCTTCGATACCCCTCAATGAAATCCCCCGGAAGTCGGGATCGTTTCCCAATGTCCGAAGCGTGTATTGGTTCAGTCGAAAATGGAAGGCTGCGGTCTATCACGGGCAGTGCAGGCTAGGCCGCCTGGTGCCGGCCGTCGGGCGCTTCGGAATCCGACGCGTTTTCCAGCTTGGAAGGGGCGAGAATTCGGGAATCGGCCTCCCGGCGGCTGTGTTCCATTTCCCAAAGGCGGCCTTGTTTGATGAACGTATTATAGAACGCCGTAAGCATGCAGACCTGAAGGCCGGCCAGTCCGTCGAGAAAGCCCAGACGGAGTACGTACAACTGGAAGAACCGCAGGAACGGACGCAACAGCAGACCGCTGAAGCCTGTCCGCTTTCCCCGGTCCCACATGTCCTGGGCCACCAGTCGCGTGTACTGTTCGTATTTTCTGAAGTATTCGTCGTACGTCCAGTAGCTGTAGTGGAGCAGCTTGCCCCGGAGCTTGCCCAGCCGGTTTCGCTCGACGCAGAACTCCGAGTGCACGCGGCATTTGTCGTAGCGACACCGGTCGCGCCGGACCAGGCGAATCGCGTCGGTGTTCCATCGGGAGAATCGCAGCGGATGCCCCATGAAGAAGCATTGGAAGGAGACCCAGTAGCCGTCGCGGTTTTCGGGCGGATCCGCCAGGACGTTGCGAATGTTCTGGGCGAGCTTCGGTGTGACGCGTTCGTCGGCGTCGACGATCATCACCCAGGAGTTGGCGGCCTGGGGAATGGCCCAGTTGAGGAAATCGCCCTGACTGACGTACTCCCGCTCGATCATCCGGCAGTCGCCCAGTTGGCGGGCGATTTCCAGCGTGCCGTCGGTCGAGCCCGAGTCGGCCACGAGGATTTCGTCGGCGATACCCTGCACCGACTCGATGCATGCGCGAATGTTCCTCCGTTCGTTCTTGCACGGGATCAATACGGTTAGTCGCTGACGCATTCGTAATGCCTCACGGGTTCTGAAGGGATGCGACGGTTCGTTTTCGTCTGATTCGTCCAGCCGGCCTTGCGATTTTCCCGAAGGCATCGAGATACTCGCGGGCGACGCACTCCGGCAAGAACGGCTCGGCCAGTCTCGTTTCCCCGCATCCCGACGCATCCGTCTCGGACGTGCTTCGAGGCTCTCCGCGGAGAAACAGGTCCGCTAATGCCCGTTCTATTTGCGGACGATCGTGCGTCACGGGAATCCCACCGCCGTACGTGTTCAAGTAATCGCGAACGGCACTGGGTTCGGGAGTGACTGCCAGGATGGGCCGTCCAGCGACGGCGCAATCGGCAAACTTGCTCGGCAGAAAGCAGCCCACTTCCATCGGCGCTTCGGATACGAGATTGACGTCCGCGGCCGCGATCATCGAACAGGCCGACTCCGGAGAGACGGTTCCGACTATTCTGACGAGGTCCTCCATGTCGAGTGCTTTGACGAGTGACCGGAGTTCGCGCCCTACCCAGCCAACGCACTTCAACCCCTTGAAGACACGCGGGAACTTCCGGGCCACGTTCTTGACGGCCTCGAGCAGATCGGCACTGATTCGGGTTTTGTCCAAACGGCCGACGTGCAACAGCCAACCGCGCGCATCCTCCGGATAGGGTGCCGGGGTCGCCCTCAGTCCGCAATGTGGAACGACGTGTTTGCGGTCGGCCAGGGAGACGCCCAGTTTCGCCTCCATCCAATCAAGCATGTACTTGTTGGGAGCGAGCACGGCGTCAGCAGTGCACAAGATTCTTCGGTTCAAGAGAACTTTGCGGTAGTTTCCCGGCGCGCGGCGACGATACGGTTTCGGCAGCAGGCTAAGCGGCCGCGGATCGCTGTAGAAAGCGGCCCATGGCAAATCCGGGAATCTCTTCTTCATCTTCAGGCCGACGCGATGCCAATCCATGGGCACGGCGACGGTCAGCAATACGTCGGGGCGGAAATCCCGGACGGCCGCACCGGCCCGTCGAGCGGCTTCGGCGATGAATGGGAATCGCATGATCGACTTGGCGAGACTTCTGTTCGTCTTGGAGAGTCCGGTGCCGATCCGATTCATCCATCTCGCAAAAACGCCAGTGGATCCGTACGGCTTCAAGTACGGGATATACTCCAGGCCGTGCGGGCTGTTTCTCCTGCTCTGCCGAGCGGTAGAAATTCTGCCGGTCTCCGTTCCGGAGATCACGTGGATGCCGGCGCCGTACTCGTGGAGCGCACGGACGACTCGGGCCATCTGCAGCGCCCGAGTGCTGCCCACCAGCGGAAAGACCTCGCACAGGATCAGGATTCGCACGGACGACTCCCTACGTGAGGCCACCGGATGCCGTTTTCCGTCGCCATGGTCAACTGCCTGTGCATCGTTGGGGTTGAGGTGTACGCGTCAATCGAAGCGGCAGCTGGGGGAGCCAGGGATCGGTGCCGTCTTGTCGCAAAAAGCATGACCGCGCGTTTCGGCTTTCCGCGGCGATTGAACAGCGGCTCGTGGCTGACGCGAAAACCTGCCAGTTCCAAGGTTGCGCGAAGCTCTCGGACCAGGTGCGAGCCTTGATCGCAAACGGTCGGGTGCACTTCCATGACAATCCGATCGATCTTCATCAAAGTCTCTCGTGGAGCGCTTCGGAATACGTCGAACTCCGCTCCCTCGACGTCGCATTTGAGAAGAGAACAGTGATCGACCGATTCCCGCTGAAACAAGTCGGGAAGGCAAATAGTCGAAACGTCTTCATAGCTGCTTGCCTTCAATTCCGCCGTGTGCTCCCGGAACGTCGAATGCGCTCCCGAACTGACGTCGCTGAGGAAGATCCGTGCACGGCAGCCCGATTCCCCGGCCACGGCCTTCTGGTGGAACGTCACGCGATCCGCGTATTGCCGTTCCATGCGGCCCACGTTCTTTCGGGCAACGCTCAGGTTTGCTCCTACCGGTTCGACGCAGATGACACGTTGCGCCAGAGGCGCGATCCGCACGGCAAACAACCCGACGTTCGCACCCAGATCGATAACGATTCCCAAAGGTCGACGAATAGCGTTGATACGATACGTGTCGTTAAGGAACACCTCGCAAAAAGCGAAGGAACTCGTTGGGGGTAAGAGCACGCTGAACTCCAGGCCCTGCAATTCCATGAGTCCGTCTTCAACAAGCGCCAATCGTGCACCAGAGGAATCCGCGAGTACCCAATCGAACAAATGCCTGCAATCCCTCACGCTGGGCAGTCTGAGAGTGCCTCCTTCACGCAATTGCAGCTCGGACGGTCTCCGCCGCGCCAGCGCGAATTGGAGATGGGCGGCCAGCGGGCGGCGGAATAGGGAACGACAGCGTCGATACCGGCGGAGACTCAATAGGTGGGCCAATTTCATCGCGATACTCCCCCCTCGGCAGAAGTCTGTTCAAGATAAATTCGGCTTTCTCCACGAAAGTGCCAAGCGTACCGGGAATCCGCCCATTGAAGCAAGTGAACTTGGGTAACCTGGCGGCGACTTGCGGGTTTTTTTCATCTTCCGTAGGTCAGGGCTTGCCCTGACGGAATCGAGCAAGAGAAGGAATCGAGCAAGAGAAGCCGTCAGGGCAAGCCCTGACCTACAAGAATCTGCTATTGGTCCCGTGAGAGGCTTGCGGTATTCTTCTCGCTCAACGAGGCTGGCGAGAGGTCTTCCTGGATACCCCGGACCCCCTGGTTTCACTTGCGGAGGGGCAACAAACACCCCGCGTGTGACTTCGACGCGGACGCGCTCATCGTCCGGTGTCCAAGGAGGAGCATGAAAGTTGCCATTTTCCTGCCCAACTGGCTTGGCGACTTGGTGATGGCCACGCCCGTGCTTAGGGCGATGCGGCGTCACCTCGGCCCCGACGCGCTCATCGTGGGCATCATGCGGCCGTATTTGGCCGATCTTCTGGCCGGGACCGACTGGCTGAGCGAACAATGGCATTACGACCCGCGATCGAAGGACTCCGGTCTCCGACCCTGGGCACTGACTCGGCGGCTTCGACGCCGTCGGTTCGACATGGCGTTGATGCTGCCCCATTCGCTCCGCCCGGCGGTCGTGGCCTACCTGGGCGGCGTCAAAGAACGGATCGGCTACGTTCGGAACCTCCGCGGGCCGTTGCTGACGCGAAAACTGCACTACCGGCGTGCCGGTCGCCGGCTGGTGCCCGTTCCGGTGGTCGACACGTTTCTGGCGTTGGCGAAGGCCGCCGGTTGTGGTCCGGAGTCGCCGCGACTGGAACTGGCCACCACCGAGGCCGAGGAACGTGAGGCCGACGGGGTCTTCGAGCGTCTGGGCTTGAGGGACGACGGGCGCGTGCTGGCGTTCAACTGCAGCGGAGCCTACGGAGGCACCAAGCTCTGGCCGGTGGAGTATTTCGGGAAACTCGCACGGCGGGTCGTCGAGCAGACGGACCATGACGTGCTGGTGATGTGCGGACCCGACGAGCAGGAGACTGCCCGAGAGATCGTACGGCTGGCCGATCGTCCGCGGGTCTTTTCGATGGCCGACCAACCGCTCGACCTGGGCACGGCCAAGGCCTGCATGCGGCAGAGTCGGCTGATGGTCTCGACCGACAGCGGTCCCCGGCACGTGGCGGCCGCTTTCGGCAAGCCCCTGGTAACGCTTTTCGGACCGCTGTTGCCCATCTGGAGCGAAAACCCCACGCAGCGCGCCGTGAATCTCTGCCTCGACCTGGACTGCATCGGATGCCGTCGGCGCGTTTGCCCTCTGGGGCACCACAAGTGCATGCGGGGGCTTTCCGTCGAGATGGTGTACGCGGAAGTGGTGAAGCTGCTGGAAGAGGGCACGTCGGTAAAGGCGGCGTGAGGGGACTCGGGGCTGGGGACTCGGGGCTTGTGAAGGAACCGTTTAGCGGGCGGGCTTGCCCGCCGTTTCGTCGTGGCCGCAGGCCCTGTTATGGATTGGGAACTGGACGTGTCGGCGAGCAGGAAAAGAGAACATCGATGCTCCTGCCGAATCAACCGTGGCCTGTGCCGGCCGGCCGTCGATATGCCCTCCCGTCCCAGCCCCGAACCCGCAATCCCCAGCGCGACCCTTGGCCGCAACCAAACGGCGGGCAAGCCCGCCCGCTAAACAGTTCCTTCACAAGCCCCCAATCCCCAACCCCCAATCCCCAATCCCTAACCCCTAACCCCTATCCCCTAACCCCTAACCTCTGATGAAAGTCGCCCTGGTACTGGAGCGTTTCGATCCCCGGCGCGGCGGCCTGGAATACTGGACCTGTCAGCTTGCGGGCCGACTGATCGATCGGGGTCACGAGGTCCACGTCGTAGCTTCCCGTTTTGCCGAGCCGGCTGGCGACTTGCCGATCGTGGCCCACCCGCTCCCGTCAGCGAAATCCCGGCTGGGTTTTGCCGAGGCGGCCCAAGCGGAACTGCTGTCGTTTGCCCCGGACGTCATCCACGACATGGGGTCCGGCTGGTACTGCGACGTGTTCCAGCCGCACGGCGGTTCGTTCGCCGCGATGGCCCAGCGGAAACTGTTGTTGTACCGGCGGTGCCTGCGACCTCTGAAACGCCGCATCGACGGGATGCTGCCTCGGCACCGGCAATTTCGGGCGCTGATGCAGCGGCAATACGCCGACCACGGACAGGTCTTGCTCGCCCTGTCGCGATTGGTGGCCGACGACTTCCAGCGCTTGCACCGTGTGCCGTCCGATCGCATCCGGATCGTCTACAACGGCGTGGATACCAACCGCTTCTCGCCGGAGCACCGGCCGAAGTTCCGCCGGAGCGTTCGCCGGCAATTGGGAATCGGCGACGACACGGTCTGTGCGTTGATCGTGGCGCACGATTTCCGACTGAAGGGCCTGGCCACGCTCCTTCGCGCCATGCGGCATCTCGGGAACGAATCCAGGCCCATCCACCTGACCGTCGTGGGCGGGAAACGCATCGCGAAGTGGCAGCGGATGGCCAGGCGGCTGGGTGTGAAGTCCGCCGTGAGCTTCGTGGGGTCCCAAGACGACACCGTCCCCTATTACGCCGCGGCCGACGTCTACGTCCACCCGACGTTTTACGACTCCTGCAGCCTGGTGGTGCTCGAAGCGGCCGCTTGCGGTCTGCCCGTCATCACCACGCGGCTCAACGGCGCCTCGGAACTGTTCGAGGACGGCGTGCAGGGCTGGCTGCTTTCCGATCCGACCGACGCAGGGCTACTGGCCAGCCGGATGCGGACGATGCTCGACGATTCCCTGCGGCAGGAGATGGGTCGGGCCGCACGAGCAGCGGCAGCCGAACACACGTTCGATCGCAACGTGGACGAAATCCTGGCGGTCTATGAAGAAGCGGTTTCTTCCCGGCGGACTGGAGGCCACGCCGTGCGCACTTCCGCCGCACGGGGCCTTTCGCTCGAGTTTCGTCCCGCCGGGGCGCAACACCAGATCCGTTTGCCCTGATCAGGAGTCGGCTTAGCTTAGGTCCCGCGCAAAAACAACCTGTACAATGGGGTGGCACGCCCTGAGGAACGAAGGGCGTGGAAAATCGGCCAAACCACGCCCTTCGTTCCTCAGGGCGTGCCACCCTCGCCAAGAAAGTGTACAAGTTATTCTTGCGCAAACAATGATGCGAATCGGCCTGGTTATCCCACACTTCGAGCCCCGGCGGGGCGGCGCCGAGCAATGGACTTTCCAGTTCGCCCGCGGGCTGTTGGCCAGGGGCCACGAGGTCCACGTGGTGGCACAGAGCTTCTCGCCAACCACGTCTTCGCTGCCGATCGTCGCTCACGCGTTGGGGAAAACCCATACCCGGTTGGGTTTCGCCGCGGCGGCCGAACGCTGCCTGCAATCGTTGACGCTGGACGTGATTCACGACATGGGCGCGGGATGGTGCTGCGACGTCTTCGAGTCGCACGACGGCTCGCGGCTTGCGCAGTGGGAACGCAAGCTGCTGTTGTTGCCTCCTTGGGCCCGGCCGGTGAAAAGGCTGCTGATTCGCTTCTTGCCGCGCTACCGCACCTTCCGGAAGCTGTGCCGCCGGCAGTTCGCCGATCCACGGCGGATCGTGCTGGCGTTGTCGCAGATGGTCGCGCAGGACTACCGGCGTTACCACGCCGTTCGGCCCGAGCAGATCCGGCTGGTTTACAACGGCGTGGACACCCGGCGATTCTCGCCCGCCAACCGACCGTTGCACCGCGACGCCGTTCGCCGTCAACTCGAAGTTCGCCGCGAGGAGGTGTTGTTTCTGTTCGTCGGCCACGACTTCCATCGCAAGGGGCTGGCCACGGCGTTGCGGGCGATGGGCCGTCTGGTGACGCAAGGTGCCCCCGTGCGGCTGGCGGTCGTCGGCGGGAAACACCTCGGGCAATTCGTGCGGCTGGCGCAACGTTGCGAGGCGGCCGCAGCGGTCCGTTTCCTCGGATCGATCGAGGACCCGGTGCCCTACTACGCGGCGGCCGACGCCTACGTATTGCCGACCTTCTACGACCCGTGCAGTCTCGGCGTGCTCGAAGCGGCGGCCAGCGGACTGCCGAGCGTCACCACCCGGTTCAACGGGGCGGGCGAGCTGTTGACCGACGGCCTTGACGGTTACCTGCTGGACGATCCGGCGGACGATTCGGCGCTGGCCGACCGTTTGCGTACATTATTGAATCCGACGCGGCGGGAGCGGATGGGAGAAGCCGCCCGGCGAACGGCGCTGCGGCACACGCTGGACGGCAATTGCGACGAAATCCTGGCCATCTACCGGGAAGTGGCCGGAGTGCGAGCCCGGGCCGCGTAAGGGGCAATTGTAATAGCAACGTTTAGCGGGCGGGCTTGCCCGCCGCTTGGTTGCGGCCACAAACCGAAAAGGCACGTTACCGATTCGCCAATCCCTCGTCACGGCGGACCAGGACGAGGACGTCCCGGCATCCCGGCGGCAAGCGATCCTCATCGACGCGATCGTAGCGAAGCCCCCTTCTGCTCACCAGGGTTTCCGAACACGCGGCCCAGTAGTCGCGGTTCCAGGGATTGTTTTCGAGCACGACGAGGTCCGGCCGCAGGTCCCTGATCACGCTCAATCGGGACTTGCCGACGAAATTTCCCCGGGCATAGTACACGATCAGTTCTCTTGCGTTGGCCTCGGCGGCGATGCTGCGGTTCGGGCCGAAGCGTTGGAGGATCCAGCCTCCCAACTCGGCCCGTTGGTGCATCAGAGGCCCGGCGGAAGTCTTCATATCGAACGAGCCGGCCGCCACGACGGCGACCACGACCCCCGCCGCCAGCCAGACGCGACGCCTCGGGCTCCACGCGATCCGCCGTTGCGTCGTTCGGGCAATCCAGTCGATCGTCGCCGATAGTCCCAGGGCCATCCACGGGAACGAAACGCAGACCACCGGCAGGAAGTACCGGATGTCGAGCCCGTACTGAGAATAGCGAATGCCGATCATTGCCAGCATGAGCAGGGCCATCAGCGACACGACCTGATGGTCTCGCCGGAAGAAAACGCGTCGCCAACCCCACAAGCCCGCCAGCGCCAACAGCAGCGGAACGTACGTGTAGGCCTTGACGAACCGGACGGCCAGTTTTCGCAGCAGCGTGAAGCCGGACGGCGGCACGTTCAGCGGTGCCGGGTACTTCGGGGCGGCCGTTTCTTGCTGAAGAACCGAGGGTTTTGGGGCGAGCGGTTCGTCGAGGGACTCGTACCAACGCTGCAAGATGTTTTTGTGCGCAGCGCGGGCCATCTCCCAGCGAGGACACTCGCGCAGCCACGTCGCGTTCACTACGGCTACCGAGACGGGAATCGCCGCCACGCAAACCATCGTGCCCAACACGAGCCGGCGACGTCGTCCGGCGGCACTCGGCACCCGCAGAGCCGGCCAAAGGATCACGGGCACCAGCAACACCCAGCCCGCCGAACGCGTGTGGACGGCCAAGGTCAGCGCCGCTCCGGCCGCCAGGAAGAGCCGCCAGCGGATTTCGACGGCCGCCCGCCATGCCAGGTAGAGTGTGAGGTGGAACAGGAACCAGAACGTCGGATCGCGGATGATCAGCGGAGAGAACGCCACCAGCTTCGGATGCAACGCGTACAAGAGGCACGCAACCGCGGCCACGCGGTCGTCGAACTGTCGCCGCACCCAGCCAAAAAGCGGCAGGACCGCCAGCGTGGCCATGGCGACGCTCCACCACTCGCCGGCGGCCGTCCAATCCACGTCGAGCCGCCGCAGCCACAAGAGGATGATCGGATAGACGTTCAGCCCCAGCACGGAGAAGGCCGATTCGAGATCGCCCCGTTCCAACGACTCGGTGGCTTCCAGGTAGGTGACGGTATCTGCCCAGAGGATGTTCCACCGCAGGGCCGCCCAGACGCGTGGAACCAGACAAACGAGCACCAGCAAAGCCAGCAGAACCCGACGGCGCGAAACGGCACCGACCGTATCGCCCGAGAGACGATTCGGGAACGTTTCGGCCGGGCTTTCGCAGAGACTACGCCAGAAACGCATACGACCTCGCAGCCCCCAAACGGTGGATACCCTCGTTGTCGCGGCACGATGAGTGCGGGCATTTTAGCGGGAACGCGCGTCCGCTTGAAGACGTATTTCAGTCGTTCGCAGTGACGGCACTTATGCGGTCTGCAATCATCGTTCCGGGCTGCTGTTGACGACTCCGGTTTCCCCCCCCGCAACGCAGTGCGGGGGCGTTTCCTCTCTCCTCTCGCTTAGTTGCGAAGCCGCGAGCGGCCCACTCTCCACTCTCCCCTCACCCCATTCGATTCGACGGCTGCAACCCCATCGCCTCGATGCACATGTTGTACTTGGGCACGGATCGGCGGCGCAGATCGAAGGCTTGCACCAACTCTTGCATCCAGGGAGGAAAGCGGTCGGTGAACTTCAACTCCAGGATCACGCCGCCGACGTTCGGCCGCGTGCCGTGCGAGGGCGGGAGGAGGAACGTGTCCTCATGGAATCGTGCGCCCAGCAACTCGCGGTCGAACGTCACGCGGACCTGGTCGCTGTTGGGCAAAACGTAGGCCTCGCGCACGTACGAGACGTAGATTCGTGCCTGGCCGCGGATGGAGTCGTAAAGGCTGCAGAAGTTCTGAAGCGCGATCCCCGACTTCTCCTCGTCGTTGCCTCGCACCACGTGCGATGCGTCGGGCCGGCGGCCGGCCAGCAGCCGCCGTACTCCGTCGCGAGAGATCGCCGCGCGCTCCTTGCGAATCACGTCGGTGATGCGGCGCTTGATTTCCAGAAACGCGGGGCTCTCCGGCCGGTCGTCGTAGAACCGGATGCGGAGCTTGAAGCGATTCTTCATGCCCACGGCCGCCTGGCGAAACAGGATCAAATCGGCCGAGTCCAGGTAGAGGCTGTTGACCGGATAGGAATTCTCCGCGCTACGCCGGGCGTGCTCGTCCGGCACGAGGTACGTGCGGACGAAGTCTCGCACGGCAGCCGCACACTGCCGGTCGATGATGAACTTCAACTCGAATCGGCTGGCCTGGAGCTTGTGGCGATAGGGCATCTTCGATCGCCTCTGGATGGACCGATCCTTGCTGGAAAGCACCTCCCATAGAATAGCGAGAACTGGGAGGTATGCAAGGGGGGCCCTGCCCGGCGGCGTTCGTCACAGCGGTTCCCGTTTCTTTTCCTGGTTGAGTTCCGGGCTCACCTTGCGACGCTTGTAGGTCACCGAGTAGGTGACCAGCCGCTTCTCGCCCGGCTGCAGGTCCAGGAAGTACTTCACGTGGTTCTGGTCGACCTTTTCGACCCGCCCTTCGATCTGGTGCAGGTCGGCGTACGCGCCGGGCTCGTTGGAATTCCAGTCTTCCGGCTGCCCCTCGCTTCCCCAGAGAACCACGTTCGCGTCGAACCGCCGCTCGATCTCGGTCTTCGCCTCGACCGGCTTGCCCGAGACGATTTCCTCCTCGTAGACGAACGTCTCGTCGTAGTCGATCAGGTCGTAGTAGAGCACGTACAGGTTATCCAATCGGCGTTTGTACTGCCGGGCGACGACGTTGGTGATCTGCTGGTCCTTCAGACGGCGGACCATGGTGATATCCGGATCGGGCCCGACGTTGACTTCCACGCGGTCGCCGATGGGCACGTACTTGGTCGTGGTGCCGCCGACATAGGCCAGGTCCTTGTTCGTATACTCCGAGAAGAGCCGCACGGTGCCGTCGGGCAGCGGCGAAAGGCCCAGATTCTCCATGGCCGAAAGGTCCTTTTCGTTGCCCTCCTCGTCGAGCAGTTTGAGATTCTTGAAGCGATAGTACTTGGTGAACTGCGCGCCCCCGTCGCGGTCGGTCAGCTTGTAGAAGCACTCCAGCGGCACGTCGGCCACTTTCATCGAGACCAGCCGCTTGGGCTCTTTGTCTTGAATGTCCTCGCGGCCTTCGATCGTAAAAAGGAAGTACTCCGAGAGGCCCTCCTTGACGACCTGCTTCTGTCTTTCCGGCACCAGCTCCGGCATATCCGCCAGATCCAGGGACAGGGCTTCGCCTTTTTCCGCGGCCTTGCTGAACTTTTCGTGGACCATGCGGCGTCGCGATTCGTCCATTGTCTTCCACTCGCCCGGGGCCGGCCGCTGCGCCAGGTCGGCGATCTTCTCGACCAGGTTGATCGTGCCCACCACCAGCCGCGTCTGGGCGTTGTCGTAGAGTTCGCCCGAGTTGTTCAGCACGCGGACGTAGCCGGTCACCTGCAACTTCGTCTCGTCCTCGTTGGCGATGCCCACGTAGTCGGCCTGCCACGTGATCCCGCTGGTGAAGTAGCGGATCTCGACGGGAATCTTGCCCGAATAGCGGCTCTGGATGTTCCACTGCAGGGCGTCGTTGCGCCCGGCGGGAAACGTCGTGTCAATCAGGTCGACCTCGTCCACGTGGTCGAGGATCCGAAAGTCGATGCTGGTCGGATCGATCAGCGTGTCGGCCCAGGAGAACTGGATGCGATTCACGCCCGGCTTGACGGTCAGCAGCCGGTGCTCGCGGACCATGGTGATGTCTTCGGAATTGTAGATGGTAAGCTGGGTGCCCTCCCGACGGGGGATGGTTACCAGGTCAACGGCAGCCACGGCTTCGACGGTCAGCACGGCGAGAAGCGCCGTTGCCGGCCAAAATGCTTGGGTTCGCATGGAATGGTTCCCTGAATTGGCTGCCCCCCCACTATGGTTAGGCCGGGGACCGATATCGGCCGACCGACAATCATAGGACGAACGATCGGGGCAAGAAGTTTCCCGGCGGCGTGGGATTGAGGATTAACAAGGCTGCGAAGCCGCAAGCGGCTTTGAGGGGGGGGTCAGAATTCCATCCGCCGGAAGGCTTTGAAGCCGATTCGTAGCGGAATCACCACGGCCAGGATGCCCAGCACGACGCTGCCGATGGTCCCGGCAATGAGCCAGAACTCGAGCCACCGGTCGATCGCGGCTCGTTGGGACAAAACGCCGGCGGCACGCCCGTGGCGGGTGACCAGGTGGGTATGGGCCAGATAGAAATGACTGGGCACGGCCGTCAGCAGCACCACGGCCAGGATGTAGAGCGTGCTGATCGTCAAGTTCAGCGTTCCGCCGAAGCCGGCCGCGATCCGCGAGGGGGATTGCTCGCGGAGGTTCGGCAGCCGGGCCCCCAATCCCACCGCGATGCCCGACAGCCCCACGCAAAGGATCATGCACGTCAGTTGATGGCTGGCCAGGATCATCGGCGGGACGCGCAGCATCACGTCGCTCAAGAGGATCAAACCCGAACAGGGCAGAATCGAGCCGCCCGCCGCGAACAGGAACTTGCCCCAGAGGACCGTCTCGCGGCGGACCGGCAACAGGCCGAGGATCCAGAACCGGCGGCCTTCCAGGCTGACCAGCGGGAAGATGAAGCGGGTGGTGAAGGTGGCCATCAACAGCCCCACGACCGAAAGGTTCAAGAAGCTGACCATGTTGAGCCAGCCGAGGTCCTGCATGTCGTAGCCGAAAACGCGAACGTTCAGGAAATAGAGGCCCAGGAGTCCGAAGAAAATCAGGAACTGCGACCACTGGACCGGATCGCGTCGAAAGAGCCGCAGGTCTTTGACGATGATCAGCCGCATCGGCCGCGAGAGGAAACCGGCCAAAAGGAACACGATCCGGTCGACCCTCGCCGCGACCGGTCGCCGGCGACGCTGGGGCGCGACGCGCAACGCACAGTAAGCCGGCCGGTAGACTCGGCCGGCGAACCAGACCGCCAACTGGCGGCAGAACAACGCGTTGGCGATCAAGACGACCAGGAACAAGACGCTCTCGGACCACACGCGCCGCGCGGCTTCCAGCAATCCGGTGCTCAGCCACCAACTCGGCAGCAGCCGCCCTTCGCTCGGTTTCGTCCGATCCAGCATTTCCTGAAACCAGTCGGGGGTCAGGACGCGGTGGGCCGGACTGTTCACCAAAGACCACACGAACCAGCATGCCAGGGCGATTGCCGCGATCCCGGCGAGAATCAGCACCCGCACCTGGTTGCCCGGGGCCTTGTAGGCGATCGCCAAACAGAACAACGCGCCGATTCCGGCCGGGATGTAGACGAACGCCAGCATGAACACCGGCAGCATGGCGAAATAGTACCACGGCGCGGCGGCCACGATGCCGTAGGCCACCAGCATCGGGCTCCCCAACAGCAGGAACCCCCAACTGCTCAACACCAACGTCTCCTGGAACTTGTGCAGGAATACGCGCTGGACGCGCGCCGGAATCGTCAGCAGGAAGGCAATCTCCCGCGAACGGAACAGCGACCCGTAAAGAATGATCGCCGAGGAAAACACCAGCATCACCGTCAACGCGCCGAAGAACATCTCGAACACGTCCCGGACCATCTTGTCGTGCTTTTCGGGATGGTAGATGTTCATCTTCAGGAACCAGAAGCCGTTGGCGAACAGCCAGAACAGCCCCAGCCACAACAGCAGGCTCAGCCCCAAAATCAACAACAATCTCAGGCGGGCGCGGGAGAACGCCTGTCGCAACACGGTTCTGGCCAGCCGGCATCGCAATCGCCAAAAAGCACGGGATTCGGCCTCGACCGAAAGAAACTCCGCCGCCGGCGCGGGAGTCCCACGCAGGGCAAGAGCATCGACCGGCGCGTTGGCGGACAGTTCTTGGCTCACGACGGATCACCGGCAAGGTTCGAAGGCGACGGCGGCCCTTGAATCGGACGGCCGCTGCCGCCGTCGGTCAATTCCAGGAAAAGCGACTCCAGCGAGGCCTGGCGCGAAGAAAGTTTCTCCTGCAACTCGACGACCGTTCCCAGGAAGTGCAGCCGGCCGCCGTTCATGATGCCGATCCGATCGGCAATCTCCTCGGCCACCGCCAGCGTGTGGGTCGACATGAAAACGGTCTTGTTCGCGGCCGCCCGGCGACGCAACAAATCCTTGACGATCCGCATGCTGCGGGGATCCAGCCCCACCATCGGCTCGTCGACGACCAGCACCGGCGGATCGTGCAACAGGGCCGAAGCGAAGACGAGTCGCTGTTTCATGCCGTGCGAGTAGGTTTCGACCAGGTCGTCCAGAAATTCCTTCAAGTCGAAATACTCGCACTGCCGGGCGATGCTCGCGGCGACGGCCGGCCGGTCCAGTCCGCGCATTTCCGCCACGAACTCGAGAAACTCCCGGCCGGAGAGCTTGTCGTAGAGATAGGGTTCGTCGGGCACGTATCCGAGAACGCGGACGGCCTGCCGGGGTTGGGCCCCGACGTCGAAGTCGCACACGCGGACGGTGCCGGCGCTGGGGCGCAGCAGTCCGACCAGCAACTTGATCGTGGTCGTCTTGCCCGCCCCGTTGGGGCCCAACAAGGCCAGCACCTCACCCGGCCTGATGGTCAACGTGAGTTGATCGACCGCGACTTTGCGGCCGTAGGTTCGGGTGACGCCGTCGAACTGGATCATGTTCTTTGATGTGTGCGAAGCCGCAAGCGGCTTTTGTTATTGCCCGTGGCCCGTGTGCCCCGAATGATCGAGGAGTTCTGCCTGTTTTTCCAATTCTGCTATGCGATGGCCGGGAAGCCGCTCGAAGATCATCGGTTTGTCGAAAACCATCACTTCCTGTCTCACGACCGTTCCGCTCTCGAGCACCGAGTCGTCGCGGCAGACCCACATCCTACCCAATGGGGGCCTGTTGCCGAGGAAACTGAAGCCGGAATCGCTGCGCAGGACGACCAGCCAGGTCTGCAGGTCGTGCCCATCCCAGCGGATTCGGTGCACGTCTTCGACCGTGGCCTGCAGACGTTCCGTCTTGTAACCCAGCGGCCTCTCATAGCTGAGATTCACGCTGGGGCTGTACGTCTCGACCTTCCAGGTCTGGCCCAGGCTGAGCCCGGGGAGCAACGTCTGCGGCGACAGTGCGTCGCCGAGCATGACGCCGCGCGGCAGGGACGCCGGAGCCGTATACTCCAAATTCCCCAGGCGGACCGTCACGTTGAGATGGGCTTCGTCCACCGTGCCCGACATTCTGACCACCATGTCGCCCGGGTCGAGGTTCGCCGTCTTCATCACGACCTCGGGAAGCTCGAATCGCACGGTCGATTGAAAGCCCAGCAAATGCCCCAGGGCGTCGACGGTGAAGGTGTTCTTGGCATCCAACTTCAACTTCGTGAATTCGTCGATTCCCGGAGCGATTCCTTGCAGCAACGTACCGAGCCAGCCGTGAACCATGTCGTTGATGCGCAGATCGTCGAAGTGGACACGGCTGTGGATTTCGGCCAATTGACCGGGGTGCCGGACCGTCGTGCTGATGGCCCAACCCAACTCGCGCTTGCCCTGGGCGATCGACCACCCCACCGCCGCGTCATCCTCTCGGGCTTCGAGGATGTTACGGTAACTGGGTGGTTCGCCCAACAGGAGAGGGGGCAGGACCTTCACAACCGTCAGCCAACTCATGGCAGACAACCACAGGACGACCACGGCGATGTTGAACCAGCGGCTGTGCATTTCTGTTCCGTCAGCTACGGCTACCCCTGATTCGATTGTATCACATCTTCCGAAAGGAATCCTGCGAACAACTTTCCCTTATCCGACACAGCTTACCTATCTTTCCGGAAAAAGTGCCGAACCGAGGTTGCACGGATCGGCAATTCCGCGGATGATACGGCTCCCCGGCGGCTACGGGAATTCTCTCGAGCCCACCCGGGAAGCCAACGTCGATTCGTATGTCGAAACGGCGGATTTATTTCTTGACAGCCCCTGGGCATGGAGGCGCGGGAATGCGAGCGAACTGGAAGCTACCGGTGGCCTGTTTGGCCACGATCACGTTGCTGATGACGGCGGGCTGCGGGGGCGACGACGAAGGAACGCCCGCAGCAATCAATGGTCCCCAGGGCGAGGGCACGCAGGCCGACACCGATCCCGCCGGTGAATCCGTGGAGGAACCCCTCCCCGATCCGAAACACCCCTTGGTCGTACTGGAAACCTCCCTAGGCAAGATCACGCTGCAACTCGACCGGCAGAATGCTCCCATCACCGTGGACAATTTCCTGCAATACGTCGAGACCGGGCACTACGATGGGACGATCTTCCATCAACTCATCAAAGACCAGCCCAAGGTGGTCATCGGAGGCGCCTTCACCGCCGATCGGAAAGAGAAACCCGCTCGCACGTCGATCTACTGCGAGGCCCACAACGGACTGAGCAACCGCCGCGGCACCGTCACCATGGCACGACAACCGGGCAACGTCCACAGCGCCACCAGCTACTTCTTCATCAACCTAAGCGACAACCAGGAAGAACTCGACCACAAGGACCGCACGCCGGAGGGCTACGGATACTGCGTCTTCGGCGAGGTGGTCGACGGAATGGACGTGCTGGACAAGATCCTCGAAGTCGAGGTCGAAGACCTCCCTGAGTTCGAGCGGGCTCCCGTCGAGGACATCACGATCGACGCGGCCTACCGGCTGGAGTAGCGGCTGCCGACGCGAAGTAGCGAAGTAGGCCGGAACAAGCGAAGTAGGCCGGAACAAGCGCAGCGCAGTTCCGGCACGTGGCTTCATGCGACCTTTGCTCACCAAATGCCGGAACTGCGCATCTCACCAAATGCCGGAACTGCGCTGCGCTTGTTCCGGCCTACTACTTAGCGCGGCGTGGCTCTTCTGGAGTGCCTCCAAGAGCGCGTTCACCGTGTAGATGCGGCCGGTCGACTTGCCGTAGTCCTTGCCGCCCTTGGTCGGCGTCGACATCAACTTGCTCGCTTTGATGCCGTCCGGATCGGTGGCGAAATAGGCGATCACTTCGGCCCCTTTCGGTCCCCGCCGGATCAATTCCGCCACGGTATCCTTCCCGCGGCGCAATCCGGCGAGCCGTTCGAGGCGATCGTACACGCCCGGATGGGGCGAAATCTCCTGCATGAACTCGCGTCCGGCCGGCGTGCGGAGTTGTCGGACCATGAAATCGCTCTCAGACGGCACCTTCTCCAAAATGGTCACCCCGTCCGCAGGCACGAACCCGATTCTCTTCAATCGGGCAAAGAGCCGCTCGACTTCACTTCGCGTGATGATGTCGCCCGGGCGATAATCGGGCATCGACTCGAAGTGTTCCAAGACGGCTAGGCGGATCTCGTCGAACGGCGGGACGGACTTGTCCTGCGTCGCACTGCCCGCACCACCCGCACACCAAATAGCCGCCCCACCGCACACGATTGCCACGAGTAGACGGAATTCACCGGTCCAAGAGCCCATTTTTTCTCCCTCAGTCACATATCGTCACGAATCGCTCGTCGACATTGAAACGAAAGCAATCGGTGCAAGTATACGACGGAACCGTCCGTTACGAGGGCGGCTTGCGGCTTCCAAGAAGGGTTTCTCCCGGGTATTCCATCGCAAACCCGTATCCAGTCTACGCATAACCCGCAGTCGGCATAGTCTTACCAATTCGCGGATACTGACTATCATTCCATTCGGTGCGGGGGGTGTTATTGACAAAACCGTTACATGTTGCGACG
The DNA here is from genome assembly GCA_035527455.1 of Thermoguttaceae bacterium. GTDB lineage: Bacteria > Planctomycetota > Planctomycetia > Pirellulales > Thermoguttaceae > DATLAN01. The sequence continues at coordinate 60,804 of DATLAN010000211.1, forward strand.
ATACTCATTGCTTTGCTGAAGGATGGTTCGCTGGCAAGAGGAGGTGCCATCATGTTCAACTGCACTTACTTCATTCAAGAGTGCCCGACGTGCGGTCGGCGCTTGCAGATTCGTGTGGAGTATTTGGGCAAGACGGTCGTGTGCCAGCATTGTCAGGGAAAGTTCACCGCCCGGGATCCGGCCGGCTCGCCTGGGGAAAACGGCGGACAGGAAAACGAGTTGCTGCGGCGTGCCGAGGAACTCCTGGATTCGGTGGCCCGGCGCGAGACGCACCAGCGACTGCCGTATCCGCGATAAGCTCCGTGCCTCCACGCTCGGGTCGAAACGCAAGAAGATCGCCATCCGCGGCAAAACTACTCTTGCCAAAACCTGCCCGATGGTCACAATGGCAGTCGGGATTAACTGATTCGATAGCTGGCGCAGCACGATGTCTATCGGCAAGAACTACATCCTGGAGTTGTTCGACGAATTGAAGCCCGGCGACCGTATCGAGGTGGAGCAGACTGTGACCGTCGGTGACGAGTCTTGGACGACCACGACCTGCGGGTCGGTGATCCGGACCGAGCGCCGTCGGCACGGGCTGCACTTCCACCGAAACCACGACGACAAGGTATTCAGCGACGTGATCCTGCTGGAACTCTGTGACGGAGAGTTGACCACCGTGACCATGGACGAATTCACGGTGCTGAGGCGGGCGTAGAAACGACACCCATGAATGAGCCTTCCGGTCCCGCCCGGACCTTGTTCGGAACCCACGGGCGTAGCTTCCAGCGCAATCTGTACGTCTATCCCGTCTTGAGCCGCCGCTCGGGCGGGATCTCGATCGGCGTGAATCTCAACCGGGACAAGAGCTGCAACTTCCGCTGCGTCTACTGCCAGGTCGACCGTAGCGAGTCTTGCGGGAAGGAGCCCATCGATCTCGGGCGGCTCCGAGACGAACTGGCCGGGATGATCGATCTGGTGGTCTCAGGCCGGCTCTTCGAAGAGGGAAAGTTCCGCGACGCGCCGCAGCCGCTCCGGCATCTGAAGGATATTGCCTTAAGCGGCGACGGCGAGCCGACGGCGTGTACGAACTTCGACGAAGTCGTCGCCCTGTGCGCCGAAATCCGCCGGCAGCGGGAACTGAGGGAAGTGAAGCTGGTGTTGATCACCAATGCCAGCCTGCTGCATCAGCCCAACGTGCGACGCGGCTTGGAGATCCTCGATTCGTCCGACGGCGAAATCTGGGCGAAGCTCGACGCGGGGACCGAGGCGTACTTCAAGCAGGTAGCCCGTTCGGAAATCCCGTTTCAACGAATCCTGGACAATCTGGCGGAGGCCGCCCGGGCCAGGCCGATCGTCATCCAGTCGATGATGATGCGGATTCACGGCGAGCCCCCTTCACCGGCCGAACAGGCGGCCTACTGCGACCGGCTCGCCGAGATCGTCGCCGCCGGCGGCCGCATCAAGCTGGTCCAGATCTACACCGTCGCCAGATCCCCCACTGAGGAGTGGGTCGCTGCCCTGTCCGCGGTTGAGGTCGATGCGATTGCCGAGTCGGTGCGGCGCCGGACGGGACTCCCGGTGTCCGCCTTCTACGGCTGATTGGCACTCCCCGGCAAGATTTGAGGGACTTGCCGTCTGTAATGGATCTGCCGGTCGTAGCGGACCTGATCAATAATCGGGTGAGGCGGGCTCGATTCGCCGATTTCTGGTGGTAGGACGACCTCTCTCTCCCATTCATACAACCGCCGGACCCGGTGCCGGTCGAGAAGGGCCAACTATGGACAGGAAGCAGACAGTCACCCGGGAAGAAGTGCTTCTGACCACGATGCTCGTCTTGGCCACGTTTGTGCTCGTCTTGTGCGTCTGACCTGCCCTCCGCCGGTTTTCCGTCCCGCCAACGCTGCATGGATGGGTGCCAAGAATATCGGAACAAAGCAGCTTCTTCGGGGAACGCGTGAAACACTGTCTGGTCACCGGCGGAGCGGGTTTTATCGGCAGCCATCTGACCGAGGCGCTTCTGGCCCGGGGAGACCGCGTCTCGGTGGTCGACGACGAATCGACCGGCTCGATCGACAACCTGGCCGCCGTGATGGACCATCCCCACTTCCGCTACACCAAGGGCACGGTGGCCGACCGCGATCTGGTCCGTCGCCTGGTGGCCGACGTGGATGAGGTGTACCACCTGGCGGCGGCCGTCGGGGTCGCCTTGATCGCCAGCGCCCCGATCCGCACCATCGAGACGAACATCTATCCGACCGGACTGATTCTCGCCGAACTCGGCCGGCGGCAGGAACAGGGCCATACGGCGAAACTGTTCCTGGCCAGCAGCAGCGAGGTCTACGGCCGCAATCCCAAGCCCCGTTGGAGCGAGGAGGACGACCTGGTCTTCGGCCCCACCGATCGGGCCCGATGGTCGTACGGCACCTCGAAGGCGATCGACGAGTTCCTGGCCTTGGCCTATTGGCGTCAGCAGCGATTGCCCGTCGTGGTGGGCCGGCTGTTCAACGTGGTCGGGCCGCGTCAAAGCGGGGCCTACGGAATGGTTCTGCCCCGGTTGGTCGAGGCGGCGCTGGCCGGCGGTCCGCTGGTGGTCCACGACGACGGCCTGCAGGTCCGCTGCTTTGCCCACGTGTGGGACGTGGTTCGGGCAATCATCGGACTGATGGATCGCGAGGAGGCGATCGGCCGCGTGCTGAACATCGGCAGCGATCAGCCGATCAGCATTCTGGAGTTGGCCCGACGGGTGGTCGCGGCGGTCGATCCGTCCCTGGCGATCGAGTTCGTCAGCTATGCCGAGGCCTACGCCGACGACTTCGAAGACTGCCGCCATCGGGTTCCCGATTTGACCCGGCTGCGCGAGGTGCTCGATTTCGAGCTTCAATACGATCTGGACGACGTCATTTGGGAGGTAACGGCGTCGAAGCGTCGTCAAGCCCCCTGACGTCCGCTTCCGCCACGAACGGACCGCCCGTCAGCGCGCTGCCGACGGCCCGTTCCAGCGAGGCGATCGCCTGTTGGCGGAGTGATTCCCGCTTGTACTTGTCGACTTGATACTTCAGCAGCATCTTGTAGCTGTCGATCAGTTGCTGGAACTCCAGCCGGTCGACCCGAAACGCTTCGATCGACAGATCGAGCGACTGGCCCGCCTGGGGAACGATCTGCGACTCGAGGATCTCCAGGACCTTTTCGTGTTGCACGAACTGCGCGTAGAGGGCCTGGACTTCGGCCCGGACCTTGTCCCGGGTGGCTTCGTACTGCCGGGTGCTGCGCAGCGTGTTGTACTGGGCCTCGCGGACCGCCGCGTCGAGCCGGGAGCGATACAGCGGAAGGTTCACCCCGACGCCCAGCGAGTAGGCGTCGTCGCCGGTGGCCACCGGACTGAGGCCCGGCGACCCGATCGCGAACCAGTTGACGCTGGCGGTCACGTCCGGCCAGTACTCGCGGCAGGCCAGTTCCGTGGAGGTGCGATCTCGCCGGATTTCGCGGCGGCGGGCCGTCAGCTCCGGCTGGCACGATTCGGCCAGTTCCACGAGCAACCGGGCCGTGTGGGCGACCTTGGTCCGGTCGAGCGTTTCCTCGGCCCGGATGGCCGCGTCGGGAGGCAGGTGCAGCAGTCCGGCCAATCGCGCCACCGCCTCCGCCTTGGCCTGCTCCTGCTCGACCAAGCTGGTCTTCAGGCTCGACAGCTCGATCTGAGCCTGCAGGACGCTTTCCAGCCCGACTTTGTTCGTTCGGTATTTGTCCCGAGTGATTTCAATGACCTCTTCCAATCGTGGCTCGAGGGAGCGGGTGACCGCGATGGCGTGCTGGAGGAAGTAGATGTCGTAGTAAGCCCGCTTGACCCGCTCGATAACGCTCAGTTCCACGGCGGCGAGTTGGGCGTACGCGGCCATCGCGTCGTGATAGGCCACCTGGCTGCGCAGCGCCAGCTTGCCGAACCACGGAAAACGCTGCGAGAGGCTCATCGCCACCTCCTGCGGTCCGGCGGCCGTCTGGATCGCGTTGAGGAAGGTGGTCGTCATCAACTGCGGATCGGCCGGCGAGGCCGCCTGCGGAACCCGGGCCCCCATCGCCCGGGCGCGATATCGGGCGGCCTGTATCTCGGGCGTGTTGGCCAGCGCGTACTGCACCAGCGTCTCCACCGGCACCG